>NZ_JAJOHW010000118.1 GCF_021129195.1 Chromobacterium aquaticum | reverse complement strand
CACCAGGCCCAGGGCGCCGATGGCGGTGTGGGAGTAGTTGTGGGGCGGCGCGCTCAAGGGCAGCACCAGCGCGCTCCAGAAAATGTTGAAGGCCGCGAACATCAGCAACGCCAGCATGCCGCGGATTTGCAGCGTCTTTTCCCGCCGCAGCAGCGTCAGCATGGAGGCGATCAGCTCCGGGTAGCGCATTGAGGGCTTGGCGACGGCCAACGCGGGCAGCCGTCGCCACAGCGGCAGCGCAATCGCCAGCATCAGCGCGGCGGCGGCGAGGTAGACGCCGCGCCAGCCGGCCAGGTCGCTGACGGCGCCGGCGAATACCCGCGCCAACAGCAGGCCGATGAAGACGCCGCTTTGCGCCGCGCCGACGACGCGTCCTTGTTCATGCGGCGCGGCGGCGCTGGCCGCGTAGGCGATCAAGCCTTGCGTCATCGCCGTGCCCAGCAGGCCGACCGCGAGCATGCCGGCCAGCAGCGCCGGCGCGGAACGCGCGATGGACACCGCCGCCAGTGCGGCGATCAGCGCTAGCCACTGCGCCGCCATCAGCCGGCGGCGCTCCAGCAGATCGCCCAGCGGCACCAGCAGCAGCAAGGCCAGCGCGCAGCCGATTTGAGTAGCGGTGACCACGCCGCCAATGGCCGCCTGGCTGATGGCGAAATCGCGGGCCAGCGCGTCCAGCAGGGGCTGGGCGTAATAGACGTTGGCCACGCTCAGGCCGCTGGCGACGGCGAACAGCCATAGCAGGCCGGCGGGCATATTGGCCGGGCGCGCCGGCGCGCGCTTCAAGGGTGACGATGGTGTGTGCCTGGCGTTCATGGTCTCGAGTTCACTTAATCTAGTTGCAAAATGAAACCGATTGAATGCTAGGACATCTGGTTTTAAAATGCAACTGATTGCCCCGTTCACCACCGCATGCAAGGAAAGCCGATGTCGCCCCGCAAGATCATGACCATGAAAGATGAGCCTTGTCCCGTCGCCCGCGGCGTCGATGTGGTGGGAGATCGTTGGTCGTTGCTGATCGTGCGCGACGCCTTCGACGGCATGCGCCGCTTCGGCGATTTCCAGCGCAGCCTGGGCGTGGCCCGCAACATCTTGTCCGACCGGCTGCGCAAGCTGGTCGATGCCGGAATCCTCGCCACCCAGGCGGCTTCGGACGGCAGCGCTTATCAGGAGTATGTGCTGACGGCGAAGGGGGAAAGCCTGTTCGCGGTGGTGCTGGCCTTGCGCCAGTGGGGCGAGCGGCATCTGTTCGCGCCGGGCGAGCACCATTCCTTATTGGTGGACAAGCAGAGCGGCCAGCCCGTGCCCTTGATGTCGCCCCGGGACGCGGACGGCGCCGAGCTGGCGCCTGAGGCCACCGAGGTGCGCAAGCTGGCGTGAGCCGATAGGCCGCCGGAGCCGCCGCGCAGCCAGACGCTGGGCTGATCCTTCCCTCATGCTTCAGGGCTGCGGCCCCTTACCCTTCCCGCCTTCTTACCTGTCTGCCTTGTCCTCGTCTGCCATTTGAACAGCGCCCCCGGCAGGGGACGGTAGTTTGTTCATGTAAAGACTTTTTCACTTGCAGGTACACCCATTCCGATACCAAGCGTTACTTGTGTGGGCGCTTGGATGTTGTATTTTGTCCTCAACAGGCCGCGAATTCGCCGGATCGCTGAAATACCAAGTCATTAATTTTTTCAGATGACATGACGTAAGCTTAGATAAGGGCGGTGTTGGCGGCGGGCAGCGGAGACGGTATAGACAAATTGCTCTATTTATATAACATGAACCGCTCAGCCCCTCGCGGAGCTGGACCAAACCAGAGGGCAAAAGCCCCAAGCGCTTTATCTTGTGAAATGCATATGCCGGGCTGTCGGCTCGGGGTTTTCACCGTTGGCTGTAGATGAAGTCTATGAGGAGAAGCAAATGAAGAAAGCGTTGGCTGTGATGGCCTTGGGTCTGATGACCGCATCGATTGGGGCATGGGCCAAGGACTGGAAGGAAGTCCGTTTCGGCGTGGACGCAAGCTACGCGCCGTTTGAATCCAAGGCCTCCAATGGCCAGCTGGTCGGCTTCGACATCGATCTGGGCAATGAAATCTGTAAGCGTTTGAAAGCCAAATGCGTATGGGTGGAAAACGATTTCGACGGCATGATCCCGGCCTTGAAAGCCAAGAAATTCGACGGCGTGCTGTCCTCGATGTCGGTGACCGAGGCGCGGATGAAAGAAATCAGCTTCTCCGCCAAATTGTTCAACACCCCGACACGGATGGTGGCCAAGACCGGTTCCGGCCTGATGCCGACTCCGGCCGCGCTGAAGGGCAAGCGCGTGGGCGTGGAGCAGGGCACCATCCAGGAAGCCTACGCCAAGAAACACTGGGCGCCGGCCGGAGTGGAAGTGGTGCCTTACCAGAACCAGACCCAAGTGCTGTCCGACCTGGTGGCCGGCCGTCTGGACGCTTCGCTGCAAGATGCGGTGCAGGCTGACGAAGGCTTCCTGAAGAAGCCGGACGGCAAGGGCTTCGGCTTCGCCGGCAAGGAGCTGGTGGATCCGCAAACCCTGGGCGAAGGCGCCGCCATCGGCCTGCGCAAGGAAGACAAGGAATTGAAGGCCGATATCGACAAGGCCATCGCCGGCATGCTCAAAGACGGTACCTACAAGAAGCTTGAGAAGAAATATTTCAACTTCGACGTTTACGGCAAGTAAACGCTAAGAGCCTGTTCAAGGCCTCGCGGGCTAAGGCGAGACAAGGCGAAAACAGCTGAGGAAGCGGAATGTACAAGTGGTACATGAGCATTTCGAAGCTGTTTTCAACGCCGTATCGCCGACGCACAGCAGGCTTTGAACGGGTTCTAGCCAGCCGCCGACAAAACCGCTGCATTGGAACCCGCAGCGCTTCCGTGGCCGCCATAGGCCATCCGTTTTGTCGGTGGCTCGTCTTTTGCGCAAGTCAGGACCGGCGCGACGCGTTGCGCCGCCGCTCCTGAAAGGGGATGAGCATGTTTTTGTATGGATTCGGTTCCATTATCTGGGAAGGCACGCTGGTGACGCTGGAGCTGGCGGTGCTGTCCTTATTGCTGGCCTTTCTGATCGGCCTGGTCGGCGCCGGCGCCAAGCTGTCCAGCAATCGCCTGCTGAGCGGGGTGTCCACCTTGTACACCACGCTGATCCGCGGCGTGCCGGACCTGGTGCTGATGCTGCTGATCTTCTACAGCCTGCAGATCGGCATCAACCGTCTGACCGAGTGGCGGGGCATGGAGCGGATAGATTTGAATCCCTTCGTGTCCGGCGTGGTGACGCTGGGCTTCATCTACGGCGCGTATTTCACCGAAACGCTGCGCGGCGCCTTCATCTCGGTGCCCAAGGGCCAGCTGGAGGCCGGCACCGCCTATGGCATGAATCCTTGGCAGGTGTTTTGCCGCATCCAGTTTCCGCAGATGATGCGCTTCGCGCTGCCCGGCATTTCCAATAACTGGCAGGTGATGCTGAAAGCCACCGCGCTGGTGTCCATCATCGGCCTGACCGACGTGGTCAAGGTGTCGATCGACGCCGGCAAGAGCACTTACAAGGTGTTCTTCTTCACCCTGGTGGCCGGGTTGATCTATCTGCTGCTCACCACCGTGTCCAATTTCGTGCTGATGTGGCTGGAGCGCCGTTATTCCATGGGCGTGCGGGAGGCCGAACTATGATAGACATCATTCAGCAGTACTGGCGCCCCTTCCTGTGGTCGGACGGCTATCACTTGTCCGGCCTGGCCGTCACCATGTGGTTGCTGGTGCTGTCCATCGCCTTCGGCTTCGTCGTGTCCATTCCGCTGGCGGTGGCGCGGGTGTCCAAGGTCAAATGGCTGGCGCGCAGCGTCTGGTTCTACACCTATGTGTTCCGCGGCACGCCGCTCTATGTGCAGCTGCTGTTCTTCTACACCGGCATGTACAGCCTGGACGCGGTGCGCGAGGTGGGTTTCCTCAACCATTTCTTCCGCGAAGGCTATAACTGCACCATTCTGGCGTTCGCGCTGAATACCTGCGCTTACACCACCGAGATCTTCGCCGGCGCGATCAAGGCCACCCCTTACGGCGAGATCGAAGCCGGCCGCGCCTATGGCATGAACAAGTTCACCTTGTACCGGAGGGTGATCATTCCGTCGGCGCTGCGGCGCGCGCTGCCGGCGTACAGCAATGAAGTGATCCTGATGCTGCACGCCACCACCGTGGCCTTTACCGCCACCGTGCCGGACATCCTGAAAGTGGCGCGCGACGTCAACGCCGCCACCTACGACTCCTTCAATGCCTTCGGCCTCGCCGCGCTGATCTATTTGAGCGTCACCTTCATCCTGGTGGGGCTGTTCCGCAAGGCCGAGACCAGATGGCTGGCCTATCTGCAGCCGACGAAACACTGAGAAACGGATTCCATGATGGACAAGCTGAATATCCAGAACATCCACAAAAGCTATGGCAACCATGAAGTGCTCAAGGGCATCTCGCTGCAGGCCAAGGCCGGCGACGTGATCAGCATCATCGGCTCCTCCGGTTCCGGCAAGAGCACCTTTCTGCGTTGCATCAACTTCCTGGAAAAACCGAATCAGGGCAGCATCAGCCTGAACGGCGAGGCCATCCGTCTCAGCCCCACCAAACAGGGTGAACTGATGCCGGCGGACCAGAAGCAGCTGCAAAGCATGCGCACCAAGCTGGCCATGGTGTTCCAGCATTTCAATCTGTGGGCGCATATGACGGTGCTGGAGAACGTGATCGAGGCGCCGGTGCACGTGTTGGGGATTTCCAAGGAGGAGGCGACCCAGCGCGCGGTCAAATACCTGCAGAAAGTGGGGCTGGACGAGCGCGCCCAGGCCAAGTACCCGGCGCATTTGTCCGGCGGCCAGCAGCAGCGGGTGGCGATAGCGCGCGCGCTGGCGATGGAGCCGGAGGTGATGCTGTTCGACGAGCCGACCTCGGCGCTGGACCCGGAACTGGTGGGCGAGGTGCTGAAGGTGATGCAGGCGCTGGCCGAGGAGGGCCGCACCATGATCGTGGTCACCCATGAGATGGGTTTCGCCCGCAATGTGTCCAACCACGTGATGTTCCTGCACCAGGGGCGGGTGGAAGAGGAAGGACATCCGGACGAGGTGTTCGGCAATACCAAGAGCGAGCGCTTGAAGGCCTTCCTGTCGGGCAGCCTGAAGTGATTTGAGCCTTACCCTGCTCAAGGGGGATACAAGCCGCCGGCGCACGATGGCCGGCGGTTTTGTTGTTTTGTGGATAAGTTTGGATTTTGTCGTGGGCTGTGGATAAGCCCTTTACTGGGGGTGATCGGCGCGGAACAGCGTCCATTCCTCCACCGTGCGGCCGTCCGGCAATTGGCACAAGGCGTATTCATTGCCCTGGGCGTCTTTCTGCGGCAACAGCTTGCCGCCCTTCTCCCCGCAATACACCGAGGCCGGGTTGGCCATGCCCACCTTGGCCTGCTCCGGGGCCTTGGTCTGGCTGCAGGCGCTCAGGCCCAGGAGCGCGATCGCGCAGATCAAGATTCTCATATCGATTTCCTTTCTGATTCAGGCCGACAACAGCTTGCCGGATTTGAACGCCTCGCGGCTGGCCACCTTGGCCAGCGACAGGCCGGTGGTGGTGTAGGGGCGATCGCTGGTGGCGTACAGCATGCCGGGACGGTTGGCGCGGATTTCGCTGCAGCGGTCGTTCAGCGGGTCGATCACTTCGGCCAGCAGCTCGCCGCTGGCCACCTCGCTGCCCGGCTGGACGTGGTAGACCACCACGCCGGGGTGGGGCGCGTACAGGTTTTCCGAGCCGGCCAGCGGCGTGGCCGGGAAGCGCAGTTCCGGCAGCGGCGGCGCGGCCTCGGCGATCACGCCGCGGTGGCGCAGGAAGTTGAGAATGCCTTCGGCGTCGCGGCGCGCGTAATCGTGATGCACGTCGCGTTCGCCGCGCAGCTCCACCGTCACCGCCAGGCAGGCCATGTCGATCTGGACGTCCAGGCCCTCGGCGGCCGCCAGGTCGCGCAGCTGCCACCATAGCTGGCTGCAGGCTTCGTCGAAGGGATGGTCGCCGGAGTCGGTGGCCAGCAAGGTGGCGCAAGCGCCTAGATAGCGCGATAGCGGTTCGCACTGCTCCCACAGCGGGGTGCCGGTGTAGAGGTGCAGATCGGCGCGGCAATCGCAGTGCAGATCCAGCACCACGTCGGCGTCGAAAGCCAGCTTGGCCAGGGTGTGGCGCAGCGATTGCAGCTCGCTGCCGGCCGCCAGCGCGCCCAGTTGACGCCGGGCGGCGGCGCGGATCAGCGCGGTATTGGCCTTGCCGTCGCGGCTCAGTTGCGCTTTCACCTCCTCGTACACCGTCTCGGACAGCACCGGGTAATGGCGGTTGAAGTTCTGGCCGCTTTGCAGATCGAAGCGGCCCAGCAGCTTTTCGCTCTGGTTCTGGTTCAGGCCGATGGGATTGGCCACCGGCACCAGGATCACTTCGCCGCGCAGCAGACCCGCGGCGTCCAGCCGCTGCAAGGCTTGTTTCAGATGCCAGGCGGTCAGCATGCCGGGCAGTTCGTCTGCGTGCAGGCTGGCCTGGATATAGATTTTCTCGCCGCTTTGCGGCACGCCGAAATGAAAGCTGATCAGCTCGCGCTGGCTGCCCAGGCTGGGCGACAGCAAGGGCTGGCGGTGGGTGTACATGGCTTCTCCTCTCGCGGTGTGCGGCTCCATCGTCGAATCTTATGCCAAACCGGGCCGGCCAAGATAGCGCCGCCGCAGGGCATGCGTTGACGAACGCCCAAGCCCCCCGGACAATCATGGCTTTTGCCATTCCACGCCCGCGCGCGTGGTGGAGTGCCCTTGGATTCTCTCTCCGATTTTTTCCAGCCCGGCATCGAGCCCGCCTCCTTGCAGGCGGTGTCGCGGCTGACCGGCGCCTGGCCCTATCTGTCCGTCTTCGTCACCCTGTTCCGCGGCGGCGACGAGGAAGTGCTGATGCGGCTGCTGGTGTTGCGCGAGCTGGGCGGCCGCGCCGAAGCGCCATTGTGGACGCCGCAGGAAATCGCTCAGCGTTTCGCCTATCTGAACGACACCAAACTGGCCACCATCCTGGGGCGGCTGCGCGAGGGCGGCTTGCTGGTCTATGACAGCGACGGCGGCGTCTACCAATTGTCCGAGGGCGCGCGCATCGCGCTGGCGGCGCTGGCCACCATGGTGGATTTCGCCGGCGACGACGTCGAGCTGGGCTATCTGACCAGCCAGGTGGCCGCCGGCCAGGCGGTGGGCCAGGTATCGGACGAGGCTTTGAAACACTTGCTGGCGCGCTTGAACGAGCTGTACGTCGAGTTCGAGGAAGCGCTGGAGTCGCAGTCGGAATTCCGCATCCGCGCCGCCCAGCACCGCCTGGAGGCGGTGTGGCGCTGGGTGGCCAAGTCCACCGAGGTGATCAAGGGGCTGACCCAGGACGACACGCTGAGCCTGCTGGTGCTCAACCAGGCCCAGGCCATCGCGCTGGCGCAAAGCCGCATGCTGGCGCTGGCCGGCACCTTCGAGCGCCGGCTGGCGCAACTGGCGGCGCAGCGTGTGCATCTGGGCGGCTCCGGCCTCACGTCCACCGACATCGCCGACTGGCTGCGGCGCATGGCCGCCGGGCAATTGGCGCACAAGCTGGACGGTTGCCTGGACATCAATCCCGAGCCGGCCTTCCTGTCCACGCCGGAGCTGGGCGATGTGGCGGAATTCGAATTGCTGGCGCGCGAGCGCGCCAAGGCCGGCGACATGAGCTTGCCGGGCGGCGAAGCCGCGCCGCTGGCGGACGCGCCGGAAATGGAGCGCCTGCTGGAGGCCGAGGCCATGTACGACGTGCTGCTGGAGCTGGGCATGGCCGGCGCGGCCGATGTCCACATCAGCCAGGCGGTGCTGGCCGACAGTTACGACGAAACCGCTTATCGGCTGTCGCTGCTGTCGTTGATCGGCGATCCGGAAACCCGCAACGACCAAAGCATAGTCGCCGCGCTGGCCAAGCTGCCGTTCAGCCTGGAAGGCGGCGAAGGCGTGATCGAGCCGGAACACCCCGAAGTGGCCACGCTGTCCGACGCGCGGCTGGTGGGCGCGGCTCAAAAAGGTTCTTAATGGAAACAGAAATCAAAACCCTGACCGCCCGTCTGCTGGCGCACCGGGTGGTGCCGCGCGGCGACGCGCTGGCGAAGAAGGCGCTGCTGGACGACAGCTTCCGCCTGGAGCTGGACAAGAGCCTGGCCGCAGTCGGCCTGCGCCTGGTGGAGAATCCTTACGCCGAGCACATCGCGGTGGCGCTGTTGCCGGAAATGACCGAACCGGTGTTCGGCTCCGGCGACGCCTGGCTGAATAACAACCTGGGCCTGCCGCGCGATGGCGTGGCGCTGCTGGTCATTCTGTGGGCGCTGATCATCCTGCCCAAGCGCGAGCGTCAGATCGCCCGCGTCGAAGCCGGCAAGGAAAACCAGAGTGATATGTTCGGCGCGCAAAAGCCGCTGGAAACCGGAGAAACCGTGTCCACCGGCCTGTCCGAGGACGCGCTCTACGCCGACTTCGGCAAGGCGCTGGGCGGCCGCACCCGTTTCAACGCCAACCTAGGCCGCCTGGTCAATCTCGGCTTCATCGTGCGCCGCAGCCGCTGGCTGGACGAGGGGCCGATGCTGGACCTGATGATAGATTACGCCCAGCTGGCGCCGCGCATCATCGAAGGCGCGCTGGCCGATGTGCTGCTGCGCCGCGAAGGCCGCGACGCGCTGGCCGACAAGCGCGCCGAAGCCGCGCCGGAAGAGGAGGACGCCGCCGAGGCTTCCGCCGGCCCATTGTTTGATCTGCCGCCCGACGACGCGGCGCAAGAGGAGACGCGCTGATGTTCCAGATGAAATCGGTGGAAATGGTGCACTGGGACTTCTGGCAGCGGCTGACCGTGCCGCTGGACGCGCAGATCGTCACCATCATCGGCCCCAACGGCTCCGGCAAGACCACCTTGCTGGACGCGATGCGCACCCTGCTGGCGATCAAATGCTCGGGCAAGCGCGATTACAAGCGCTATGTGCGCAATAACAAGGAGCCCTTCGCCTATCTGCGCGGCGTGGTGGACAATCCGCGCCGCCCCAGCGGCGGCCTGTATCCGACGCCTTTCTTTCCCATCGTCTCCGACACCGTGACCCTGCTGTGCCGGGTCAAGAAACAGGGCGGCGACTGGGTGCGCCACTACGCGATCCTGGACGGCGACGTGGCGCTGGAGCTGGCCGAAGGCCAGGCCCAATGGCTGGGGGTGCAGGAATACCGCCGCCGGTTGGAAATGGCCGGTCTGACCCCGGCGGTGGCGGAAGTGCTGGCGCTGGAACAGGGCGATACCGACAAGCTCACCGAATACAGCCCGCGCCAACTGCTGGACCTGGTGTTCCAGGTCTTCGGCGACAAGGATGTGCTGGACAACTACCAGCGCGCGCGCGACGAACAACGCGCCACCGAGCTGGAGCTGGAAGCGCTGAGCCGCCAGGAAGAAGCCTTGCAGACGCGGGTGGAAACCATGAAGGCGCGCGCCAACCGCTACCTGGAATGGCGGCAGTTGCAAACCGGCATCGCCCGGCTGCGCGACGAGGCCTTGCCGGTGCTGGCCTATCTGGACGCCAAGACCTCGCTGGGTAATGTCTGGCAGAACTACCGCGCCAACTACCATGTGCTGAACCAGGCCCAGTCCGAGCACGCCGACACCCTGCAACTGGTGGCCAAGCTGAAGGCGGCGGAAGTGGCCGCCGACGCCTCGCGCAAGGCGGCGGAAACCTCGCGCGTCGGCGCGCAGGAAGCCTTTGTCGCCGCCAAGGGCGAGCACGCCGGCGTGGCCGGCCAGCTCAAGGAGCGCGACCGGCTGCAGGCGCTGGCCAGCAAGGAATACGGCGCCGACGCCGCCCAGCTCGCCGACAAGCTGGCCGCCTTGCGCGGCGAGGCCGAGCAATTGAAGGACGGCCTGCGCGAACTGAAAAAGCAGCGCCAGGACAGCTCCCAGCACCTGGAAGCGCTGGAGATCGGCCGCGGCCGCTCGCCGGAAGACGTGCGCCAGTTCAAGGCGGCGCTGGACGATGCCGGCATCGGCCATCAGATGTTGTCCGACATCGTGGAAGTGCTGGACCCCAACTGGCAGGCGGCGGTGGAAGCGCTGCTGCGCGGCTATCGCCACGTGGTGCTGCTGGAGCGGGAAAGCGACCGCCGCGACGCCTGGCGCATCGGCGAGAAACTGCGCTACCGCCATTTCGTGGTGCCGGAGCGCTGCAGCCCGCCGCGCGCCAATGCCGGCAGTCTGATGGAAGTGGTGCGCTTCTCCGCCGACGCGCCGGAATGGCTGTATCGGCAGATGAACAGCGTCAGCCGCGTCGACAACGCCGAGCAGGGCGCCGACATCAATGGCGACTGGATCACCCGCGACGGTTATTTCCGCGAACGCCGCGGCGCGCGCCACATCGGCGTGCCGGCGCATGAATTCGCCTTCGGCGAAGCCGCGCGCCAATCGCGGCTGCTGGCGCTGCGCGAAGAACTGAAGACGTTGAACACGCGCATCCTCGCCGACGAAGAACGCTTGGTGGCGGCGACGCGCGAAGCCGCCGGCCTGGCCGAATACCTGGGCGGCATGGACGCCATCCGCCAGCTGGACAGCCGCGCCGAAGAGTTCGCCGCGCTGGAAACGCGCAAGCAGGGGCTGGAAGCGGAAGTGGCGCGCCTGGGCGCGGCGCTGGGCGAGGCCAGCGCCGAGAAAGAAGCCGCCGATCAGCGCTATAGCGACGCGCGGCTGGCGCACGACCGCGTCTGCCAGCGCGAGCAGGACAGCCTGGCGGTGTTCCAGCGCAAACAGCAGGAAGTGGAGCAGACGCGCCGCCAGGTGCGCCGCTTGCTGGCCGAGCTGCGCGAATGGGCGCAGCGGCTGCCGGCCAATGCGCTGGCGAGCGAGAACGTCGCGGCGCTCGAAAGCGAGTTCGACACCGCCGCCGACGCCAAGCACCAGCTCAACTATCTGGAAGAGCGGCTGCAGAACGGCGACTGGGAACAGGATGAAGCGGTGCTGGCCTTGAAGGACAAGCTGGTGGAAGACCTGAGCGGCCTGGACCGCGAGCGCCAGCGCCGCCAGAGCGAGGTGGACCGTTCGCGCGAACTCACCGACGAAGCGCGCGCCGCCTATATGGGCAAGCTGCGCGCCACCGTCCGCGCCTACGGCCAGAACGTCAAGCGTCTGGGCGAGCTGGCCGGCATCCAGGTGGAAGTGGAGCTGCCGCAGCTGTCCAACGACGACGCCGCGCTGGCCCAGGCGGGCCTGGTGCTCAAGTTCAACTTCGACCAGAAGGGCCTGATGGGCATGAACGACGGCGAGGCCTCCGGCGGCCAGCAGGTGATGAAGTCGCTGATCCTGCTGATAGGCCTGATGATGGATGAGTCCAACCCGTCCGGCTTCGTCTTCATCGACGAACCGTTCGCCCACCTGGACATCTTCAACATCGACCGCGTCGCCGGCTTCCTCAAGGCCACCGAGGCGCAGTATCTGATCACCACGCCGAATACCCACAACATCAATATCTTCGCGCCGTCGGAACTGACGCTGGCCACGCGCAAGAAACGGCCGGGCGAGCAATGGGCGCCGCCCATCCTGCAAACCCGCCGCCGCGTCGACGGCGGCGAAACCGCCTGAGCCTGACGCCAAAGCCGCCCGCCTGGGCGGCTTTTTTTGACCCCGCCGCCGCCGCGCCGGGCGCTGACAGGCGGCTGGCCGCGGATGACATCCGGGCAATTTGCCGCCTGCGTAAAAAAACCATTCCTTCATGGGTACACAGCGGGAAAAAGCTGCGTTATCATCGCCCCCCAAACCCTTGATGGCAAAGCAAGATATCAAGGTTTTCAGGAATTGAGAGAGGCTGGCGGGGTGTCAGATGCCCCCGCCGGCCTCTTGCTTTTGGGCTTCCGTTTGTGCGCGTGCGCGCGCCGCCAGAAGAGGAACATCCTTCCCATGCTGATTGGCTTCGTCGTTGTTTATCTGCTCTTGTCCGTGGGCATAGGCCTGTATGCCGCAACCCGCGTGCGCAATGCCCGCGATTTCGCGGTGGCCGGCCGCAGCCTGCCGTTTCCCATCGTCACCGCCATGGTGTTCGCCACCTGGTTCGGTTCGGAGGCGGTGCTGGGCATCCCGGCCACTTTCATCGACAAGGGCTTCGCCGGCATCGTCGAAGATCCGTTCGGCTCGTCCATGTGCCTGGTGCTGGTGGGCCTGCTGTTCGCGCGGCCGCTGTACCGCTTGAACCTGCTGACCATAGGCGACTTCTACAAGCAGCGTTTCGGCCGCAATGTGGAGTTGTTCGTGTCGCTGTGCATCATCGCGTCCTACCTGGGCTGGGTGGCGGCGCAGCTGACCGCGTTGGGCGTGGTGTTCAATGTGCTGTCCCAGGGCGCGATCAGCGCCAACGCCGGCATGCTGCTGGGCGCGGCCATCGTGCTGGTGTACACATTGTTTGGCGGCATGTGGTCGGTGGCGCTGACCGACTTTTTCCAGATGACGGTGATCGTCGCCGGCCTGCTCTATCTGACCTGGCTGATAGGCGATATGGCCGGTGGCCCGGTCAAGGTGCTGCAGCACGCGGCGGCGCAGGACAAGTTCACCATGATTCCCAGCATGGCGCCCAAGGACATCGTCGGTTTCGTCGGCGCCTTGCTGACCATGATGCTGGGCTCCATCCCGCAGCAGGATATCTTCCAGCGGGTGATGTCGGCCAAGAGCGAGAACATCGCCGCGCGCGCGTCCATCGTCGGCGGCGGCCTGTACCTGACCTTCTGCATGCTGCCCATCTTCATCGGCTTCGCCGCCACGCTGATCGATCCGACCATGGTGAGCCGCTGGATGCAGCAGGACGCGCAGATGATTCTGCCCAGCCTGATCCTGGAGCGCACGCCGCTGTTCGCGCAGGTGATGTTCTTTGGCGCGCTGCTGTCCGCCATCATGTCCACCGCGTCCGGCACCTTGCTGGCGCCGTCGGTGACCTTCACCGAGAACGTGCTCAGCCGCTTCATCCCGGTGATGTCGGACCGCCAGTTCCTGCTGGCGATGCGGCTGACGGTGGTGGGCCTGGCCATCGTCACCACGGTGTTCGCGCTGGTGTCGGACGCCACCATTTACGAGATGGTGGGCAATGCCTACAAGGTGACGCTGGTGTCGGCGGTGGCGCCGCTGTTCGCCGGCCTGTTCTGGAAGCGTTCCACGCCGCAGGGGGCGCTGCTGGCCATCGCCTTCGGCCTGTCCAGCTGGCTGGCGCTGGACTGGTTCGGCCCGGCGGACGCGTTCTGGCCGCCGCAGCTGGTGGGCCTGGGCTTCAGCATTTTCGGCATGGTGGCCGGCAGCTTGCTGCCGCAGCGGCTGGGACGCGGGGCGCTGGCCGCGGTGGGTCGCGCCTGATCCGGCCTTAGAACCTGTTTACGATCTTTTTGTAAGCGA
>NZ_JAJOHW010000117.1 GCF_021129195.1 Chromobacterium aquaticum | reverse complement strand
ATTGCACGAATTGTTCCGACCCTACAATCCCCAGCTTGGTCACCCCCAAACGCTGCGACTCCGCCAGCACCATCGCCACCGGCTCATACCCCGCGTCCTTGTTCGGCTTGATGTGAAACTCCGGCTGCGGCACCCGCGCCGCCGCTTCCGTCAGCTTCTTCTCCAAGCCCTCTCGGTTCGCCAGCCGCTCACCGTTCCACAAGATACCGTTGTCCGCCGCAATGTCGATCTGCACCACCACCGGCTTTTCCAAGGGCTTGGCGGGGCTGCTCACCGGCATGTCCAGCTTCACCGCGTGCGTCTGGATCGGAATCGTGATGATCAGCATGATCAACAGCACCAGCATCACGTCGATCAAGGGCGTGGTGTTCATTTCCACCATCAGATCGTCGTCGGACGAGCCTACATTCATACCCATCTTGCTCTCCCTTCTAGTTCCGCGGCGGCGGCTCGGTAATGAAGGCGATCTTCACGATCCCCGCCTGCTGCACCGCCAGCACGATGCGGCCGATCGGGCCATACTTCGCCGCCAGGTCCCCGCGGATGTGCACTTCCGGCTGCGGGTCCTTCTTCGCTTCCTTCACCAGCCGCGCCAGCAATTCTTCCTGCGTCTTCACCGGCGTGGTGTTCCAGTAGATGGTGTTGCCGGTGTCCACACCCAGCACGATGTTCTCCGGCTTGGTCTGCGTCGGGATATTGGTTTCCTTCGGCAGCGCCATCTTCACCGTCTGCGTCACCACCGGCACCGTGATCAGGAAGATGATCAGCAGCACCAGCATCACGTCCACCAGCGGCGTGGTGTTGATCGCCGACATCACCGCGTCTTCGTCGCCCTTGCCGTGGCCCTGGCCGAATCTTGCGTTGCGCCCCTTCATCGCCCGCTCCTCAGCGGCTGGCGAGCAGGCTGGCGTGCAGACGTCCCGCCACCACGCGCACCATGTCCAGCACCAGCTTGTTGCGGCGCACCAGCCAGTTGTAGCCCAGCACCGCCGGCACCGCGACGCCCAGGCCGATCGCGGTCATGATCAGCGCTTCGCCCACCGGGCCCGCCACTTTGTCGATCGACGCCTGGCCGGACATGCCGATCGCCGTCAGCGCGTGGTAAATGCCCCATACCGTGCCGAACAGGCCGACGAACGGCGCGGTGGAACCCACCGTCGCCACCACCGACAGGCCGTTTTGCATATGGTGACTGGCGGAGTCCACCGCGTCGGAGATCGCCATCGACACCCAGGTGTTGAGATCGACGCGGCCGGCCAGTTCGCCCTTGTGTTCGCCGGCCGCTTCAATGCCGGCCACCGCCACCGCGCTGAACATGCCTTCGTCGGCCAGTTCGCTGGCGCGCTTTTGCAGCTCCGCGCCGTGCACCGCCAGCAGCTCGCGGCCTTGCTTCAGCAGGCGGCGCTGTTCCAGCAGCTTGACGATGCCGACATACCAGGTGGCCGCCGACATGATCAGCAGGATGATCAGGGTGCCGCGCGCGACGATGTCGCCTTGCGCCCACAGGGCGTCGATGCCGTAGGGGTTGCTGGTCACGTGGGCGGTTTCGGCGGCCTGAACGGTCAGGCTGCTCAACAGGGCCACGGCGGTGAAGGCGATGCGGGTGATTTTGCTCATGTTCTGTTTCTCCTAAGAATTGCTGGTTCCGGTCGCGGCGCGCGCGCTCATTCGCCGGAATCGAGTTTGAAGCCGAATTCCTGGCTCAGCAGGCTGTTGGGTTTGCAGCTGTAGCCTTGCAGCGCGGCGGTGATCGCCGACTGGAAACCG
Organism: Chromobacterium aquaticum; assembly: GCF_021129195.1. Classification (GTDB taxonomy): domain Bacteria; phylum Pseudomonadota; class Gammaproteobacteria; order Burkholderiales; family Chromobacteriaceae; genus Chromobacterium; species Chromobacterium aquaticum. The sequence continues at coordinate 8,200 of NZ_JAJOHW010000117.1, read as the reverse complement.
CTGCGGTAGCGCGGCGGGATGCCGCCGTCGAACGAGATATTGGCGATAGTGCTGAATTTGCCGTTGTCGCCCACCTGGAAGGCCACGCGCACCACGCCCTGGATCTCGTCCTGCTGCGCCTTGCTCGGGTACTCCGGCGCTTGCAGATGGCTGCAGTTGGCCTTGGCCGACACCGGGCCCTTGGGCGCTTCCACCGCCGGGGCCGGGGTGGGCGCCGGCTGCGGCGCCGGGTCCGAGGTAGTGGACTGGATCGCGTTGGCCGTGGAGGTGACCGGCGGCGGATTGACCACCGGCGGCACATAGGCCTGCGGTTTGGGCGCCGCGGTGGGCTGCACCACCTTCTCTATCTTGGGCGGCGGCGGCGGGGGTGGTGGCGGCGGTTCGCTGATGACCGCCACTTCGACCTTTTGCTGGATCACTTTGACCACGCCCTGGGCCAGGCCCGACACCAGCGCGTAGATCAACAGTGCATGGAAGACGACCACGCCGACCAAGCCCGCGATGCGGCGCTTGGGCGGGGGACCGCCGACTCCTCTGGCTGTGATGCTCGTCATGTTCATATCCACTGTCTTCTGATTCGCCCGGCGGCGGAGCGCCGCCGGGCCCTCGAACGGGGCGGATCATCTCCGCCCCGCTGCTGCCTACGTGCTCAGAGCTTGTAATTGGCCTTGAGGAAGAAGGAGCGGCCCATCGGATCGGTAAAGCGCGGATCGTAGTTCTGCTGCGTGGAACGCGTCAGTTGATTGGAGTACGGCGGCTCTTGATCGAACAGGTTCTTGATGCCGGCGGTCACGGTCAGCTGCTTGTTCCAGGCGTAGGAACCAGACAAGTTCCAGGTGGAATACGGCCTAACGTTATGTTGTTGCTTAGCCGGATTGGCATCGGTGTAGCCAGACTTGTAGTTCTGCGCCAGGATCGTGCTCCACGCGCCGTAGGACCAGCCCAGGTTCAGGTTGTGCTGCCAACGGAAGGTAGGGCCACCGTCGATGTAGGAACCCAGGTTGCTGTAATACGGACCGTTCTTCTCGTTCTGGTAGGAGTACTTGGACAGATAGGTGCCATCCAATGTCGCGGTGAAGGTGCCTACCGAAGTCTTGGGCAATACCCAGTTCAGCTTGATGTCAACGCCGGCGGCGCTCAGATTGCCCAGGTTGTCGTAGTCGTCGATGATGTAGGACAGATTGCCGTTGCTGTCGCGGACAAAGTTTTTAGCGTACTTCACCGGGTCGGCGAAGATGGCGCTTTCATCCAGGACGCTGATCTGACCCTTGATCATGGTCCACCAGAAATCGGCGCTGGCGGTAAAGTCCTTGACCGGCTCGATCACCATGCCGAAGGACAGCGAGGACGACTTCTCCGGCTCCAGCTTCTTGTTACCGGCGATGCGCTTATTGCGCTGCATCTTGGTGCAGGCGGTGCCATCCGCGCCCGGCGCCGGGTTCACGCCATCCGGACAAGCGCCGTAATCGACATAGCTGCTGCTAGTCAGCTGCAACTGGTTAGGCCGGTAGATGTTGTACAACGACGGCGCGCGGAAACCGGTGCTGGCCGAGCCGCGGAACAGTACTTGCGAGCTGGGCTGGAACTTGAACGCCACTTTCGGGTTCAACGAACTGTCGGTATCGCTGTAGTGGTCGTAACGCGCGGCCAGTTGCACATCCAGGTTCTTCAACACCGGGATTTCCGCTTCGCCGTAGAAGGCATAGGCGGAACGGCTGCCGCTGGAGTCTTCGGTCTTGTCCTGGCCGGTGCTCAGCGCATCGCGGGTCACCGCCTTGTTATAGATGGTGCTCAGCGATTCGCGGCGCACTTCCGCGCCCAAGGCGATAGCCATCATGCCGGCCGGCAACTGGAACACTTCGCGGCTGACCTTGATGTCGGCCATGTCGATGGTGGACTTGGCTTCCTTGGTCTGGCCGGTCATGCCCACCGAGCGCCAGGCGGCGAGATTATTGCCGGACAGGTCGAACGGATCCAGCGCGCCGCTGTCGACCGCGGACTGCATCTTGCTCTTGCTGACGTAACCCGAGGTCAGGTTTTCCTTGATCAGGTTTTCGGACCGACCGATGCCGGCGCGATAGTCCCAACCGGCGATCAGGCCTTCCATATTCAGCATCAGCCGCTGCGTGACCGAGTTGGCCTCGGTCTCGCGGTTGCCCAGCGGGATGGTGCGCACATAGAGCTTGTCGAGCTTGGTCGGGTCCACCGCGTTGACGCGGGTGATGTCACCGCCGGTAGGCAGCGGTGCGTTCTGCGCAGTGGTGATGGTCTCGGTACGCGTGTATTGCAACGACAACTCGTGATTGTCGCCTATGCGCTTGGTCGCCTTGACGATACCGGAGATCTGCTCCACCTGCGGGATGATGCTGGGGTACAAGGAGAAATATTCAACACAACGCCCGCCAACATACTGAGAAAAAGGCGGAGCGCATTTTGGCGCGGAAGGCGTCACCCATGTATTGGTTCTACCATCCAGGTAGTTGCCAGGCCAGGCGTTGGGGCTGGTGCTGGTAAAAGGGGTGATTTGCTTGGCGAAGTCGCGCTGTCCCGCCATCACCATGTCTTGCTTCATGTAGTCGATGGCGCCGTAGACATTGAAACCGTCCTGGCCCAGATCGCCAATGCCGTAGGAGGCATTGATGCGCTTTTCATCTCCGCCGCCATGCTGCGGATTGGCCAGGCTGCCGCCGATGCTGAAACCCTTCAGGCTTTTCTTGGTGATGAAGTTCATCACGCCGCCGATGGCGTCGGTGCCGTAAATGGCGGACGCGCCGTCCAGCAATACTTCCACGCGATCAATGGCGGACAGCGGGATGGCGTTCAGGTCGGCGGAAGTGCCGTCGATCGCCTGGTTGGCCATGCGGCGGCCGTCCAGCAGCACCAGAGTGTATTGATTGCCCAGGCCGCGCAGGCTGGCGAAGGAGCCGCCGCCGGAAGAGGCGCCAACCGAGGCGCTGGCGCCTTGCGAGGACTGGTTGGCGGCGATGCTGTTGACCACCTGCTCCACCGTGGTCAGGCCTTGCTTGGCCAGATCCTCGGTCTTGAGAATGGTGACCGGCAGCGCCTTTTCTTGCTTGATGCTGCGCTTGATATTGGACCCGGTGACCTCTACCCGATCCAGTTGACCGGAGTTCGCCTCAGCGGCGAATGCGAATGGCGCATGGCTTGCCAAGCCGGCCAAGGCCAGGGCAAGCACCAGCTGCTTCTTTTGACTTCTCAACTTGTTTTCTCCTTAACTGCACACGGAAACCAGCAGCGCTTCTGTGGAGTGCTTGCTGGATACAGCAGGCCGTCGACAATCGAACGTCATGACCATGTTTCGAGTGTGTTAAGGATTGTTGCCCTCAGTCAATAATTGTTAACGCCTGTTTATGACGCCGGAGCGGACAGCGCGGCGGAGACCTCGGCGGCAGGAATGCGGAAAAATCATGTTAGGGCTGAAAAATCAATAGACTAAGCCCCTCATTTTTGCCAGCGCCTTTTGAATGACCCCGCTAGTTTCCTGTCATTTTCTGTGTGACAAGCCAGCATCACCTGTTGCTTTTTTGCATTTTTACGACGTTTTTGTACAAGAATTTTAGATTAAGCTAATTTTGCAAAAACTTATGCATTCGTTTTTTTAATGGCTGCCATGTAAAAATGCACTCCATATCAATTTAACCCTTAACAACTCGCCCCCTTCCTGCCTGGCAGACTCATTCCAAAAACATAAAGCCCCGCCGCGCCGAATGGCGCGACGGGGCGTTCTCAATGCCTTGGCGGAACTTAGAACCGGCTCAAAGTCTCGCGAGCAAGACGGGAAGGCATGAACCGCTTCTTAGAGTTTGTAGCTGGCTTTCAGGAAGTAAGCACGGCCCACCGGGTCGGCGACGACCGGATCAAAGCCGTACTGAAAGCTCTTGGTCTGATTGCTGAACGGCGGCTCCTGGTCGAACAGATTGCGGATGCCGGCGGTGATGGTCAGCTTCTTGTCCCACACATAGCTGCCGGACAGGTTCCAGTTGGAGTAAGGACGCACATTGTGACCTTCCTGATTCGGGTTCAAGTCGGTATAGCCGGACGAATAATTCTGCACCAGAATCCCGCTCCACGGCCCCTGCGCCCAATTGAACGCCAGGCTGTGCTTCCAGCGCAGCACCGGCGGCAGCACGTTCTGATACCAACCTCCCAGCGGGCTCAGATACGGCCCCTTGGGCTCCATCTGTTGCTGATACTTGGAGGTGTAAGTGCCGTCCAGATTGATGCCGAAATTGCCCCAGGCGGTTTTGGGCAGGCGGAAAGCCAGGCTGATGTCCACGCCGGCCGCGCTCAAGGTGCCCAGGTTCTGGGTGGTGGTGATCACGTGGTTGAGCGAACCATCGGGGTTGCGCACGAACTTGTCGGCGTATTTGACCGGATCGCCGAAAATCACCCCCGGATCCAGCGCGCCTATGGTGTCCTTCACCGTGGTCCACCAGAAGTCCGCGCTGGCGGTGATTTCCTTGATCGGCTCGATCACCACGCCGAAGGTCAGCGAGCTGGCCTTTTCCGGCGACAGATTGTTGTTGCCGCCCTGCAGGGCCTCGAACTGGGTATTGCAATCGTCCACCTTGTTGCCGCCATTGGCCGGCGTGCCACCCGGGCAGCGCAGCGGATCGTTGAACTTGTTGGCGGTGTAGGTCTTGCTATTCGGCGTGAACACATCGTACAGCGTGGGCGCGCGGAAACCCTTGCTGGCCGAGGAACGGATCAGCAGCTGCGGAATCGGCTGGTATTTCACCGCGATCTTGGGATTGAAGGAACTGCCAAAGTCGGTATAGCGGTCATAACGCGCGGCCAGCTGAGCGTCGAAGTTTTTGAAGATGGGAATATCCGCCTCGACATAGGCCGCGGTCACGCCACGGCTGCCGCTGGTGGACTTGGAGTCGGCGATGCCGGAACCCAAGGCGAACTGGGCGATGTCCTGGATTTGGCTGTCCAGCTTTTCACGCCGGGTTTCCACGCCGAAAGCCGTCGCCATCATCCCCGCCGGCAGTTGCAGCACTTCCTTGCTGACCTTGAAGTCCGCCATGATGGTCTGGAATTTGGCCACCCAGCCGTCGCCATTCAAGGAAGTACTCTCCCAGGCGCCGGGCGCCGAAGGGCCGAACGGGTTGATGGTGCCGTTCTGGAAGGCGGCGGCCACCTTGTCGCCGTTCACATAGCCGGACTTGTAATTGATGGTGGTCTTGTTCTCCGAGTAGCCGACGCCGCCGCGGTAGTCCCAACCGGCCAGCAGGCCTTCGGCGTTGAAGGCCAGCCGCTGCGTGGTGGACAGGCTCTCGGTCACGCGCGGTCCCAGCGGCACCGAGCGCGAGTTGATCACCACCGGGCTGCCGTCGGTGGGGGTGCCGTCCGGCAAGTGGGTTGGATAATACTTGTCGCCGGCCTTCAAGGTGGCGATCTTGGTCAGCGGCGCCGGCGAGATGCGCGTGGTGCTGACGTTGCGCGCCCCCATGTATTGCAGCGACAGCGTGTGCTCGCCCAGTTGCTTGGTGCCCTTGGCGAAGGCGGTCAGTTGCTCCACCTCCGGCGTCAGATCCATGTAGAGCGTCGCGTTCTCGCCGCAGGAATTGGCGTCCAGCGGCAAGGCGTACGGCGGTTTGCAATTGGGCGCCGCCGGGTTGTAGGCATTGCCCTTGTAAGTGAAGTTGGACGGAAACACTCGACCGCTCAGATTGTCCGCGCTCAGGTATTTATTGGCGAAGGAACGGTTCAGCGTGGTGATGGGGTCCAGTTTCTGGTAGCTCAGCGAGCCGTAAACATTGTAGCCGTCCTTGGCCAGGTCACCGATGCCGGCGGTGATGCTGGCGCTGCCGGTATTGCCGCCCTTGTGTTCGGTGGACAGCAGCTCGCCGCTGACCGTCACACCCTGGTAGCTCTTCTTGGTGATGAAGTTGATCACGCCGCCGATGGCGTCGGTGCCATAGATGGCCGATGCCCCGTCACGCAGCACTTCGATGCGCTCGATCGCCGACAGCGGTATCGCGTTCAGATCGGTGGCGTAGCCGCCTATCGCCTGGCTGGCGACGCGACGGCCGTCCAGCAACACCAGCGTGTACTGCGAACCCAGGCCGCGCAAGCTGGCATAAGACGCGCCGCCCGACACGGTCTGCACCGACGAGGCGCCCACCGTCGCCGACTGGTTGCTGGCCAGCGAGTTCACCACCTGCTCCACCGTGGTAAAGCCCTGCTTGCTCATTTCCTCGGTGCGCACCACCGTCACCGGCAGCGCTTTTTCCTGCTTGATGCTGCGTTTGATATTGGAGCCGGTAATCTCCACCCGGTCCAATGTCCCGCTGCTCGGCTCATCCGCCCAGGCCGGCAGCGCTTGGCTGCCCAGGCCTGCCAGGGCCAGGGCGAGCGCCAACTGCGTCTTGCTAGTTCTCATGATCTCTCCAGTCATGTATCGAAACCCGCCGGGCGCGCTTCTGTTGGGCGCGTCTCCGTCGGATCATCCAACCGCAGACTATTTGTCATACGGCTCGATACGATGCTTGAAGCATGAATTACACAAGGTCAATAAACATCATGGTTAATCACATACAGTCATGAACTGTCACAACTCAAAATACCTGCCTGAGCCCAGCAAACCGCGACGGCCGCAATATTGCAAAAAGATTGCCAGGCAAAGATTTGCCGCACTGCCGCGGCCTACGCCCCGCCTCGATGGCTAGCACGCGACAGCGTTGTCTTTGTGCCAATGCACCATCCAACCCACTCGAGTCCTTGCCATGCGTAAAAACCAGAATTGGAACGAAATCAATGCATTTAACTCATAGCGGCAATCATCACCCCAGGCATCCCCCCCCTGCTATCGTCGTCGGCGGCGCGCAGTCGCTTGCCAATACCGTGCGTTCAAGCTCGCCCGCCAATTGCACCCGCATCGCCCTGGCCGCCAATGGCCGGCCCTCGACTTCTCGCGGCTGGCCGCTGAAGTTCACCGTCAGCCGGCTGCCATCGGCAAAGCGAGTCTGCTGCACCTGCCGATCCGACGTCAGCCAGGCGAAACCGGACAGCGGCTGCGTCGCCAGGCGCCGGTGCAAGGGCTGGAACACCCGATCCACGCAGCGCATCAGCGGCAGCCGCCGCTCCAGGCTGGCCGCGCTCAAATGCCATAGCGGCGGCACGTTGTACAGCCACTGGGCCAGCAGATTGTCTTCATAGGCATTGCTGAACTTGAGATTGTCGTACAGCCAGTGATTGCTGGTGACGATGGAATCGTGGAACACCGCCTGGTACAAGGGCAGCCGGTATTGCGGCCGGTAGTAAATATCCCGATAGGGCTGCTTCAACGGCACGGTCTTGAAAAAGGTCTCGGGCTGATCCGCAGGAAACCAGCGCCCCAGAAAGTACGGCGACTTGGGGTTCTTCTGTAAATCCGCATCGCCCCAGCCCAACACCGGCACCTGCATGCCATGCGCGAAAGCGATGCCGCGCGCGGTGGCGGCATTGCCGTTCTCCGAGCCCACAGGCACGGCAAAGCGATCGCGCACCCAGGCCATGCTGCGCTCATTGCCGGCGGCCAGTTGCGCCTGGCCGGCGCGCCTCTCCGGCGTGTAGTCATCGAACACCATGCCGGTGGCGTAGGCGTCCAGGAACCAGCTATTGAAGCCCAGCGCCCGGTGCAAGGCCTGAGTGCGCTGCTGCAAGATAGGCCGCACGCAATCCGGATTGGTGTAGTAACCGGATTGCTGGAAGCCGCTCTTGCGCCGGCCGTTGGCCAAAGTGACGCCGCAGTCGCGATACGCGGCGGCGCCCTGCTGCGCGGTCAGCCAGTCCTCGCGTTGCCCCGGCGGCAAGGCGGTCTCATAGGAGTCATAGGCCGCCATCAGATAGCCGGCGCTCACGCCCGCCGCCACCGCCTGGGGCTGCCACAGGCCGCCTTCCCAGTTATCCACGCCCAGCCACAGCCGGGACAGGCCGGCCGCACGCAAGGCCCGCAGCGTCTTGGTCGACAGGCCGCCGCCCCAACTGTCCGGCTGGCCCAAGGCCGCGCCGAACACCCGCAGCACTTCAGCGCGCAGCCGCCGGTAAGGCGCGGCCAGCCGGCTCCAGTCCGGCTTGGCGCTCAACCAGCCGGCGCGCGCCTCGGCGGTCAAGGCCTGATTGAAGGCCGCCAGCAGCGTCCGCCGCTGATACGCATCCGGCCGCGCCGGCGCGGCCCGCAACACCGCGGCGG
>NZ_JAJOHW010000115.1 GCF_021129195.1 Chromobacterium aquaticum | reverse complement strand
CTCTTGTCAGGACACTTCAGTCAGAAGTATCAACCCAGCTTGAACTGACCGCCGCGGCCCTTTGCGACTTGAAAGTCAGCTTGGACAGATACGCGCGGGAACGGATGGGGCAACCATTCCTGGACGATTGGATGGACAACCCAGGGGGAAATACCTGCGCATACCATGGGCATACTTTTCTAAAGCTAGTGCTGCCTTTCATGGATTGGGAAGACGAGCCTGGACGGAAAGCCTTCCAGGCTTTTGTTGACCCCAAGCATGTTCTGGGGGCCAGCATTAAGGGCCTCCCGGAGCATGTGCCAGATGACCAGGTCGAGGAAAGAATTGCTGGCTATCGCAGCCATTTCGGCTCCCTGGACCATGCTTGCTATATCCGCTATCGCGCGCTGGGCTTATATTGGGCGCATGAGGGCAAACACCGCGTCGCATTTATGCGTGCTCATGAACAAACCACCATTGCCACCTGGGTCCGGGAAGCCAACTATCCCGAACCGGAGCGGATCGTGGTGATTGCCCCAAGGGACGAACGCGACGAATGGCTGGCCATGCTGGATGGGCAGTACCTCCAGGTCCTGCGGCGGCCCAGAGTGTCCCTACGGCTCCTGACTGACTACGGTGTCAGAACGTCGAGATGGTCGGAGATTCCTAACCTGCCAAACGAACAAGCAGTCAGGGAGGCCATCTATGCGCGCAGACTCCATCGTCAACCCAGAACCTTAGCTGAGCGGGATCGGACCCTGGATCTGGAAGATATCCGCAAACAGCAGAAGTCTGCTTCCTCCCTGGTAGACAGAGGCCTTCACGAACTCGCACCCCTCCGCCTCATCTGGCGACATTACCTTTACACTGCAGCTGGCTGCATCGTCGCCGGCTTGATCTTGGCCAGCATTCCCTTCGATGGGCTGAAATCGGTTGGCTGGATGCTGCTAGGCACCGCCTTCGGCCTGGCCCTGGCGCTCTCGCTGATCCGTTTCCGCGGCCCGCAGCAGGTCGAGTTAGATCCATAACGCCATTTTCCTGACGATGTGGCGTTCCCCTTGCGGGGCCCAGGCTGTCGTGCTGTGCATCGAGTCTTCAGGATAGATACGCGGTCCGACTCGACGTGCTGGCGGACGCCGGCCGACGCTACCTGTTCAAGAAATCGCTTCTGCCGTCGGACGATACTTGGGTCGGTCAGGTCCTGGACCGGCTGGGTTATGGTGTGCCCTGAGCAGAAATTCCTGCCATTAGCGAGGGACTTAGGCAGGTGGTAAACTGCGATGCTCAATGCGGTTGCTCAAGCGGTTGATGAAACGTATATCAAACGCTGCAATGAAATCCTTAGCTAAATTCAATTGGAAAGTCGTATAGCAAGACTATACACTCAGTGCGTCAATGATCAAATCCTTTGCACATGCCGGACTGGAAACGTTCTTTCATACCGGTTCAAAGAAAGGCATTCAGCCTCACCATGAGCAACGTCTGAAACGGCAACTTTTTGCGTTGAACCACGCATGTAAGCCGGAAGACATGGGTGTACCAGGCTGGAAACTGCACCCGCTGGGCGGAAAGATGGCAGGGCATTGGTCGATCACAGTCAACGGCAACTGGCGCCTCACTTTCAAGTTTGAAGGCCAAGATGCATTCGTTGTGGACTACCAGGATTATCACTAAGGACTTTCATCATGGCTTCTATGTTCTCTCCTCCGCACCCGGGCGAGCTGTTGTCTGAGTGGATCGAAGGGCTGGATGGCATGAACATCACCCAGTTTGCTAAGGCGATCCACATCACCCGTGCACAGCTATCCCGCATCATTCACGGTCATGCCGCCATCACGCCTGAAATCGCTGTGCGCCTGGAGTTGGCGCTGGGGACCAGCAGCGCGATGTGGATCGGCATGCAGGGCGAGTACGACGTTTGGCAGGCTCGCCAAAGTGAACGGCCGGCCATCCAACAGATTTCACAACCCGTCGTGGAGGCTGTCGAGGCTATCTACGCGTAAGGCTCCACCCTCTCCCCCCCAAAAAAAACCGGCTTTGTGCCGGTTTTTTTCTGCCTGAGCACCAGGCCGCGTCTGTCATCACCGTCGCGGCCCGAGTGCCCTCGAGTGCAGCCCACCATCGAAGTTGCGCTTGTTGCAAATAACAATGACGCGTCAGGTTTGTAGTTACACCCCAACGCCGATTGTGAGTCTGCCGGGTCGATGGCAAGCCCAGTGACAACCAGACAGGATTCTGGTTGGTTACAATTAATTTTACAAAACCAAGATTTTGATTACGAACCCAATGCCATTAATTTAAAGCCTCAACAATTGTTGTTGACCGGTCACATTAAAATGCATTGAGTTGACTATAAAAACAGTTGTGTCAAAAAATGGCATAGTCAACTCGAAATGCTATTCTTTTCTTCACGTATTCTTTTCAAAAAAGCTCTCACCTCATTTTCCTCATCAGGTGTCATCCATAGCGCAACCTGAATGAATCCCTGAGCCCTCATCCTCTCCTTGAAGGCTGCCTGTCGCATAGAGTTTGCATTCTGCAACGATTTATTTTTACCATTTACATCCTTATCAGACATTCATTGATCTCCTGTTATGATGCAAGTATACTAGACGTTACTAGTAACGCAAATAATCAACCATAAACATGCTGTTACTACTAAAGCAATTGAAAAGATATAAAAGTTTCACGAATTAGGTAACTCAAAAGCAATTTAAGTTTTATCCGGCTTAAAAAGTCGGCCCACCTGATAGTTCCAGCTATCAGGTGGGCCTAACCACAACCCGACTATCATGGAGTCGAATAATGGCTAACACACATTTTAACGCACCTTGCGTTGCTTTGGATGTCCGGGCGAAAGACCGCGATTTTTCCAACATTGCCATTTCGGCCGAGCTCTTGCTCTTGCCCGAGTTCGCCCAAGCAAACGAGTTCTTCCAGTCGCAAGACTTCCCACTCGACCTCCCAGAAGGCCTCGCAGGCAGCATCCGTGCTGATGGCCGCTTCATCCGTCTCGATGGTTCATGGAACCCAACGCTAGAAGGCTATGCACGCCTGATCGGCTGGCCGTACGACGACATGTTCGTGGTGCGCTTCGCCAAAGGCATGGCAATCGACTTCAGCGAGTCAGTCGTCCTCTGGGTCGACTTCGACGAGTACTGCCCCCACGTCTCCTGGCAATCGACTGCCTGGACCAAACCCAAACAAAACGCCTAATCCGAGGACTCAACCATGCAGAACTCTATCCGCAAAATCGCTCGCGCAGTGCTGCTTGCCGCGCTCCCAATCTCGCTGCTGTCCGGGTGCGTCTCGGCGGTGCCATACGACGCAAGCCTAACGGGTACAACATACCTAGGCATCGTCACGTCAGTGAACAACCCCAAAGTCGTTAAGAACACTGCTGTCGAGTTCAAGAAGATGTCCGGGCAGGACATCCCAAAGGGCCAGGACCTTATCAAGGTCCTGCGGCACTACGGCACCGTTGATGGATGGCAATGGGCAGGCTCTTTCGCCCAGCCAGGAATGTTTGAAGTGGGGGACATCATCGAGTGGATTTATCCCGCCTCCGAGAAGGAATACGGCGAAATCCGCCTGGTCACCAAATGGAATGATGACAAGCCGGGCGGCTGCTACTGGAAGGGCGGGTTCCGTTACGAGTCTGGCGACGTAGTCTGCGACCACAGTGCGGACGGCCCCAAACTTCGCCGCGAAAACGCGGCCTGGTGGCTCGATCACCAGCCCTAAACCTCCAGCCAACAACACGAAGGGAAAAGAGCCATGCCGTTTCTCAGAAAATTGCTACGCCCGATCAGCAGCATCACGCTGCTGTTCTATCTGGCCATGACGATGTGGGCCCCGATCGCGCGCGCCGGCATCTCCGAGGCGCAATACCGGCAAGCGATCTACATGCTCCAGGGCGACATCCGCTACACACGCAACGACTTGGGGGCACTGATCGCCCAAATTCCGCCTAGCCAGTTGGCTGACAGCCTCTACGCGACCTACGCGGCCAAACCGCAGATCTATGCGCGGTATCACCCGGAGAGCGCTACCGGCCGCATCGATGTGGTTACGCTCCGCCGGCTGCCAAGTGGTGGCGTAGAGCTCCAGATCCGCTCCTGGGCACCCAAGGACGGTAGTAAGTGGGCGCGCAACCGCTATGGCGACGGAACACCCGTACCCGGCAACTTCCGGGGCGCAAACCCATTCTGGGCTTTTTACGCCGACCGTTCTTGCGTTGGAGTGAACTACACCGGCTCCAAAAACGACAACTGGCACGAGCCTTGGGACCGCTTCCCGAACAGCAACCCCGTGTGTGATGAATGGCGCAACCTGAACCCGAGCGCGTTTTTTGCAGCAGTGGGGATGGCTATGAAGTTTTATCGTAGTGACAACGCGATGGTGGGGGTGGCTGAAACGCGCATCAACCAAGGGACACGCGAAGATGGGAACATTTTCGTGAAGAAAACAACGACGTACTTGGATGCGTATGTGAAACCGCACTGGTATATGGGCACCGCCTACGGCCGCGGCGGCACATCGCTGAGCGCCTCCTACTGCGTGATCGCCAGTGACGCTAACAATCCGTGCCCACGTGACCTGGTGGTGGACGCCGGCGCCAACTTCGTTGACTGGAACAAGGGCGATCTGAATACCTCCGAGTACCACGCCTTCAACCATGAGGAAACAAAGTCTGGCTTGGGTTTCATTTCATTCATCATCATCTCATTCGCACTGGCGTGGGCGGGTGGGTTCGCGTTGACGGGCGTGGCGGGGATGACTGCAGGCTCGGGAGCCGCACTTGGTGCCGGCGCCACCTGGGGCGCAACGGCGTATGCCGTCGCCGGCGCGGGCCTCTACGCCGGCCTGTCGATGGCTGTCAGCGGCAATGCAGGCGTGCCCCTTACCACAACCCAGAATGGCTTCCTCGGGAACATAAACAATGGCGTGCTCAACGCCCCCACCTCCGGCTCAGCCTGGGACCCGACGCCGGCCGTACGGCAGAGCTACACGCAGGCCAGCCCGGGTAATGTGCCAGGAGCAGCTGGGCAAGAGTTCAACAACCGACGCTACCAGCAGGGCGACTGGAAAAACCCGCAGGACGCTTACAACCTCAAGCTGCAGCGTGATCGCGGCATGACACCACAAGCACTGCCGCAGCAGTAACGTTCTGCCGCCCCCTCGAGGGCGGCTCTCATTTCTGAAGGGGTCAATATGAAGACTCGGCGATTGATGGGCTTCGTCCTCATGCTGTGGTCGCTGGCCATCCGGGCTGCCGACATGGGCCTGATCACGGAGGCCGCACAGCGCGCCGGCGACAAGTCGCGCGAAGCGCTCGTCACCATCTACGGCAACGTGGTAAACAATCCGCTGGCTACAGACGGCGGCGGCGACACTGTACTGGCAAGCATTTTTCAGGTATCCAACGGCATCATCATGGTGATTGCCGGCCTGTTCGTCGGCTATCAGCTGTTCAGGAAAACCGCGCAAACCGCGCACGATGGCAGCGTGTTCGACCGGGCCCAGCACACATTCTGGCAGCCGGTCCGGATCGTATTCGGCATGTGCTCGCTGTTCCCAACTGCCAACGGCTGGTGCGTCGCTCAGCTGCTGCTGCTTTGGTCCGCGGCCAGCGTAGGCGTGGGCAGCGGCAACCTGGCCACAGATGCGGCGATCGTGGCGTTCCGTGACGGCAAATCCATGGTAATGCAGCCGGTCGCGCCCAGCACAGTACGCCTGGCGCGTAACGTGTTCGAGTCCGACCTGTGCATGCACAGCATCAACGCCGGCCTGGCACAGGCACAGGCCAATGGTGCACTGCTACCAGAGGACAGTTTTGTGCAGCAGCGCGCAACCAATAGCGGCTTTGCGCTCCAGAACGCGAGCTTTGTATGCGGCGGAGCGGATCTCAACTCCGATTTCGCGCCACAGGCGCAGTCCACCAACTGGTTCGGCCCGACCATTGACACCTCAGCCGTCCGCCAGGCGCACCTGACTGCCCTGCAGCAACTACAGGCAACACTGAACCCGGCGGCTCAGCAGTTCGTCAACGCGGTGGTGCAACGCCAGACCAGCGGCGCCGCGCTACCCGACGCCGAGCTGGCGATCCAGTCTGCCGCACAGCAATACGAAAACACGGTCAACGCTGCGATCGGCACCAAACAGGGCGAGCTATCAGCCTTGGCCGACAAGCTCGCCGGCGCGATCCAGCAAGGCGGCTGGCTCACTTTGGGAGCTTGGTACCAGACCTTCGCCCAGGCCAACACCAAGTTGTCCGACGCGGCGGCTGCCACCGCACACACTTACGGCGCGTCGGCCGGCGGCGATCCGGCCATGCTGTCGGTGTACGATGCCGCACTTGAGGCGTTCCGGGCCCAGCAGGCGTCGACCTCGCACGCGGCTGCCCTAGACAACTCCGGCGACCAGCAGAGCAAGGCCCGTTCAGCAACAGATCCGGCGCAGGTGATCGGCTCCTGGTTCAAGGCCCCGGGCCAACGCCTGGTCAATGCGCTGGTGAACGTCAATGCGTTTGCCGGCCAGAACGGCCAGGTGAACCCGCTGATCAAGATGAAGAACATCGGCGACTATACGCTGGGAATCGCGGAGGCCGGTATCGCCGGCTATACCGGCCTCAAGGTCGTGACCAGTGTGACCAACGGAGGTAGCATCATCGGCCTGGCCTCCTCTGCGCTGAACCTCACCACCGGCGCGCGCGATGTGATGCAGGGTGTTGCCGATGGTGTCGCGCCGTTCCTGGTGCCGCTGATCCTGTTGCTGCTGCTGATCGGCGGCATGCTGAGCACTTATATCCCGATGGTGCCGTTCATCATCTGGTTCGGCGCCGCGATCAACTGGATGGCAGTTGTGGGCGAAGGAGTGATGGCAACGCCGCTGTGGGCCTTCACTCACCTCGGCGCACAAGGGGACGGCATGGGCGATCGATCGGCACACGGCTACGTCTTCCTGCTGAACGCGATGCTGCGGCCGCTGCTGATGGTGATGGGTTTTTTCCTGGGCGGTGCGATTGTCATCGCCGGCGGCACGCTGCTCAACGGATTGTTCGGTATCGCCGTGGCCAACGCACAGTTTGACTCGATCACAGGTATGGTGAGCGTGCTGTTTTACCTGTTCATCTACCTGTCCATGGCGACCAACCTGATCCACACTGCCTTCAACTTGATCTACCTGGTGCCAGACCAGGTCATCAACTGGGTGGGAGGCCACATCCATGGCACGCTCGGTCGCGACGACAACGACAAGATGCGTCAGGCCGTGATGGCATTCATCGGCAATTTCGATCGCCATGCCTTCACGAATAAGCCCACACAACCCAAGCCCGGGAGCGAGCGGCAGAACCAGAACGGTATCCGGTCATAGATACAGACCTGCTCAACAGAAACCCGCCATATGGCGGGTTTTTCTCACGCACCCCATCTGGGACTATCTTAGCCGGTGGGTTCTACGGCCGATCCGGTTCTGCTGCCGCGCCTCTCTAAGTTCGGCCTCCTGTGGCTTGCTGGTCAATACCACCTGCACCCTGGCCTCGGCCAGCAGCTGAATTGCCCTCGCTTTGAACGCCTCGCTGCCGGTCAATTCAAATGCCCCGCCGAACTTCTCAGCGGCATGCTGGAGTGCCGCCAACAAGATCTCCGTATCCGCCGGCGCCGTCACCTGCAGAAACGGGCCGTGGTCGATAAACCCTGTAGCGTCATCGTCGCGCCGGTACACGATTGCACCATCCCCCCGCACATGAAAACCAATTCCATGCTGCAGCTGTGCCACCTTCGGATCGCTCAGTTCGATCGCCCGAATACCATCACCGCCGCCGGCGTCCTTAATGACGGCTAGAATCTGGCGACCAGAGGAGTAACGCCAACCGTTCAATTGCACGATCGCCGCTTCGTCCCCGCCCATCGCCTGCTGGGCAACCCACTGCCGATAATTGAGCCGCCGGTTGGTCGGATCCGCGTGCAGCGACGCACGCTCCACCCGCACTTCCCTTTTGAGTCGGTCCTTGGCCACCATGGTCTCGAACGCGATCACGCTATAGAGAAGCCTGCGCTGTGCCGCCTCGGGGATCGAGCTGCGCACGATCAAGCGCCGTTTTCTGGCCTCATCCCGTAGTGTCTGAAAACGAGCACGAACGCCAGCTGGATCCAGACGCCGGTAAATGAATGCGTGCCGGTATCGCGCATACCGCTCGCGCAGGCTTTTTCGCCCCTTCGCTCGTGCCTCCCTACGAACCTCGCGCATGTGGGGGGCGCGCTTCGGCGGCTGGTACTTGTCATAGTGGGCCTCGGCCGGCACCGGCTGTGGCGGGGCCTCAAAAGGGCCAAGCTTTTTCACCAGCCGTGACTTCGACAACTGCTCGTGCATGTCGCTAGCCTTGATCGGCGTGGTTAATGGATCCAGCCGATCATAGATTGCGAAGCCTTGCCCCTTCTCGCGGATCTCCAGCCCATGCTTGGCCAGCGCCTGGTGCAACTGTGACCAGGTCAGCGCCGGGTTCTTGAGCGCGGCCTTGATGGTGACCAGCGGCGCCGCGCGCGCATAGCTGAACAGGCTCTCGTGGTCAGCATGTACCTCCATGTCGCGCGCAGCCGTCGGGATTTTTCCCTTGGTGTTCTGGTTGTTACTCGTCCAGTCGATCACCGGTTTGCCGTCGCGCTGATGTACCGCATACGGGCCGGTGTCGTGCTTCCAGCCAAACCGCAGTTCGAGCTCGCGCATCGCATAGTCGAGCTTGTAGTAGTCGCGGTCTGGGTAGACAGCTTTGAAGGTGTCGGGGTTGACCCGGTTTACCGCGATGTGCAGATGAACGTTGCCGGTGTCGCGATGAATGGCGAACACATACTGATGCTCGCCCATGCCGACCGCACGGATGGCGTGCAGCCCGCTCTCGAAGGCCTCATCGTCAGTCGGCTGTTCGCCGCTCGGCCAGGACAGGATGGCGTGGTACAGCGCATCCTTCACCCGCGTGTTTTGCACCGCCACGGCATCCATTTCTGCCGCGGCCGTAGCCAGGGTCAGGCAGTTGTGCTGGCACACGCCCCCGGACGATGTTCGTACCCGCAGGGCGTCACCGACGAGTCGCCCGCTGAGGAGGTCATCAAGGACCTCTCGTTCCTCCTGGCTGCTCTGTCCTCGTTGGGCAGCGACATGAAACGCAATGCTGGCCCGGCGGGCTCGTGCGCGTGCCTGGAAGAAACCATCCAATGGTCCGAACTGCTCAAGGTGCTCTGCTGCGGCCGCAAGATGGGATTGCGCCGCGGCGAGGCGTCCCTGATGGGAATCGTCGTGTTCTGTGCCCCCAATTACCGCATGAGGACCATGCCATGCCCCCGCGGAATCAACCAGTTGTCCAGGACCTGCAACGCGGCGACGCACAGCAGCAGCATCGATGGCCTCAAGCCGTTCGATAGCGGCCAGATTATCGTCTGTTGCTCGCAAGTAACTGCGAGCCGCTTCAAGGATTTCGTCGTATCGGCGGCGCTCGAGCTGTTCGAGCTCGAGGTGGTGTGTGTCCTTGTCGGCATCACGCTCGATCATGTAGGCGATCAGCTCGGCGAAGTTGCTGCCGCCATCGCGTCGCTTATCGGGGATTTTGGCGATCATTCGGCACCCGCATCCGGCCGGACGATCCTGCCGATCGCCTTGGTGATCTCGACCAGCACCTGCGAATACTCCTTCGACAACACCCCTCCTCCTTGGTTGAACAAATGCTTCTGTAAGCCGCCCAGACGGCGCAGCTCGTTGATCACATGTTCATCCACCTTGCTGCGCGTCTGTCGGCCGAGAGCGCAGGCCAGCATAAACGGGCCCACTCCCATACCGCAGTCTGCAGCCTTTTGTCTGACCAAACCTTCTGCTTCTGAACTACAGCGGACCGGGGGCAGGGTTCCACTAAGTTTCCGATTTTCACTCTTGCTCATTATTCAGGCCTTTTAACTCAGTGTCGGGGTCTCGGGGCGGAGCCCTGAGCAGGAAGGTAGGCTGCGCGAGGGAGTGAAACGACCGCTGTGCTGCCGGTTGTAATAACGCCGCTTTGCGGCGGTATTACAAATCCTACCCTGTCCTTAGTTTAAATCTCAGCTCCGAATACCCTATCAATACAAAATTGACATAGCAAGCAAAACATCAAAAAATCAATGAGAATAGAGCGTGGAGAAACACCAAAAACGCATCATCAAAACACGGCTTCTCACACATTAACTCATCAGGTAAACACACAGGCAAACATCATGGGATACACATTAGAAACGGTTAGGAAAATTTCAGCGGAACTCGAGAAGCTACCCGCGCTGGAGAAGTTTTCAAAGCAGAGTGCAATTTGTTTTCTCATGGACGAGATAACGAAGCTTCAATCAGAAAAAAACTACACCCTTGAGCAGATCGCAGACACATTGTGTAAACGAGGAATCGAAATATCAGCCACAACTTTAAGCACATATTTATCACGTGCTCGTGCATCGAAAAGAAACCGTGTTAGAGCAAAAAAGAAAACACCACTTGAAACACGTGTTGAAACAGCATTGGAAACGAGTAGGACACAGACAGAACATCAAGCTGAGTCCGGCTTGAAAAACGCTCAGGCAACTCGACAGGAACGAAAGCAACATGCCTCATCGTTCTATATCGCCCCAGACAGCGAAGACCTCTGAGGTACACAGATCCACACCGGCGTAAACATGGATGGAAACGACAACTGTCCGCCATCCTGTAGAGAGGTGTTGGACACTGTCGAAACAACAAACCGTACCGAGCAGAGGCGAGTTCACCGGAGCGGTGCCGACCACTAGCCAGCCAGCCGGCTGGCACCATATCGGACGGGCACAACCGCGACCGCGGAGCGTTGCACTTGTTTACTCGATTTTATGGGATAATAATAATTATTGAATTCCCATAATTTTGAATAACCACCGGATAACCGCGATGAGTGCCTCGACGTTTTTCAGCCGTGCCCACTTGGCAAACCAGATGGCCGGGCAACTGCTCAGCCCAGGGATCCTGGATGCCAACCTGCGATCAGGCCTGTTTCTCTCTGGCCAGCGCAGGACCGGCAAGACCACGTTCCTGAAGCAGGACCTGATCCCCATCCTGGAAGAACGCGGCGCCATCGTGATCTATGTGGACCTCTGGTCCGATCCCCAGGCCAACCCCGCCACGCTGGTGCACAACGCCATCAAGGCCAAGCTGCAGGAGCTTGAGAACCCCGGTTCGTCCCTTCTGGGCAAGCTCAAGCGCTTGAAGGGCATCGATCTGGGCGCCGCCGGGTTCAAGCTGGGCATCAATCTGGACAGCCTGGGCACCGAACAAGGAACCACGCTAGCGGACGCTTTCTGCCAAGTGATCGACCAGGCACAAACGGACGTGGTGGTCATCGTGGATGAGGTGCAGCACGCCATCAGTACCGATGAGGGCAACCAGATGCTGACCGCGATGAAGGCAGCCCGCGATGCCGTCAACGGCCGGGCGGGCACACCAGGTCATTTCCTGTTCATCGGCACAGGCTCGCACCGGGCCAAAGTGCAAGAGCTGGTGATCAACCGCAACCAGGCTTTCCTGGGCGCCAGCTCGGTGGACTTCCCGCTGCTGGGTCGCGATTACGTCGAGTTTCTCCGCCAGCGGCTGGAAGAGGCGAACTACCCGAACCTGCCGTCGCTTGACGTGATGGCCGCCGGCTTCGAGATGTTGGGGCACCGGCCGGAAGAGTTGATGAAGGCGTTGCGGCAGGTGATCCAGCTACAGCCCGGGCAGAATGCGGACGAGTTTTTCCCGATCATCACTCAGACGCTGAAGTCGTCACTGGCCGATGTCGAGATCAGCAAGCTCGAGCAGCTCGGCAGTCTGGCCATGGTGGTGTTCGATCGCATCGCGAAAAGCCGGGCCGGCGTGAAGGGGCTGTACTCGGCTGAAGCGCTGGCCAGCTACCAGGCAGAACTGGGGATGGAAGTGACCACCGGCGAGGTGCAACAAATCCTCAACATCCTGCATGCGGATAACCTGGTAATGCGGAGCGGACATGGCAGCTACTGCGTGTCGGATCCATATGTTCAGAAGCTGTGGGAGGAAAGGAAAGCGCTCACGAACCTCTGACCGGCTCTGCAGCACAGGGGGCAGGAAGAAAATGTTGCAAGTCCGCCCCTCTTGTATTTGTTGTTACCAATCACGGATACAGCAATGGTAGCCCGGCAGCAGCCGGGCGTGCAGGGGGAGGGCCAGCAGGCCCGGTATAAGCGGTGCAGCAGCACCGCGTGTATCCAAGGAGACGAAAACCCTTTAGGCATCATGTTTCCTCAAACCACGTAAGCACGCATAAACTTATTTACTCATATGAGTTTTTGAAGTGGTACAATGAGTAAGAACTCATCCACTCAAAGGAGTTTTTATGCACGTCATTGCGGTTCTGAATCAGAAGGGCGGTTCAGGAAAAACGACTATCGCTACCCATCTAGCCCGAGCCCTTCAACTGGATGGCGCAGATGTCCTGCTTATCGATTCCGACCCACAGGGTAGCGCCCGAGACTGGGCCGCAGTGCGTGAGGAACAGCCATTAACGGTGGTCGGCATCGACCGACCAACCATCGAACGTGATCTGAAACACGTGGCCCGTAAGGACTTCGTTGTGATCGATGGCGCACCCCAGGCGGCAGACTTGGCCGTGTCCGCGATTAAGGCCGCCTCCTTCATTTTAATTCCGGTTCAGCCATCGCCATATGACATCTGGGCTGCCGCTGACTTGGTAGAACTGGTGAAGCAGCGTATTGAGGTGACCGACGGGAAGCTTCAGGCCGCGTTTGTCGTGTCACGGGCGATCAAGGGCACCAAAGTCGGGGCTGAGGTCGCTGAAGCGTTGGCTGGCTATGAGCTGCCCGTTTTGGAGTCTCGCATCACCCAGCGGGTGAGTTACCCTGGGACAGCAGCCATCGGTACGACAGTACTAGACAGCGAGCCGACCGGCGATGCGGCCGCTGAGATTCGAGCTCTAGCAAACGAAATTAAGAACAAACTCATTTAAGTTTATGAGGTAATGCGCAAATGAGTACAAAGCAAACCACTCTGTCTGCAGGACGCCCGAGCGCAGCGAAGAATAAAGCGGCGACCCTTGCCAGCCTGGCTGATACGCCGGCAACAAAACGGGTCAATTTTGATCTGCCTGCCGAAGAGCACACAAAACTAAAAATCTATGCAGCACGCCAAGGTAAAACGGTGAAGGAGCTATTGACCGAATACGTTGCCCAACTCACAAATGATTAATTACTCTTACACACAAATGAGTAAATGAGTAATTCGTGGTCAAGTTGCCTGGGAGTGAGATCCTCTCGGGCAACTCGATCCGCTATATTATCGAGCCACAACACCAACCACCCCTTCGCTAGACTTAAACGGTCGTCCAAGTGCAGGTAGCCTATCGCTCGCAGAACGTACGAAATGCAGCTGCCCGACCGATTGCAACAGCAAAGGCTCGTGGGCAATCGCCCACACCCAGATCTGCGCCCACACCCCGTGCTGCTCGGCAGCAACAGCCGTTCGCTGGAAGGGCGATTCGCCCGAAAATGGTAAATCGCTCCTCCAGAACAGGACAACCAGCACGCTCACCATCGTTAGAAGCGGCAACCTGTCGAGCACCACCATGACAGCTCTGTTGCTGTGCCTTATCCCGGCTAGAGCCCAGGCGACGAACAGCGAGGCCAGCACGGCGAGGTTCAGGCTGATCGACAGCAGGCTCAACGACATGGAAACCGGAGGGACAAACACGCTCAACGCTAGATCCCGGGATAAATCGGTGCCGGCCGATGAGCCAGGCAGGTAGACAGATATTACCCGGCCCTTTCCCTGTTCAAGCAGGAGGCGGAAATGCTGCTTAAGCTGCTCATGGGAAAGAAAGGGCGGAATGTCGCGCGCAAAAACAGGTGTTAAACCTAGGGCAGCGTTTCCCTCAAACAGCTTCGTGTCACCATACGATCTCAGTTTGAGACCTACCCAGGCGTTGTGCTCCATGCGGGTAACAAATTCAGCGGTGCCTGGTGTCCGGTGCTCAAACCGCTGCACATGTTGGCGATAGCGCAGCCAATGAGGATACAGCTGAGTCGATATCCGATTGTAGGTCGGCCAAAACCGCTCCAACGACGGTTGCAGCGTGATCGCCGAGAACTTCTCGGCAACACGTTCCGTGACGAACTGCCGCACGACCGGCTCGACGGCCGTGCGCTCACCGTACAGCAACAATGCCATGTTGGCCGCAACCAACCGCTGCTCGAGCGTCAGCTCCTGGCCGTCATGGCGCCATTCCGGGGCTTGGTTTTTTCCCTCCAGAAGGGCCACGCGGTATAGCCCTAGCCAATGTCCGGTCTGCCTAGTCTCCTCAGGTAGCTGATCAATCTCGTGATCGATCAGCACACCCAGTCCCCAGTAAATCAGTGCAATGAGTGCCACATATCGCCAAATCCGCCCCAACGGGACGAGTCGACTTAGAGCTAGGGTAATGCCAATCGACGCCAGGGTTTTTCCAACAACTTCCATGCCATGGATCGACTCACTGGACAACCCCGGGGAGGAGAGCATTCGAACCAGGCCGACGTTGTAAATGATTTCGGTCACCAAGTAGGCCACTGTGACCAGGATCATCAGCGTTAGCGGGCGCCTCTTTTCATCTGGTGACATGTGGCCTCACTTCCCTGTGTGGAAATCCAAGTATTCGTGCGCGTGCTTCCGGCAGCGTCGGCAGTCGCGGGTACGCCAGCGCTGCAGATCCATATAGAGCTTGGTTTCATGCCAATCTTCCCAATCGTGGCCGTACAGCCAGCACATCAACCTAGCCCACATTGCCCGCCTCCTTATCGCCGACCGGCTTCTTGGCGGTGATATTCGCCAGCTTCTCCTGGTGCGCCGCCAACTGAGCGGTAGCAACAGCGGCAGCTCGCTCAGCAGATGCTCGGCCGGAGGCCTCGACTTTCAGTTCGGCACGGATCTCACCCAGCTCGCGGCGCTGCTCGGCCTGCAACTGCTCGGCGCGATCGAGGGCCACCTGTAGCTGGCTACGCTCGGCCGTGGCCACGGCGGCGGTTTGCTCGGCAGCAGCGCGGGCGCTGCGCTCAGCCTCCAATTGGCCACGCAGGGCCTCCAACTGCTCCTGCAGCGCCGGCATCGCCTCCAGCCGCAGCTCGGCACGGGCCAGCGCCTGACGGGCTTGTTCAGCGGCCTCACGCTCGTGCTGCGTGTCTGCGCGGGCCTCCTGCACCTGGGCGGCGGCATCCTTCTTCACCTGTTCGATTTCACGGTGCAGGGCGTCCAGCTGGCCGGTCAGCTGGTGATTGTCGTTCTGCACCTGGTCGAGTTCGGCAGCCAACTCCTCGGCGCGGGCTTCGGCCAGACGGCCAGCCTCGGCCACGGCTTCCGAGTCGGCTTCCAGATCCGCTGCACGGGCCTCGGCAGCGCGGGTGGCATCGGCCACAGCGCTGCTGATCTGCTCGGCCAGGATGGCGGCAATACGCGGGTCAAGGGTCACGTCTGCGGCCTTCACGCTGGGGCGAGCAGCCTTCCATGCCTGCAAGTGCGGCAAGACGGCATTGGGGCTACCGCCACCCAGCACGGCGATGATGGCGCGAACGCTGGGGCGCTGGCCACCAGCAGCCAACGATTCAGCAGCAGCAGCGACGGACTCGAACGAGACAAGCGTTTTTTTGGCTTCCATGCTGGGTTTTCCCCGGTGCGTTTCGATACCTTAATAATAACGCATAACGTAACGAATAACAAATAACAGTAACGTTATTTGTTATTCGTTATCTTTTACGCAACACCCAGATGTTATCCGGCAGGCCGGGGCGTGGTCGCCAGCGTGGGAAAACCACGGAAACAGCCCTCAGAGCGTTTTTAAGGGGTGCGGACGGGTGGATGGTCGGCGGCAAGGCCGAACGTGCGCCAGCGGTGCCATGCTGCGGCTTGGCCAGCAGATAGGACGGGGCGATGCCCTCGGGTTTTCAGAAGAGTGCGGGACACACCCATCATGCATCCCGTCCATGCCTATACCCAGTAACGGCGTATCGCTCCATGTTGCACATCACATGACAACGGTTGTGTACGAGCCGGAGGTTTCCGATTGACGTACAAGGGGAATGCGATATGCCCTGGTGGATGAAAGTCCTGCTGTTCCTGGTGCTGGTGCTCTGGCCCAGCGTTTGCCATTAACCACAAAGACCCGCCCTCGAGCGGCGAAGTAGAACGCCAGCAATCCCGGGAGGGACTGGGGTCAAGGGAACCGTGGAATAAATGGGCCAGTTTTATCGGCCCGTTTATGCCGCGAAAGTCCCTTGATGCCAGAACCGACCTATACACTCCCGGCTCTGCCGGGGGGTGGAAAACCACCCCCCGGCAGATGCCTCACGGCGAGTGCGGGTGCAGGGCTGGCCCTGCATCTGCCGATCTGGACGGCCCAACGAGGCCGGCCAGGGGTGTGCCGCTTGCGGCACTCATCATTGGTGTTGTCTTTCCCTTGCAGATTGGAAGGTGTGTCCTGGGGCGGCAGGCCCGCCGTGGCCGCAAGCGGCCACACTGAGGGCGGGCGGTTGCGGCCTATGGCCGCTCACTTCATGGGGGATGCCGGGCGGGGAGCGCCAAAGGCGCGGGCGCAGGCCGAAGGCCGGAGGAGCCGGCGGGGGGGAGCTTGTCTCCCCCCCAAGAGGCGGAGCGGGCGTTTTCGCCCGCTGGTTGGGTTAAAACGTTAAATAAAAATAGTTAAACGCGCGCGCGTGTTAAAGATTTTGAAACCCGCGGCTGGCTTGGTTTTCCAGTCGATTAGCGTCCGCGATAGACGGTAAATGGCGTCCGCGATAGACGGTTCGAAACGTCCGCGATAGACGGTAAAAACGTCCGCGATAGACGGTAGCGTGACATTTTCTGTGGATAACTCGTAAAAGCGTCCGCGATAGACGGTGAAACGTCCGTGATAGACGGTAGCCGTCTGATAGACCATTTTCGGCAAAATTCATTGCGCTTTTACTTGCATGTCCTTGAAACCCTTGCCAATGCTAGGTTATTGGCACTTATCCACCGTCCGCGATAGACGGTAAAAACGTCCGCGATAGACGGTAAAAGGGGCGTCGCCGCCCCTTCTGCTTTTTCTTCAACCGTCCGTGATAGACGGTTTGGCGTACTTTTCGAGCGTCCCGAACCATACCGCTTTCTCGGGGTTCTCCATCAGGTACTTGGCCAGCTTGTGGCTGTTCCGGGTGTAGAACACGACCGAATCGGGGTCGGTAGAGGTATCCAGTGCCAGCCGGTATTCCGGCAGAGAATCCACCTGAATGACCTCGCGTAGTTCGCCGCGAAACTGCCGGCGTGGCCGGGAAATGCCGATCTTTTCGGCCAGCAGGTCAATGTTGAGCTTCCAATACGGCTGGTCGCCGCAATGTTTGCGGGCAATCTCATACAGCCGGCGCTCGATGGGTCTACCCAAGCGGAAATAGCCGGGGTCGAGCGTCAATACCTCATATTTCAGCAGGCCGTTGTACAGCCATTCGGAAACCGTCACAGAAAAGCGCGTGGCCCCCTTCTTGTTCCGCGTGGTTTCGATGACCTTGTAGCTCTCGATCATGGCGAAGCCTTCAAGCTGTCGCTCGCCGCCCGTCTCAATGTTGGTTTCAATCGTGGTGCCGCGCAGCCGGCGCAGCATATCAACTAGACGATCAAACGATGCCGCGCCATCGCTTCGGGCGGTGGCCACCAAAAAATCGTAGCTATCAACCTGCACGGTGCGGGAAACCTGCCGGCCCTGCTTCATCCCCTCCACAATCTGAGAGGCGACGTAGATCAGTAGATCCTTGTCAAAAACGGTAGCGGCCCCAACGGTGGACGGAATGACGCGCAATGTCTTGTTGCCACGGCGGTACTCCCGCACCTCCACGTCCTTGTTTTTTTTCAGGCTGAACAGCGGGATCTCCATGCTGGCGATGTCATCTTTCACCGGCCAGTTGGCGATGTCACAAACGAACAGATCGCCCTGCTCTCCCCCAAATGCCTTAGAATCTTGTGTTGCCATGTGTCACTGCTCCATTCAGTGTTGCGTGGAAGTCGTCGCCCAGGGTGTTAGCGCACCCTTGGCGGCGCAATCATCATACGCCCGTTTTGGCGTCCTTTTTTGCTTCTCGGCAGATCCGCTTGACCTGGCTCGTGCTGCACCCGGCCAGCCTGGCAGTCTCGGCAATCGACGTGCCGGCGCTGCGCAGCTTCAATATCCGTTCGTGAATATCAGTGTCTGGCCGTCGTCCCCGGTACTTCCCCGCGTCCCTAGCCAGCTCGATGCCTTGGCGCTGACGCTCACGACGCGTCTCATAGTCGTCGTGTGCCATCTGCAGGGCCAGCTTTAAAAGCATGTCTTGAACGGCCTCCAGTACGATCTTTGCCGTGCCTTCAGCGTCCTTGGCCAGCTCTGACAGATCCACGACACCCGGCACGGCCAGCCGTGCGCCCTTTGCCTTGATCGTGGCCACCAGCTTTTCGGCTTCCGCCAGCGGCAAGCGGCTGATGCGGTCGATGCGCTCGGCAATCACGACCTCGCCGGGTTGCAGGTCGGCAATCATGCGCAACAGCTCCGGGCGGTCGGCGCGAGCGCCTGACGCGGTTTCACGGTAGACGCTGGCAATGTAGTAGCCGGCTGCTCTGGCATTGGCCTCGATGTGGGCCTGCCTGGTCAAATCCTGCTCGTCGGTGCTAACGCGCAGATAGATACGGGCAACGTTCATGGATGGCTATCTTGGGTATACTTCAATGATCCAATTGTATAGTAGCAGGGCAAAAAATTAAATAGCAATCTATTTTGTCACTTTCAGAAGACGATTGCACGAGGCGTCAGAAGTCGATAGCACTATGCCCGTAAGCGCAAAAACAGCTCGGCTCAGTGCGAGCTAAGTCTGCCTGCGTAAATTCTCCACCGTGCAAATCCCTGCACTCTTCTGGAGAAGCATCATGTACCGCTACACCAAACTTTCCCTGCTGGCCATCGCCATTGCTACGACTGGCGCTGTTGCCTACGCCGCCAAGGGTGGCATGGAAAACGACGCCCTGGCGATCACCAAGGCCAAGATTCCGCTCACCCAGGCCATCACCGTTGCCGAGCAGCACGCCAATGGCAAGGCATCGCGCGCCGAGTACGAAAACTCGAAGCAAGGCTGGGTCTATGACGTGGAAGTCGTCAGCGGGGCCAAGGTCTTCGATGTCCGGGTCGATGCCGGCAAAGGCACCGTCATCTCGTCTGCCGAGGACAAGGCGGATCACGATGACGACCACGACAAGCAAGACTGACCGCCTGCCAGTGTGGCCGGATCGCTGCGTCACGCGCGATCCGGCCCGGAGACTTCATGGAACACCTCAACCAAACATTCTTCCTGTGGCTCAACGCGCCTGAACACCCGAATGCTCTGGTGGTGACGCTGGCCACCTTCTTTGCGGAATGGCTCATCTGGGCCGTCCCGATCCTGATCGGCATCGGCTGGCTGCGCGGCAACGAAAACACTCGCAAAGCGCTGCTCGTCGCTACCGCGTCCGGCCTGCTTGGGCTACTGACCAACCAAATCATCGGCTTGGCTTGGTCGCATCCCCGGCCTTTCATGATCGGTCTGGGTCATACGCTCATTTCCCATGTTGCCGACTCGTCATTCCCCAGCGATCACCTGACGCTGTGGTGGTCGGTTGCCTTCAGCCTTCTGCTACAGAGAGAAACGCGAAGTGTGGGCGTCACTTTGGCACTGCTTGGCCTCCCCATCGCCTGGTCACGCATCTACCTAGGGGTTCACTTCCCGCTCGACATGCTTGGTGCCATTGCGGTCGCAGCGTTCAGCGCCGTGCTGACGTTACACGAAGCACGCTGGTATCTGGGGCCAATCTACCGACTAGTGACCCGTATCCATTGCTTGCTGTTCGGCAGGTTGATCGCGCTGGGATGGGTGCGCGAGTGAGCCTATGGGTGGGCTAAGTCTGCCTGGTCAGACTGGCGGCAATCCCTTTTACCCCGGCAGGAGAACACCATGAACAATTTGCCCACGGTCAGAGCAAGCGACTGGCTCAACAAAGTCCCTGAAGTCACGCTGTCGTTCTGGATCATCAAGATCATGTCCACGACGGTGGGCGAGACAGGGGCCGACTTCCTAGCGGTCAACGCGGGCTTTGGCCAGGGCTTGACGCGCACCGTCATGGGTGGGTTGCTGGCAGTCGCCCTGTTCATGCAGCTGCGTACCCGCCGCTACACCCCTTGGATTTACTGGCTAACAGTCGTGTTGGTCAGCGTGGTCGGTACCCAGATCACTGACCTGTTGACCGATGGCCTGGGCGTCAGCCTCTACGTCAGCACCTCGGTGTTCGCCGTAGCGCTCGCCGCGATCTTCTTTGTCTGGTATCAGGTCGAACGAACTCTGTCCATCCACGACATCGTGACGCGCAGCCGGGAATTGTTCTATTGGTCAGCCATCCTCTGCACGTTTGCGCTGGGCACCGCTGCCGGTGATCTGGCGACCGAGGCGCTGGGTCTGGGCTTTACCTGGGGTGCGGTCGCCTTTGGTGCACTGATCGGCATCACCTATGCCGCGTGGCGCATGGGCGGCAACGCCGTGCTGACCTTCTGGATCGGCTACATCCTGACCCGTCCCTTCGGCGCTGCGCTCGGCGACCTGCTGACGCAAGCCAAGACTTACGGTGGCCTCGGAATGGGGGCCATGTGGACCAGCGCCCTGTTCCTCTCAGTGATCGTCATGCTGGTGGCCGTTGCGCAGTTCGGCATGAACGCAGGCCGCTCCGCCCAAGCCGCCGAGTAACCCTCTTCCCAATTTCCTAGGAAAAAATCATGCCCAATAAGCACTCTATTGCACGCCTTGTAGCCACCGTATCGGCGGTGGCGCTCGTAGCCCTGGCCGCAGGCTGTTCCAAGCCTGCCGACCAAGGTGGCACGAGCGCCGTACCTGCCCCCGCGACCAACGCCAGTACGATATCGCCGGGCAAAACTGCTTCCAAGCTGGGCGACCTGACCGCATTTCGCAGCATCGCCTCTGACGTGGCCGCCATCGTGGACAAGGGCGATCTGCCGACTGCCAAGGTGCGCATCAAGGATTTGGAGGTGGCTTGGGATTCGGCCGAGGCGGGACTGAAACCGCGCGCTGCCGACGATTGGCATGTGCTCGACAAAGCCATCGACAAGGCGTTGGCAGCCCTGCGCGCCGATACGCCAAGCCAAGCTGACTGCAAAGCTGCCGTGGCAAAGCTACTGAAAACTTTCGATGAGTTCGGTACTAGCCCGACATGAGGTATTCAACATATTTTGATTTTTGTCGATAACGTAAAGATACGAGCAGGGAACCCCCTCTTGTAACCGTAACATCCACGTTCTGGAGTTAATGAAAATGTCTATTTCTTCGGCAAATCCAGTTGGCGTTAGTTCGGCCACGGCGCAAACTAACTATGTGGCAACCGACAAGAAGCCAGTCCCGCAGAACCAAGTTGAACAGGCTCTTCCGACAGCATTGCAAACGACCTCCTCTACAGCAACAGCTTCAACAACAGAGGCTACGTCGCCTAAATCGTCCCCTTCCGTAGTTGTCAATATTAGCAATGCCGGGAAAGCCGCATTGCAAGAGGCGACCGAAACGGTAGCGCAAACCAAAGCTGAAGCCGTCAATGGGGATCGTCAGGCTCAGCGACAGCTTGCAAAAATCGAGGCTTCTAAAAAGTAGCCATTACCTGCATGAATTTTTAATGGCACAGCTGTGCTACCAGAAAACCTCGTAGCACAGGATGATAAAAAATGAGGGTATTGCTGGTCGAAGACGATCCTATGATCGGTGACGCTATCCAGGGCGCGTTGAAGGATGCGTCCTACGCTGCTGATTGGGTGAAGGACGGGCAAACAGCGCTCACGACACTGGGTTGCCAGCACTATGACCTGGTTTTGCTCGACCTAGGTCTGTCAGGCAAGGATGGACTGGATGTGCTGGCCAGCATTCGCGCCAAGGACAACCCGATCCCCTTGCTCATCATTACGGCGCGTGATGGTCTGGATGACCGACTGCGCGGCCTGGACGGCGGAGCTGACGACTACGTGTCCAAGCCCTTTCAGATGGCGGAGCTACTAGCCCGGATGCGCGCCGTTTTGCGGCGCAAGGGAGGCAACGCCGCGCCCGTGTTCAGCAACGGCATGGTGTCGCTCGATCCGGCCACGAAAGAGGCCAACGTTAATGGTGGCTCCTCTGTGCAACTGTCCAACCGGGAGTTCTCGCTGCTGCAAGCCTTGCTGGTTCGGCCGGGAGCCATCCTCTCACGCAGCGAGCTGGAGGATCGTATCTACGGCTGGGGAGAAGAGGTCGAAAGCAATGCCATCGAATATCTGATTCACGCGCTGCGACGCAAGCTTGGCAGCGAGATCATCAAGAACGTCAGGGGGATTGGATGGATGGTCTCAAAAAACGCTTGAATGAATCGGTTCAGCTCAAACTGTCCTTCACCCTGTCGCTAGCCATTCTTGTGGTGGCCATCGTGGCGGGCGTCTTCTCGTTTCTATCCGCCTTCGACGAAGCGCACGAACTACAAGATGACGTTCTGCGCCAGGTGGCGCAGCTTATGGACCGGCAGCGCCTGTCACCGGCCCCGCCGACGACAGATGTTCGCCCCAAAGATGTCGATGAAGAATCACGCGTGATCGTCCAGCGCTTGGGCGAAGCCAGTTCATCTCCCGTAGGCGTGGATGCAGAAAGAACATTCCCGCTCCCGACAACATTGGTCGATGGGCTGCACACGCTGGAGGTTGGCGGCGAAACCTTCCGCGTGTTGGTCAAGACAACGGCTGCCGGCGAACACATTGCCGTAGCGCAGGAATCCGGCTTCCGCAATGAAATCGCCCGCGATGGCGCACTGCGTACCGTGATGCCCTTCCTGATCCTCGTACCCGTGCTGCTGCTGATCGTCGCCGACCTGGTGCGCAAGATGTTTCGGCCTATTGCGGCACTTTCCAAGGAAATCGACCTGCGTGCCGAGCAGGAACTGCACCCTGTCGAAGACCAGCACCTTCCAGTCGAAGTCCGCCCATTCGCCGTGGCGATCAATCGGTTGCTCGCTCGCGTCGGCCAGTCTATGGACTCCCAGCGCCGCTTTGTGGCTGATGCTGCACACGAGCTGCGTTCTCCGCTGACCGCCATGTCGCTGCAAGCGGAACGACTGGCGGAAGCGGACATGTCTAGTCTGGCGCGCGAACGGCTGGCCGTACTGCGTCAAGGAATCGAGCGCGGCCGAAGCCTGCTGGATCAGCTTCTGACCTTGGCCAAGGCGCAAGCCGCCACTGATGCGCCAAAGTCTCCGGTATCCGTTCAGGGCATTTACCGCCGTGTGCTGGAAGACCTGATGCCTCTGGCTGAGGCCAAGCACATCGACATCGGTGTTGAAGGCATGCAAGACGCCGAAGTGTGGGCGAGCGAATTGGACATGATCGCCATCGTCAAGAACCTAGTCGATAACGCCATCCGCTACACACCAGAGGGCGGGAGGGTCGATCTTTCCGTGGGTATATCGGAAGGGAAAGCCGAGATGCGTGTTCAGGACAGCGGGCCTGGCATTCCATTGGCAGAACGGGATCGGGTTTTTGATCCCTTCTACCGCACGCTGGGCAGTGAGCAAATTGGTTCGGGCCTAGGGCTATCTATTGTCCAAACGATTGCCCATCGCATCGGCGCTGAAATACGCCTCGACTTCGTCGACGAAACCCAGCAAACCGGCTTAAAGGTTTCCGTTATCGTTCCCATGAAGCAATGACTTGAGAAACGAGGAGTGTAGCGAATTGGTTACTTCAACTGGTTGGTTCTACTGGGCACTACTATCGGCTGTGTTTGCGGCGCTGACAGCCATTTTTGCCAAGGTGAGCATTCATGGAGTTGATTCCGATCTGGCTACCTTGATCCGTACGGCCATCATCATCGTCGTCCTGTCGGCGTTTGTCGCCTACACGGGAAAATGGGCCAACCCCTTGATGTTGTCACCCAAGACATGGATTTTCCTTGGGCTGTCCGGCTTGGCGACTGGAGCGTCATGGGTGTGCTACTTCCGTGCACTCAAGATCGGCGAAGCTTCAAAAGTCGCGCCTGTAGACAAACTCAGTCTTGTACTGGTGGCGATATTTGCGTTCACATTTCTTGGCGAACGCCCGTCGCTCCGGGAATGGTCTGGTATTGCGATGGTCGCTGGTGGCGTTTTGTTACTGGCGTTCAAACGATAAGTGGCAGGGCGTGCTGATGCAACCAGTCGTCAAACTTCCATCTACGACAACTGCTGTACTACCATCACACTCGACTGAGCAGCTTTACGCCATCCGGGCGCAACTCCCCCTTTGGCGAAATATGCCGGTACAACGTCTGCCGTGTTATACCGAGTTCCTGGCAAAGGTCACCGACTTTGGTCTCAGGCTGCCCCATCGCCGCCATTGCCAAGCGCAACTTGGCGGGCGTCATCTTGAACGGTCGGCCGCCTTTCCGACCGCGCGCCCGCGCCGATGCCAAGCCCGCAATCGTGCGCTCGGCGATAAGTTCACGCTCAAACTCGGCTAGCGCGGCGAAAATGCCGAAGACCAGTTTGCCGGCAGCGGTCGTGGTGTCGATGGCCGCACCGTGTCCGGTCAGCACCTTGAGGCCGATGCCACGCCCGGTCAGATCGTGGACGGTGTTGATCAGGTGCCGCAGGTCACGCCCGAGCCGGTCCAGTTTCCATACGACCAGCGTGTCGCCTAGTCGGAGTGCCTTCAAACAGCTAACCAGACCGGGCCGATCTTCGCGCTTGCCCGACGCTTGGTCTTCGTAGAGATGCGCCGGATCGACGCCGACCGCGATCAGCGCGTCGCGTTGCAAGTCGGTGGCTTGAGAGCCGTCTGCCTTCGATACCCGCATGTAGCCAATCAGCATTTCACACCTGTCACATATACGTTCGATTATGTGACAGTGTGCGCCGGAAAGTTCGGGCCGTCAAAATTTGTCACTTAACCCGTCATTCTGTCTAAGACATGCAAAGGGTCCATCAGGCTCATAATGTGACAGAAATTCAGGGGGGATGCCTTCTTTCGCGAAGGTGGTGCGCAACCGTTCCAGGGAAGCGGGGTCGCGCCGACCAAAGGAAGCCAACGCGAACAGCGAGCGGGCCGTCTCGGGGGCATGCCGCGCTTCAATGATCGCCTCATCAATGGCCTGGACCGCCCGTTGCCAGTGATCGACGGGTTCGGGCTTCGGCGCTCTCGCTGGCAGTCCACTGGTGAACCCGGTTTGGGGCTCGGACCAGAATAGCTTTGCCTGCTCGCCCGGCGGGCTTATATCCCTCACTTCAATCAAGTGGATCGCCGTTGCCGCCGCCTCCAGCATCTGCAACCGTACTGCCGGGTTCAGGGTTTCATACGGTCGCCACAGACTTTGCCCTGCACGCAGCGGATGCCCGCAGCCTTCCCAGACTTGGCGGAGATACCCCGCGTAGGTGCCGCACGCCGAAAGCGGGGTGTTCAGCTCGTCGAGCAGCGTGCGTAGCAGCCGAAACCACAATCCGGCGTGGATGCGTCGGCGCGGCAACTCCACGTAGCCGGTCGTCAGTGCCTGCCAGGTACGCTGGTCCATCGCCGCAATCGCGTCGCTGGCAGTGCGCGGTTCGGCGTCGGCGTTCTCCCAGCCGAGAAACCGCCCTGGCACGCCCCAATAGGATTCCAGCCAGCAGCCATGCAGTGGGCAGCTCAGCATCAGGGGCAGCTTCCACGCGAGCAGTACGGCTTGGTTCTCCGGATCGTTCAGGCAGAGCGGACAGGCGCGGTGTATCGGTTGTGTGGGCAGCCAGGCACGCCAGCTCGTGATGGATCGCGTCTTACGGCGGAGTCTCGGCAGCAGTACCGAGAGCTGGAACGCATAGGTTTCCAATGCCGCTGGAATCTGATCATCAAGGCTGTCCAGTAGCCAAGGCACCCAGCCGGCGAAACTCATGCAGCGCAGCCGATCCAGCTCGATACCACTCCGCTGGGAGAGCATCGCCAGCAGCGCCAGTGGTGGCGCGGTGTCCAGGTCACCAACCTGGCCGTGACCAAGATCGTGCTCCAGCAGCTCGGACACTTCCATGTGATAGCAAAGGGCCACGCGGTTGAGCCACGAAGACAGGGCTTCGCCTTCCCTGGGTGCCGGATGCAGTGGCCAGCGTGGCGCTGGCTTCACATCAGTTCCCGCTCGAATTGCCGCCGCCGCTCGCTGGGACCGGTGTAATCGGCCATGCTGAGCGTGCGGTGGTTGATCGCTTCCTCACCACTCTCCACGGCGGCCACGGCCGCCGCCATCAATAGGTGCGCCAGCTCGCCAATAGTGCCCTCGCTGCGTGTGAGCAGGTAGCGAGCCATGTCCAGCGTGGCAATCAACGAAGGTCGCCGCAGCGGGAGCGAAGCCGCGAAGCTGGCCAGCAGTGAACAGCAATCGTCGTTGGCCTCCCACACCGGCAGCATCATCGGCTCGAAGCGGTTTTCCAACTGGTCGTCCGAGCGGATGGCGAGATACGCCTCGCGCGTGCCAACACCGACCAGCGGGATGCGCAATTCGTTGCCGAGGAAGCGCAGCAGATTGAGGAATTCCCGCCGGTTGACGCTGTTGCCGGCCAGGACGTTGTGCAACTCATCGATCACCAGCATGCGCACGCCGACCTTGCGCAGCAGTGCCAGCGCCAGTTGCTCTATTTCCGGCAGCCGTGGGCGCGGCCGCAATGGCGCACCCATCGCCGCGAGCAGCGCGACGTAGAAGCGGGTCACCGAAGGTTCGGACGGCATCTGCACGACCAACACAGGGATGTGCTCTTGGTCAGCGTCGGAGCTGGCCGGATGCGTGCGGCGGAACTTCTCGACGATCATCGACTTGCCGTTGTTGGTTGGACCGACCAACAGCAGGTTGGGCATGCGTTGTTTGTTTGGCCACGCATACAGGGCTTCCAGCCGGTTCAGCGCCTCGACTGCTCGCGGATAGCCGATCCAGCGGTCGGCGCGAAGGCGATGGATGCGTTCATCCGCCGGGAGACGGGCCAAGCCCTGGGCCGCTGGCAGCAGGTGGGACAGGTCGATGATGGGATATTCGTCCACGACTACCACTCCTCAATCTGGTCGAATGGTTTGGCCGGTGGCAGGTTGGCCACCTGCGAGTCCGCCATGCCCGCATCCGGCTGTGTGGGCTTGACAGGCGGTGCCATTGCCTTGAGATGCTGGCGTCGATCAGCGTCGCGCCGCGCCTTGCGCGTAGCTTTCTGCGCGGTGGTCACGATCTCGCGCATCTGGCCGATCATGCGGAACAGCGCCGACTCATCTACCTGTTCGCGCCCTTGCTGCCGCAATTTCGCCAGCGCCTGTCGTTGTTCCCAGAGAGTGACAGCCGGGTGCGACAAGGTACGGTATGGAATTTCCAGATAGTGCAGCCCCTCCGGCTCCAGCACCCAAATGCGGCTGATGTCGCGCGGGTCGCGCCGGATTAGGAACGCAGGCAAGCGGTCGCGCCGAGCTATCCACGGCTTGAGCGCATCGGCGTAGTAGTGAATGTGGTCGATGACGAAGCCGGTGCGGTTCAGGGTGCGGCGGAGGACGGGCAGGAAATCGACCAGAAAAGCCGTGGTACGAGTGATGACGGTTGGAACGCCGGTACGCGCGACAGCTTCGGCCCAGCGTGCGGCCGGCGGTTGGAGCAGGCCGTTGTGCACGGAGCCGTGATAGGTGCCAACCGCCAATGCGAGCCAGCGTTCCAGCTCGCGCAGTGTCAGGGCGGCCATCTTCTCGGAGGCGTATTCCCCGCGCTGGTCAGGGTTGGAGAAGGTCGTCCCCGGCAATTCGTCGTGGATCATCTGCATCGCCGTGCCGATGATCCGTTCCACGATGCCGCCATAGTGCGGCTGCCCGAGAGGCCGATAGTCCAACCGGATGCCATGCTGCTCGCAGCCACGGCGCAGCGCCTCGCTCTTGAATTCGGCCGCGTTGTCCAGGTAGAGCAGCGCGGCCTTGCCGCTCATCGGCCAGTCCATTTCCACGTCCAACCTTTCCAACCAAGGGCGCTTGTCGCAACCGGCGTGTGCGAGGCACAGGCCGACCGAGACGGCAGATGGCGCTTCTAACGTGACCACCATGCCAACCACGCAGCGGGTGAACACGTCGATGGCGAGGGTCAGGTACGGACGGCCAATCGGTTGCCGGTCGCGCTCGTCCACCACGATCAGGTCGATGACTGTGTGGTCGATCTGTACCTGCTCCAGCGGTGCGGAGACTGGCGGAGGAACACCGCCAACACCTTGCAGGATGCGGGACGCATCCTGGCCTTCCCGAAGTCGAGTGGTCTTGAGTGGATCAAGGCTGGCGATCCGCAACGCAACCGTGTTGCGCGCCGGCACCCGCAGCTTTTGCAGCTTGCACACCCGCGCAACTTCACGGTGGAACGCCGCCAAGCTGCGCTTCTGCTTGGTCAGGAAGCGCTTTTGCAGTAGCTCGCGGATGATTCGTTCGACTGACTCTGGCAAGCGGCCTTTACCTTTGCCACCGCTCGACTGCCCAAGAGCCAAGTCAGTGACCAGCCCCGAACCTTGCCGGGCACGGCGGATCAGGAGGTAGACCTGCCGCCGGGACAGACCCAGTGCTTGGGCTGCCGCGTCGGCCGCTTCATGCCCGACCGTCTCCGACTGCGCTAACGGCCCAATGATCTCAGCGCGACGACGCGCACGCTCCCATGCCTGTTCTGGCAGGGTGGCTACGCCCTGCTCGGTAATCGGTACGGTATCGGTCGCCATGCTCACCTCGCTTTGGTGCACACGAGTATTGAGCATAGACGAGTTTCGTGCAGATGAGTCCTGATATCTGGCTGTCAGGAGCCATATGCACAACAGGCTTCAAACCGCGCTGATTGGTGCAGTCGTCTTCTGAAAATGACA
>NZ_JAJOHW010000114.1 GCF_021129195.1 Chromobacterium aquaticum | reverse complement strand
GCCCTGGTTGCGGCGCACGCCGGCGTCGCAGGCAAAGCCCAGCAAGGCGAAGCCGGCGGCGACGCCGGGCTGCCATGGGCGGATGCGTTGATGCCAGCGACGCGCCAGTTCGCCCTCGGCGTCGATGCGGCCGCTCCAGGCCGCGGGAGGTGTGTGTAGCGTCATGCTTGGTCTTTCGGTTCGGGGCCGCTCAATCGCAGCCCAGGTAAGCGCTGATATTGCGCGCGGCCTGGCGGGTTTGCTCCACCAGCTGGGCGCGGCGTTGGGCGCGGCCGGAAGGCGCCATCAAGGTCAAGGCGCCCAGCAGTTTGCGCCGCCCCTGCAGCAAGGGGGCGCTGACGCCCCAGATGCCGGCATCGATGGCGCTGTCGCTGGTGGCGTAGCCCTGGCGGCGTACCTCGGCCAGGGTCTGGCGCAGGGCCTCGTGTTCCTGCGGCGGCAGCATGCTGTCCAGGGTGGCCTGGCTGTGCGCGGCCGGCATGAAGGCCAGCAAGGCCAGCGCCGACGCGCCGCGCGCCAGCGGCTGGCCCTTGCCGGCGGCGAAGGCGCAGCGCAGCGCCTGCTGGCTTTCCATCATCTCTATGCAGATCACCTGCTGACGGGTGGCCACCATCAAGGCCACGGTTTCATTGCTCAGCCGCGCCAGCCGCTGCATTTCCGGGCGCGCCTGCGCCGCCAGCGTGTTGTGCCGCTGAAAGCCCATCGCCAGTTGCAGGCCCAGCGGGCCGGCGTGGTAGGCGCCGTCCGCGCCCGCTTGCAGCAGGCCCCACTGGCTCAAGTGAGTCAGCTGGCGGTACAGCGTGGACGGCGGCAAGGCCAGCTGCTGCGCCATGTCCTTGGCGCTCAGCGGCTGAGGCGAGGCCGCCACCAGCTGCAGGGTTTGCAACAGGCGATCGGAAGAAGAGCTGAGAATGGGCATGTCCGGTCCTTATTAGGATTTTCTAACCTTATCTATTGCGACCGCCGCTAAAAAGCCCGGTTTCCCACCTGGCGGTAATTCATTGCCTATTTTTGTTTGCCATTCCCGCATTGCGGGAAAACGGGGCGCGGACACAGAAGGGCGGCTGGCGCGCGGCGGCGCGCATGGTTTACACTGCCAGCCTGCATCCACCATGGATAAAGAGAGGCCGTCTCCTCTTGGCGAGGCGGCGACGACGCGGACACGCCGGCTTTGATACGGATTCAAGCCCCGCCCGCAAAACGAAAGAAAGGAGGTTATATGGTTCAGTTTGCGCGCCCAGAAATGTTGGCTCGCTTGTATGGCACATTTGCCGGCTCTTGCCCGAGTTCCATCGCGCTGCGATAACCGGGGCGGAGCAAAGCCACTCTTCACTTCGAGTTTCACTCGCCGAGTCTTTCCCGACTCCCACGTTGTCGCCAGCGCTCCTGTTGACAGGGACGATCACGTCCCGAAAAAACGAGAGCAAGAGCATGACAACCCTGATTTCCGCGCAATCCCTGCAACTGGACGCCGGCCACGGCCCGCTGTTCCAGGACCTTTCCTTTACCGTAAAACTGGGCGATCGCATCGGCCTGCTGGGCCATAACGGCTGCGGCAAGAGCAGCCTGCTCGACGTGCTGGCCGGCCAGCGCGAAGCCAATGCCGGCGCGGTGCAATACGCCGGCCTGTGCCGTCTGCAATATGTGGAGCAGCATCTGCCGCCGCAATTGGCCGCGGTGAGCGCGCGCGTGGCGCTGCTGGAGGCGGTGGACCGTCAGCCCGAGCAGCACTGGCGGGTGGACAGCCTGCTGGACGAACTGGAACTGTCGGCCGCGGCCGATACCCCGGTGGCCAGTCTCAGCGGCGGCCAGCACACCCGGCTGCTGCTGGGCCGCGCGGTGCTGCGCCAGCCCAATCTGCTGCTGCTGGACGAGCCCAGCAACCATCTGGACCTGCCGTCGCTGCTGTGGCTGGAGGATTTCCTGCGCCGTTGGCAGGGCGGCTTCATCCTGGTGTCCCATGATGCGCGGTTGCTGGACGCGGTGACCGCGCACAGCTGGATCCTGCGCGATCAGCGCCTGTACCGCTTCGAGCAGCCGTGCAGCCAGGCGCGGGCCGCGCTGGCGGAAGCCGATGCCGCCGCCCGCGCGCGCCATGCCGGCGAGCAGAAGGAGATAGACCGCCTGAACGCCAGCAGCAAGCGGCTGGCGATCTGGGGCCGCGAGCATGACAATGAAAAACTGCTGCGCCAGGCCAAGTCCATGCAAAGGCGGGTGGAGCGGCTGAAGGAGGAGCAAGCCTTCGTCAGCCGCGGCAGCCCGTGGCGCTTGCAGCTGCAGGGCCAGCCGCTGGCGGCGGACCGGCTGCAGGCTTTCGAAGGCTTGCAGGTGCGCGCCGCGCCCGGCCTGCCGGCCTTGTTCGAGGTCGATGAACTGAGCTTGCGCAGCGGCGACAAGGTGGCCTTGCTCGGCGCCAACGGCGCCGGCAAGTCCTCCTTGCTGCGCCAGTGCTGGTGGGACTGGCTGCAAGGCAAGGCCGGCGCGGGCTGGCGGCCGCACCCGGCGGCGCGCGTCGCTTATTACGATCAGTCGCTGCGCCGGCTGGATGACGCGGCCGCGCTGCCGGACGCGCTGTATCCGTTCGCGCCGCTGAGCGATGTGGAGCGGCGCCAGGCGTTGATTTCCGCCGGCTTCGCCTATGCGCGCCACGGTCAGACCGTGGCCACTCTCAGCGGCGGCGAACGCGCGCGGCTGCTATTCCTGGCGCTGTCGCTGGCCAGCTACCACCTGCTGTGGCTGGACGAGCCGACCAACCATCTGGACCTGGACGGCAAGCGCGAACTGGCCGAGGAACTGGCCGGCTTTGCCGGCGGCTTCCTGCTGGTGTCGCACGACCGCGAGCTGATCGAGCAATCATGCAACCGCTTCTGGGTGGTCAGCGACGGCCGGCTGCGTGAGTGGCCGGACGCCGCCAGCGCCTACGCCCAGCTGTTCACCCCGCCAGCCGTCGCGGCGGTGGCCGATCAGCCGCCGGCGGCCGACGGCGCGTCCGCTCCAAGCGGCGCGGAGCGGCAGCTGGAGCGCTTGTACCAGCTGGAAGCGCTGCTGAGCGCCGACCTGGCGCGCAAACCCAAGCATCAAAAGCCGAAATTGCAGCGGGAATGGCGGCGTGAGATGGGGATGCTGGAGCAGGCGCTGGGCTTGTAAACCGGATGGGCGGCGTTTAAACGCCGCCCGTTCGTCGCGTGTTTCGCCGCTTTGTCCATCGCCTTGCGCGCTTCGTCGCAAGTCGCTGTCGGTGGTGGTTGGCGCTGACTACAGTGAGCAGCGTCAAGCACGACACATCACGAGGAGTTAGACATGGATCGGAAAAAACACGC
Source organism: Chromobacterium aquaticum (assembly GCF_021129195.1). Taxonomy (GTDB): domain Bacteria; phylum Pseudomonadota; class Gammaproteobacteria; order Burkholderiales; family Chromobacteriaceae; genus Chromobacterium; species Chromobacterium aquaticum. Next base: position 14,388 of record NZ_JAJOHW010000114.1, on the reverse strand, counting down.
GGAAGCCCTGGACGGACTGAACGGCGCCAAACACAAGATCGCCATTTACTGGCGGCTTTATGTAGACTGGCTGGCCGGCCTCGGCTGGGGGCGGCTGGCGCTGATCTCACTGCTGGCCTTGGTTTTGAGCGGTGTGCTGGCCTTGAGCGGCGCGGTGGTTTTTTTGATACTGATGTCCTTCCTGGTGAAGGCTTGCGTCGCGTCGAAGCCGTCGCGGCCGGCGGCGCTGACCGAGCGGACCGAGGAAGAAATGAAGCAAGACCGGGGGGCGTATCATGGATAGGCAAAAACATGCGGAGGCGCTGGCGGGCATTGACCTCGTCAGCCACAAGGCTTCCATCTACTGGTGGTTGTTTTTCGACTGGCTGGCCGTCGTCGGCTGGGGGCGGCTGCTGCTGATCTGCTTCCTGGGGCTGATCATGGGCGGCATCATCGGGGTGCCGGTGCTGGCCTTCTTCCTGGGCGTGGCCGTCTGCATCGTCAAGATAGTGGCCGGCGGCAAGCGTCGGGCGGAACAGCGCGCCGACGCAGCGGTGGAGCGCAGCCAGCAGGCGGAGGAACTGGCCGAGGTGGAGGCCTTGCAACGCCAGCTGGCGGAGGCGCGGATGGGGGCGCTGCAGGCGCAGATCGAGCCGCACTTCCTGTTCAATACCTTGTCCTCGGTGTGTCAGCTGATGGAAACCGCGCCGGAGCGCGCCTTGCTGATGCAAAAGGCGCTGATCCGCTACCTGCGCTCCTCGCTGCCGGAGTGGCGGGAGTCCCCGGCGGAAACCAGCCTGGGCCAGCAGCTGGAATTATCGCGCGCCTATCTCGACATCATGCAGCTGCGCATGGAGGACCGGCTGCGAGTGCGGCTGGAGGTGCCGGAGTCGCTGTTGGACGCGCGCTTTCCGGTGATGATGCTGCAAACCCTGGTGGAAAACGCGATCAAGCACGGCCTGGAGCCCAAGGCCGAGGGCGGCGAGATCCTCATCGACGCCAAGGTGCTGGCCGGCGAGCTTAGGGTGGCGGTCAGCGACAGCGGCGTCGGCTTTCCCGAGCAGCCGGGGCAGGGCATGGGCCTGAGCAATATCCGCGAGCGCCTGGCCATGCTGCATGGCGAACGCGCGCAACTGCTGCTGGAAGTGTTGCCGGCAGGCGGCACCCGCGCCACCATAGGCCTGCCGTTCGCGCTGGTGTGAGCGGCCGGCCTGGAAGAGGACTGCATTAATGAGCAAACTGAGCGCGGTGATCGCCGACGACGAGCGCCTGATGCGCGAGCAACTGCGCATGGCCTTGCAGCGGGTATGGCCGGAGTTGAGGATAGTGGCCGAGGCCCACGACGGCGCCGAGGCGGTGGAATTGGTGCGCGAACATAGCCCGGACCTGGCTTTCCTGGACATCACCATGCCGGTGCAGAACGGCATCGCCGCGGCGATGGAGATAGACGGCCTGTGCCCGGTGGTGTTCGTCACCGCTTACGACCAGTACGCGATCAAGGCCTTCGAGGAAGGCGCGGTGGACTATCTGCTCAAGCCGGTGGAGGACGAGCGGCTGTTGCGCACGCGCCAGCGCTGGGAGCAGCGGCAGCTGACGCTGCCCTCGCATTGGCAGGCATCCTTGCAACAATTGAGCCGCCAATTGGCGCGGCCGGATTATCTGCGCTGGATCAAGGCCTCGGTGGGCAACAGCCTGCGCATGATCAGCACCGGCGAGGTGCTGTTTTTCCAGTCCGATGAAAAATACACCCGAGTGCAGACCGCCGCTTGTGAAGCCTTGATCCGCATGCCGATCAAGGAACTGTTGCAGGCGCTGGACCCGGACGAGTTCTGGCAGATCCACCGCTCCACCCTGGTGCGGGTGGACGCCATCGAACAGATCAAGCGCGATGACGGCCAGCGCGGCCTCATGCTGCAATTGCGCGGCTACCCCGAGCCGCTGGAAGTCAGCCGCAGCTACGCCCATCTGTTTCAGCGCATGTGAGCCAGCCGCGGCCGGCATGAAAACTGCTTGATCCTGTCCCATGATCCATGGGGAGAACAAGATGATGCGCATCAGACTCGCGCCGGCGCTGGCGGCCGGCGATTATTCGCGCTTGAGCGCGCTGTTGGCCGATAGTGTGGCCGGCGGCGCCTCGGTGGGCTTCCTCGCGCCCTTGCCGCTGGCGGAGGCCGCCGCCTACTGGGCGCAGGTGGACGCGCTGTTGGGGCCGGGATTGCAACTATGGCTGGCGGAAGAGGGCGAGGAACTGCTGGGCTGCGTGCAGCTGGCGCCTTGCCAGCGCGGCAACGGCCGCCACCGCGCCGAGGTGCAGAAGCTCTTGGTGCATTCCGCCCGCCGCGGCCGCGGCGTGGCGCGCCAATTGATGGCGGCGCTGGAAGATCATGCACATAAACAGGGCATCCGCCTGCTGGTGCTGGACACCGAGGCCGGTTCCGGCGCGGAGGAGGTTTACCGCAAGCTGGGTTGGCGCAAAAGCGGCGAGATTCCGGATTACGCCGCCAGCCCGGACGGCCGCCTGCATCCCACCGCCTATTACTTCAAACAGCTGTGATGCGTCCGACTTTATGAAACCTCTCTCGAGCGCCGCCGCGAGATAGTGATGCGGCACTCGCGATGCGTTTGCGCCTAGTCAGGCTTTTGCTCGCGAGGTTTTGAACTGGCTTTTAGCGCGGGCTTATCGCCGCCAGCGCGTCGCGCACCGCGGCGAGCGTCAGCTCCGGCTCGGATAATTGGGGGAAATGGCCGCTGCCGGCGGTGACGACGCGGCAGCCGCGCGGCGACAGCGCCGCCAGCCGACGTTGGCCGGCGACGCGAGCGTCCAACTCCGCTTGGGACGTCAGCCAGGGCAGCATCGGCGGCGCGGCGCACAGCAGGGTCAGCGGGATGTCCGGAAACGGCGGCGCCTCGGCGATCTGCTCCACGCTGCGGCTCAGCTGGCCGGTTTCGTTCAGGGTGTCCCTGTCCTGGGCCAGGTCCAAGGCCCGACGCAGCCATTGGCTCAGTCGGCCTTGCCGCGCCTGGCGCGCGTCCATCTCCTCCGGCGCGCTGGCGTCCAGCCACACCACGGCGGCCACTTCGCCGGCGTAGCTGCGGGCGAACAGATTGGCGATCAAGCCGCCCAGCGCGTGGGCCACCAGCACATAGGGCGGAGCCAGGTCCGCCTTGAACAGCAGCGCGCGCAGGGTTTCCATCATCGCCGCGCCGGTCTGCGCCTCGCGCGCGTTACCGCTATTGCCTATGCCGCAGCGGTTGTAGGCGAACACGGTGCCGAGCGCGGCGAGCGCGGGCAGCATCTTGTACCAGCCTTCCAGCGGAGCGCCGGCGTCGTTGATCAGCACGATGGGAGGCGCGCCGCTGCCGGCGAGCAGGTATTCCATCGGCACGCCGTCTATGGCGGCGCTGAGTTTGGGCGGCAGGGTGCTCATGGCGCAAGCGGGAGGCCGAAGGGCCTGAAAGTGGTCTATCTCCATGTTTTTGTAAGTAAAAAATTAATTCAGTTCCTGAATATCATGATGATGGTGCATTTTCTTGCGCAAACAACGGCCGGCTCAAGCGTTGGCCCAGCTCCTGCGCCAGGTAGTCCACCCAGGCGCTGACACGCGGCGCCAGCGCGCCTTGCTTGTAGAACACCGCCCAGATGGTCTGGCTCCACGGCAGGCTGATGGCGTCCAGCACCGGCAGCAAGCGACCGCTGCGCAGATCTTCTGCGGTGAGCAGGTCGTTGAGACAGGCGATGCCGGCGCCGTGCAAGGCCAGGTGCAGCAGGGTTTCGCCGCTGGAGGCGGTCAGCGTCGGCTGGATCGCCAGCCCATTGCCGCCGCGGTGGCGCAGCGGCCATAGATTGAGCGTTTCCGGCGCGGTGAAGCCCAGCAGCCGGTGCCGCGCCAGCGCGTCCACGCTATCCGGCGCGCCGTGGCGGCTCAGATAGTCCGGCGCGGCCACCAGGCGGATGCGGCTGTCGCCCAGGCGGCGGGCATTGAGGCTGGAGTCCGCCAGCGCGCCCATGCCGACGCGGACGGCGACGTCGGCGCGTTCTTCGATCAGGTCGACGATGCCTTCCGCGCCGGTCAGCTCCAGCCGCACCTGCGGGTAGCGTTCCAGAAAGCCGGCCGTCAGCGGCGCGATCAGCCGGGTGAGGATGGGGGTGGCGGCGTTGACGCGCAGCAGGCCGCTGGGCTGGGCCAGGCTGGCGGCGAGTTGGGTCTCGGTGTCCCGTAGCTCGGCCAGGATATGGCGCGTGCGCTCCAGCAGCCAGCGGCCTTCGGCGGTCAGGTCCAGCCGGCGGGTGGTGCGGGTGATCAGCGCCACGCCCAGCTGTTTTTCCAGCCGGCTGACACTGCGGCTGATGCCGGACGGGGTCTGACCCAGGCGTTCCGCGGCGGCGGAGAAGGAGCCGGCGTCTATGACTGAGACAAACGCAATCAGCGCTTCCATTGGTAGCATTGTTGATTCCAAATCAAAAGTTATTGTCAGTGAAGCGGATTTTTCCGCGGCTGGCAAGCGCGCAGAATGCGGCCCTATTCGCTGGGTCCGCGTGAGCGGGCCGATCTGGCTTTTCTTTGGGAGAACACCATGCCGCTTGCCTTATGGGCGCTGACCTTGAGCGCCTTCGCCATTGGCACCACCGAATTCGTCATCGTGGGCCTGATTCCCACCGTCGCCGCCAGCCTGGGGGTGTCGCTACCGTCCGCCGGTCTGCTGGTCAGTCTTTACGCCTTGGGCGTGGCGGTGGGCGCGCCGCTGTTGACCGCGCTGACCGGCCGCGTGCCGCGCAAGCCTCTGCTGCTGGGGCTGATGGCCTTGTTCACCCTGGGCAATCTGGTGGCCTGGCTGGCACCGGGCTACCAGGCGCTGATGGCGGCGCGGGTGCTGACCGGCCTGGCGCACGGGGTGTTCTTTTCCATAGGCTCCACCATCGCCACCGGCCTGGTCAGCAAGGACAAGGCGGCCAGCGCCATCGCGCTGATGTTCAGCGGTCTGACGGTGGCCTTGGTGACCGGGGTGCCGCTGGGCACCTTCATCGGCCAGACCCTGGGCTGGCAGGCCACCTTCCTGGCGGTATCCATGCTGGGCGTGCTGGCCTTCATCGGCAGCCTGTTGTTGGTGCCCAGGGATATTCCGCAGCCGCCGCCGGCCTCGCTGGCCGCGCAGCTGGCGGTGCTGAAGCGGCCGCGGCTATTGCTGGTCTACGCGATGACGGCCTTGGGCTACGGCGGTTCTTTCATCGCCTTCACCTATCTGGCGCCCATTCTGGAACAAGTCAGCGGTTTCGCGCCGTCGCGGGTGGGGCTGGTGATGCTGGTGTACGGCGTGTCGGTGGCGGTGGGCAATATCTGGGGCGGCCGGCTGGCGGACCGCAAGGGGCCGGTGCGCGCCTTGCAACTGATCTTCGGCTTGTTGGCGCTGGTATTGCTGGCGCTGAGCTTCACCGCGCCGTCGCCGGCGTGGGTGCTGGTCACGGTGCTGGCCTGGGGCGCGGTGGCTTTCGGCAATGTGGCCGGTCTGCAGCTCTATGTGGTGCGGCAGGCGGAACGCGACGCGCCGCAGGCGGTGAACGTGGCCTCCGGCCTGAACATCGCCGCCTTCAATGTCGGCATCGCCGGCGGCGCCTGGGCCGGCGGCTGGGTGGTGGCGGAGCTGGGTCTGTTGGCCACGCCGTGGATAGGCGCCTTGGTGGTGCTGGCGGCCCTGGGCTTGACCACCTGGTCCGGCGTGTTGGACCGCCGCGCGGCGCGCGCGCCGACCATGTGTTCGCAAGCGGTTTGATCGCAGGCGCAGGATGATGGCAATAAAGCGCCGCAGGGCGCGTAACTGAAAGGATGTTTAATCATGGATATGCCAAAAATAGGTTTGGGAACCTTCCGCCTGCAAGGGCAACAAGTGGTGGACTCGGTTTTGACCGGGCTGGAGTTGGGCTACCGCCACATCGACACCGCGCAGATTTACGGCAACGAGGCCGAGGTGGGGCAGGCGCTGCGCCAGAGCGGATTGCCGCGCGAGCAGGTGTTTCTCACCACCAAGATCTGGACCGAGAACCTGGGGCGGGAAAAATTGGCCGACAGCCTGCGCCGCAGCCTGGATCTGCTGGGCGTGGAGCAGGTGGACATGGCGCTGATCCATTGGCCGTCGCCCGGCGACGAGCTGCCGGTGGCGGAATATATGGAAGCCTTGGCCCTGGCCAAGCAGCAGGGGTTGACGCGGCGGATAGGCGTGTCCAATTTCACCATCGCCCATCTGCGTCAGGCGCTGGCCGCGGTGGGGCCGGGCGAGATCGCCAATCAGCAGGTGGAAGTGCATCCCTTTTTGCAGAACCGCAAGCTGCTGGCCTTCTGCCGCGAGCAGGGCGTGCCGGTCACCGCCTATATGCCTCTGGCCTACGGCAAGGTGATGGACGAGCCGCTATTGCGCGAAATCGCCGCGCGGCATCGGGCCAGTCCGGCGCAGCTGGCCTTGGCCTGGCTATTGCGGCAGGAGCTGGCGGTGATCCCGTCGTCCACCCGGCGCGCCAATCTGGCAGCCAATCTGCAGGCGGCGGCGTTGCGCTTGAGCGAGGCGGAGATGGACGCCATCGCCGGCCTGGAGCGGGGCGAGCGGCTGGCCGCTCCGGAGTTCGGTCCGCGTTGGGATTAAGAGCCTGTTCAAAGTCTCGCGAGCAAGAGCGAGACAAGGCGAAAACGAGCGAAAAAGCGGAATGTACTAGTGGTACATGAGCATTTTGAGCTGGTTTTCAACGCCGTATCGCCGAAGCGCAGCAGACTTTGAACAGGTTCTAAGAGGCGGCAGGCGGCGGCCTGTAGCGCGGCGGCAACTTGCAGCGGGGTTTGCCGCCGGTCAAGGAAATCGGGTTTGAGCGACATCTGTGGCTTGAGGGGGCTTTTCGGCCAGTGGTATGTTTGTGGTATTCCCGGCTTGGCCGCGCGCCGCGCCGTTTGATTCTCCATTTCTCCAGGTGGCGATGATGTCCAAACCCCGTGCCGTATATTTGCAGTCGGGCGGCCCGACTGCGGTGTTGAACGCTTCCGCGCAGGGCGCGATAGAAACCGCGCGCCAGCGCGGCCTGTCGATGTACGGCGCTTTCGACGGCCTCGCCGGCCTGCTGGACGGCCGGCTATGCGATATCGACGCGGTGTCGGACGAGGCCATCGCCCAGCTCGCCTTCATGCCGGGCGGCAGCTTTGGCGTCAGCCGGCGCATGATAGGCAGCTTCGCCGAGGCCGGCGACGACTGGCGGCGGTTGCGCGAGGTGCTGGCTCGGCACGATATCCATTATCTGCTGGTCAACGGCGGCAACGGTTCGCTGGGCTGCGCCGAGCGTTTGGCGGAGTTCGAGCGCCACATGGGTTATCCGCTCAAGGTGGTGGGCATTCCCAAGACCATAGACAACGACCTGGTGGGCACCGACAACAGCCCCGGCTACGGTTCCTCCGCCAAGTTCCTGGCCAGCGCGATGCGCGAGGTGGGCCTGGACATGACCAGCATGGGCTGGGGCCGGGTCTTCATCATGGAAACCATGGGCCGCCATACCGGCTGGCTGGCGGCGGCCTGCGCGGCGGCGGCGCGCAATGAGCGCGAAGCGCCGCATTTGTTGCTGCTGCCGGAGGTGGCATTCGACGCCGAGCGTTTCCTCGCCGCGGTGGACGACAGGCTGGCGCGTTTCGGCCAGTGCGCGATCGCGGTGGCGGAGGGCATCACCGACGCCGACGGCCGCTTCGTCGCCGAGGCCAAGAAGTCCGAGGTCTACGGCCATGAGCAACTGGGCGGCGCCGGCCACTGGATCGCTCAACTGCTGCTGCGCGAGCGCGGCATTTCCGCGCACGTGGCGCAGGTGGATTATCTGCAGCGCGCCGGCGGCCATCTGGGGTCCAGCATGGATGTGCGCCAGGCCTACATCATGGGCGAGCGGGCGGTGGAATGGCTGCTGGCCGGCAAGAGCGGCGTGATGGCCGGCATCAAGCGCATTCAGGACCATCCCTATTGCTGGGACGTGGTGGAGGTGCCGCTATCGGAGGTGGGCGATCAGGAGAAGCGACTGCCGCCGGAATTCATCGGCGCGGACGGCTTCAGCGTGACGCCGGCCTTCCTCGATTATGTGCGGCCCTTGATGGAGGGCGAGCGGATTCCGCCGTTCAAGGATGGATTGCCGGATTATCGGCCCATCGCCTGGCCCAAGGTTTGAGGGCGGAAGACTCTGGATGGAAGAACCCGGCTGGCGCCGGGTTTTTTATTGCCCGGTGCCTGGTCGCGCGGCATTTTCAAACCCGGATTGAAAGAGTCTGCGCGCGGTCGGTCTGTTTGGTCTTGCGCGGCGTCTTCATACTGACGGTTGGAGGCGTAGGCCAGCGCGCCGCCGCCGCATCATCATCCCAAGAGCCTGTTCAAAGTCTCGCGAGCAAGAGCGAGACAAGGCGAAAACGAGCGAGAAAGCGGAATGATCAAGCGGTACATGAGCATTTCGAAGCGGGTTTCAACGCCCATTTCCATCCATCCCACCGCAGCGCAGCAGACTTTGAACAGGCTCTAAGAGCCTGTTTACGATCTCGCGAGCTAAGGCGAGACAAGGCGAAAATGGCTGAGAAAGCGGAATGTACAGGTGGTACATGAGCATTTCGAAGACGTTTTCAACGCTGTATCGCCGACGCGCAGCAAATCGTAAACAGGTTCTAAGAACGGAGAACCACATCATGACGACATTACCCCTGACCAGCATCGCCGTGCTCAAGGCCAAGCCCGGCCAGCGCGACGCCTTGCGCGAGGCCTTGACCGCCTTGGTCGAGCCCACGCGCCGCGAGGCGGGCAACCTCGATTACACCTTGTTCGAACTCACGGACGAGCCGGGCAGCTTTTACATGCGGGAAGCCTTCGTCAGCCGCTCCGCGCTGGACGAGCACTTGGCCGCGCCTTATTTCCAGGCTTTCGAAAAGCGCTTCGATGAATTGCTGGCTGAGCCGATCAAGCTGATTTTCCTCGACAAGGTGGCTTGAGGCGGGAAATGAAACAGGCCCGGCATGGGCCGGGCCTGTTGGCGGAGGGGGGCTGGCTTACAGCACCAAACCGCCGATCAGCGCCGACAGAATGCTGACCAGGGTGGAGCCGTACACCAGTTTCAGGCCGAAGCGGGACACCATATTGCCGCGTTCCTCGTCCAGGCCCTTGACCGCGCCGGCGATGATGCCGATGGAACTGAAGTTGGCGAAGGACACCAGGAAGATGGAGATCACGCCTATGGTGTATTCCGACAACTGGGCGGTGAGCTTTTTCAGTTCCATCATCGCCACGAATTCATTGGTCACCAGTTTGGTGGCCATGATGCTGCTGGCCGGCATGATGTCGGCGGCCGGGATGCCCATCAGCCAGGCGAAGGGGTAGAACACATAGCCCAGCACATACTGGAAGTTGACGCCGAAGATGGCGTCGAAGATGTGGTTGACGGTGGTGATCAGCGCGATGAAGCCGATCAGCATCGCGCCGACGATCACGGCGATCTTGAAGCCGGCCATGATGTAATCGCCCAGCATTTCGAAGAAGGACATGCGGTGGGCGGCTTCGGCGCTGATCAGTTCATCGTCGTCCTGGCTGGCGTCGTAGGGGTTGATCAGCGACAGGATGATGAAGGTGCTGAACAGGTTGAGGATCAGCGCGGTGACCACGAAACGCGGCTGGATGATCTGCATGTAAGAGCCGACGATGGACATCGACACCGTGGACATCGCGGTGGCGGCCAGCGTGTACATGCGCTTTTCCGAGAAGCTGCCGATGATGTTCTTGTAGGCGATGAAGTTCTCGGACTGGCCGACGATCATCGAGCCGACGGCGTTGAAGGACTCGATCTTGCCCATGCCGCTGATCTTGGCCAGCACCCAGCCTATGCCGCGTATCACCCAGGGCAGCACGCGGATGTGCTGCAGGATGCCGATCAGCACCGAGATGTAGACGATGGGCATCAGCACCTTGAGGAAGAAGCTGAACTCGCCCTGATTGAGCAGGCCGCCGAACACGAAGTTGGTGCCTTCGCCGGCATAGCTCATCAATTTGTCGAACACGCCGGCCACGCCGCCGACCAGGGTCAGGCCGTAGCTGGAGTGCAGCAGAAAGTAGGCCAGCGCCATTTCCACCACGATCAGTTGCAGCACGTAGCGGATCTTGATGTTCTTGCGGTCGCGCGCCACCAATTGGGTCAGCAGGAAGACCACCAGCAGTCCGAAGACGAATTGAAGTATGTGCATATCTATTGCCTTGATGGGCCGTCCTTCAGGCAGGAGCGGCGATGTTGGCGGGCGGGCCCGCTGTGTGTGCTTGCGATCTCGTTATCGGTTTAACCGGTAAATTTTGACATGAAGAGATTCGCTGTTCCATGTAAAAAGCATTAGCGCCTCACTGTGCGCCAATCCGTCGTTGCCGACTACCCGTTTTGGTCAAACAAGCTGCATTGCCCGCCGGCAAAAATAAAGCCCCCGGCCGCGGCCGGAGGCTTGTCGCATGCGGGTTTATTGCGCTTGCTGTTCCGCTTCGCGGCGGGCTTGCTCGGCGAAATAATAATCGCGGCGCGCTTGCTTGGCGGCTGCCTTTTCCGCCAGTTCCTGCTCCTTCTTGGCGGCTTCCGCCGCCGCCTCGGCGCGCTGGGCGGCCTTGATCGCTTCGCGCTCGGCTTCCTCGGCGGCTTCGATCACGGCGATTTCGCTGCGGCTCTTGCACGGGCCGGTCTTTTCGAACCAGGCCACCGATTCCACGTGGGCGGTGTGCGGGAACATATTGATGATGCCGGCCGTTTTCAGCGTGTAGCCCTTGGTGTGCACCAGCACATTGGCGTCGCGCGCCAGCGTGGCCGGGTTACAGGACACGTAGACGATGCGCTTGGGCGCGGTGTCCTCGGTGATGGCTTTCAGCAGCTGCACCGCGCCGTCGCGCGGCGGGTCCACCAGCATCTTGTCGAAGCGGCCGAGCGCGGCGAAGGATTCCTCGGTGACTTCGAACAGATTGGCCATTTCATAGCTGACCTTGTCCTGCAGGCCGTTGTGGGTGGCGTTTTCCACCGCGCGCTTGACCAGGGCCTGGCTGCCTTCCATGCCGTGAACCTTGGCGCCGGAGCGGGCGATGGGCAGGGTGAAGTTGCCGATGCCGCAGAACATGTCGGCGATGCGCTCGCCCGGCTGCGGGTCCAGGAATTTCAGCGCGCGCGACACCATCACCGCGTTGATTTCAGGGTTCACCTGGGTGAACTCGGTGGGGTAGTAGGGCATCTCCACGCGGTATTCCGGCAGGCTGTAAGTCAGCTTGGGCGCGTCCAGCGGGTAGATCGGATAACAGGTGTCCGGACCCTTGGGTTGCAGCCAGATCTGCAGCGGCCGCGCCTGGCTGCCATGGGTGTCGGAGAAGGCGCGCAGCACGGCGTGGTCGGCATCGTTGATGGCTTCCATATTGCGGAACACCAGGATGTCCACCTTATCGCCCACCGCCAGCTCCACCTGGGGCATGCGGTTGTTGATCGACAGCTTGTAGATCATCTCGCGCAGCGGCACGATCAGGTCCGAGATATGGCGCGGCAGGATATGGCATTCGCTCATATCGGTGATGTAGGTGGAGCGCTTCTCGTGGAAGCCCACCAGCACGCCGCCTTTTTTCTCCACCAGCCGCGCCGACATCCGCGCGCGATGGCGGTAATGCCAGGCCGGGCCGGCGATCGGGGTCAGCACTTGCTGCGGCTTGACCCGGCCGATGCGGGCCAGATTGTCTTCCAGCACTCTTTGCTTGACCGCCACCTGGGCGCTGAACTCCACATGCTGCATCGAACAGCCGCCGCAGGTGCCGTAATGCGGACAGCGCGGCTGTGTGCGCAGGAAGCTTTCCTTCAGCACCTGGCTGGTGTTGGCGTTTTCGTAGGACGACTTCTTGCGGTAGGCGCTATAGACCACGGTTTCGTACGGCAGCGCGCCATCGATGAAGATGGTCTTGCCGTCGACGTGGGCGACCCCCCGGCCTTCGTGATCCAGCGATTCGACCTGGGCGATAGTCTGTTTGTGCGTCATGGTGTTGCGTGGAAAATCAATCGGAAAGCGGTAATTTTCTCAAATTATCCGGCGGCGCGCAGGGGTTTTTTGCCGACGGCGGCGGCGGCGCCGACTTCAACCTCCAGCCCGGCCGCCTTCCATTGCGGAAAGCCGCTGTCCAGCCGCCTGGCGTTCAGGCCGCGCGCGCGCAGCGCCGCCACCGCCTGGGTGGACAGCACGCAGTAGGGGCCGCGGCAGTAAGCGATGATTTCGGCGCCGGCGCGCAGCTGCTCCAGACCGTGTTCCAGCAGCTCCGGCGGCAGATTGAGCGCGCCGGGCAAATGGCCGGCCGCGTACTCGTCCGCCGGGCGCACGTCCAGCAAGATGAGGTCGCCGTCGTTCAGCCGCCGCAGCAGTTCGTCCAGCGTCACGCCGTCCAGCGCCTCGGGCCGCGCCGCGGCATCGTTCAGCAGCGCGCGGATGGCGCCGCGTTGGTGCTCGGCCTGACGGCGCAGCGCGTCCAGCACGGTCAGAATGGGGCCGTCGCCCAGCCGGTACAACACATGCTTGCCGTCGCGGCGCGACAACACCAGTCCGGATCGTTTCAGGTGTTGCAGGTGTTGCGAGGCGTTGGCGATGGACAGGCCGGCCAGCTCGGCCAGCCGTTCAACCGGGCGTTCGCCCTGGGCGATGTGTTCCAGCAATAGCAGGCGGTGGGCATGACTCAGGGTGCGGGCCAATTCGGCCAGATCGGCGAAGCGTTCCGGAGCGGGCGGGGCGGCGGTGGACATGAGCGGCTTTCAAAATATCATTCAATCAATCTATTTAATGATAGTCTATTGACTGGATTTTGTCTGCGCCTGCTCGTGCTCAGCGACTTGCGGCGGACACTGAATGGTTCTGCGAGGAGAGAGCATGGATGCGATAGCGGAATGGCTGGCGCGCGGCGCGCTGGTGGGCGTCGGCGCCACGGCGGTGATGGACGCATGGGCATGGCTGCTGCGACGGGGCTTTGGCGAGCCGTCGCTGGATTATGCGCTGGTGGGGCGCTGGATAGGGCATTGGCGGCGGGGCCGCTTCCGTCACGCTGGCATCGTCCGCGCCGAGCCGGTGCGCGGCGAACGGGCGCTGGGTTGGCTCGCGCATTATCTGATCGGCGTGGTGTTCGCTTTGTTATTGTTGGCGGTCTGCGGCGCGGCCTGGTGGCGGGAGCCGACGCCGGGGCCGGCGCTATTGTTCGGCCTTGCCAGCGTGGCGGCGCCGTTTTTGCTGATGCAGCCGGCGATGGGAGCGGGCTTCTTCGCCGCGAAGACGCCGCAACCCTGGGTGACGCGTCGGCGCAGCCTGATGGCGCACGCCAGCTTTGGCGTCGGCCTGTACGCGGCGGCCTGGGTCTTGGCGCCTTGGCCGGCGCTTTGAGGCGAGGCCGGCCATGCTGACGTAAAACCGACAATATTGTCGGACAATATTGCTTGGGCCGAGGTTTGGTAATAGTCAGAATCTTGCTTTTCCACGCTTTCTGTTAGAATCGAACAATAGTGATTTCAAATATGGTGCGGTATGTTGAAGCGATGTATTGGGCTGTTTGGGGTGCTGGGATTGGGCGCGGCGACGGTTGCCGGCGCGGCGGTGATTCCCGAGCCCGATGTGCAAGTCAGCCCCACTGGCCTGCATCTGGTGCTCAATCTGCCGCAAGCCAGGTTGTTCCAGTACCAGGATGGCCACTTGTCCAAGATCTACCCGGTGGCGGTGGGCAAGATGTTGACCCAGACGCCTATCGGCAGCTTCGACATCACCGGCATCTACAAGGCGCCGGCCTGGCATGTGCCGCGCTCCATCCAGGAAGAAATGCGCCGCAGCGGCAAGGAAGTGCAGACCGTGGTGCCGCCGGGGCCCAGTAACCCGCTGGGGCCGGTGTTCATCCGTTTCGGCGAGGCCAAGCTGGGCTTGGGCTTCCATGGCACCAATGCGCCGGGTTCGGTGCCGGGCTTCCGCAGCCATGGCTGCGTGCGCATGAAAAACGATGACGCCTTGCTGCTGTCCAAGACCGTCACCCGCGGCGACGCGGTGACGGTGGCCTATCAGACCGTGTTGCTGAACCAGGACGCGGCCGGCAATCTGTGGCTGACCGCTTACCGCAATCATTACAAGCAGGATGATCCTTCTTTCCCGATGCTGGCGGAAACGCTGCTGGCCTGGCAGAAGCAGAAGTCCGCGGTGGTGTACGGCGCGCGGGTGGATCAGGCCTTGAAGGCGCGCAAGGGCGTGCCGGTATGCCTGACCTGCAAGGACGTGGCCAAGGCCAAGGTGGACGGCGATCTGGCGGTGGTGCGTTGGCTATCGCCCGGTCAGACCGGCGACACCCAGTTCGCGCGCGAGCCGGCTGGCCGCGAGCCGGGCGGCCCGCTGCCCACCCAGGCCG
>NZ_JAJOHW010000113.1 GCF_021129195.1 Chromobacterium aquaticum | reverse complement strand
GCGAGGTGGTCCCACGCCTTCCCATCCCGAACAGGACCGTGAAACGCCTTAGCGCCGATGATAGTGTGGCATTCGCCATGTGAAAGTAGGACACCGCCAGACGCCCCATTGCAAAGCCCAGCTCACACGAGCTGGGCTTTATGCATTGGCGCGGTGGAAACGCCGACACGGAAGCCTCCCCTCGGGGAGGCTTTGTTGCGTTCGGGCATTGGACATGCCGCTCGTTGGTCCACGTCTTCTCTAATCTGTTTGAAATATTGCTTTGCTGAATGAACCAAGCTGGCAATCATCATCTAATTGCATGTTTGGTGAATAAAATCAGAAAGCCTTATACAACAACGCTAGGGAAGGACGGGAATGAGCAAGCAGCAATATGATTTGGCCGATGCCGGCGAGACTTTGGGCCGGCGCACGGTGTTGAAAACGGCCTTGGGCGCGGCGGCGCTGTTTTCCATCGGTGCTGGCGGCGCCTTGAGCGGCGTGGCTTACGCGGCATCCTTGAGCAAGGCGCAGCGCGATGCGATGACGCCGGATCAGGTGATTGCGGCAATGGCGAAGGGCAATGAGCGCTTTCGCAGCGGCAAGCCATTGCGGCATGATTATCTGGCGCAGCAGCGTTCCAGTGTCGGCGCGCAGTATCCGTCGGCGGTGGTGCTCAGCTGCATCGATTCGCGCGCGCCGGCCGAGATCGTGATGGATTCCGGTATCGGCGAAACCTTCAATTCTAGGGTGGCCGGCAATGTGGTCAATGACGATCTGCTGGGCAGCATGGAGTTCGCCTGTGCGGCGGCCGGCGCCAAGGTGGTGCTGGTGATGGGGCATACCGGTTGTGGCGCGATCAAGGGCGCGATAGACCATGTGGAGATGGGCAATCTGACCGGTTTGCTGGCGCGTATCCGGCCGGCGATCGCGCAAACCCAGTATGCAGGCGAGCGCAGCAGCAAGAACGCCGATTTCGTCGACGCGGTGGCGCGCAGCAATGTGCTGTACACGATGGAACAGATCCGCAAGCGCAGCGATGTGCTGGCCAAACTGGAACGTGACGGCCAGATCAAGATCGTCGGCGCGATGTATCACCTGAACGGCGGGCGTCTGGAGTTTCTGCCCACGACGGCTTAGAGCCTGTTCATTGCCGCGCAAGCATCATGAGAATTCTGATTGCTGCGCTGCTTGGCGGGAAGGGGCGTCGAGCAGCACGTCGATGTCCTCTTCCGAACAGACCACGATGCCGGCCTGCCGAAACAGGCTGGCGGTCACGCCTTCTCCGTCCTTGAGCGTGCCGGAAAACCGGCCGTCGTAGATGCGGCGGCTGCCACAGGAAGGGCTGTTGGCCTTCAATAGCGCTTGGCGGCAACCATGGGCTTGCGCCAGATCTAAGGCCTGGCCGGCTCCATCAATAAAGGCGGCGCTGACATCCTCTCCAGTAGCTGTGATCACACCGGCCTGGCCGCGCAAGGCGGCGGTCCCGTCGCCGCCGCGCAGTTCCGCCGGCGGCCGCGGGGTTGGCAGGCCGCCCATGCCTTCGGGGCAGGCGGCGATCAGGTCGAATTTCTGCCGCAAGCGCCGCCAATCCTGTTCCGACAGCGGCTTGGCCTGGCCGTCGTAGCGTACCGGCTGCCCGAGCAGGCAGGCGCTGACCAATAATTTCGGTTTCATTTCCATCTTGCTTCCAATAGCGCCGCCAATTTGAGCGCGGCGGCGCGGATATCATTCTCTTCCACTCCGGCATAGCCAAGCACCAGGCCACAGCGATCAGCCGGACCGATGAAGTGCTTGAGCATGGGGCGCAGCCATAGCCGCTGTAGGGCTGCCGCTTGGCTCAGTTCCCATTCGTCGAAACCGTCAGGTAGCTGCGCCACCAGGTGCAGCCCGGCTTCGCCGGCCGACAGCGGCAGTGCGTCGCCGAGCGCATGCCGAAGCGTGCCGCACAGTAATTGTTGCCGCAGCCGGTACAGCTCGCGCATATGTTTGATATGGCGAGCGAAGTGGCCTTGCTCGATGAAGTCGGCCAGCGCGGCTTGTACTTGGTAATTGCCCTCCCGATACAGGCGGGCCTGCACGCGGCGGAAAGGATCCACCAAGGCTTCGGGCAGCACCAGATAACCTAGTCCCAAGGCTGGAAACATCACCTTGCTGAAAGTGCCGAGATAGATGACGCGCTCGCTGTCGGCCAGGCCTTGCAAGGAGGCGATGGGGTGGGTGGTGTAGCGGAATTCGCTGTCGTAATCGTCTTCTATGATCCAGCTGTCGTGCTGTTTCGCCAGCTGCAGCAATTCCAGCCGCCGCGCCAGCGACATGACGACGCCGGTCGGGTATTGGTGGGACGGGGTGATGTAGATCAGCCGCGGCGGAATGGCGTGGTGTCGCGGCTCTGGCGCCATGCCCTGGGCATCGACTGGAATGGGTTCGATCGTCATGTCCGCGGCGCGCCAGGCCGCTTGAGCGCCGTTGTAGCCAGGGTCTTCGACCCAGGCGACATCGCCGGGGTCGCTCAGTAGGCGGGCGAGCAATTCCAGGCCTTGCTGCGCGCCCTGGGTGATGATGATCTGCTCCGGGCGGCAGCGCACCGAGCGGGCCAGGTATAAGTACTGGCTTAGCACCTGCTTCAAGGCCGGCAGGCCGCCGTCGTGACGGTAGTGCAGGTTTTCCGGCTGTGGATGCAGCACATGGGCTTGCAGGCAGCGCTGCCATTGCGCGTGCGGGAAGCGCTTCAGTTCGGGCGCGCCCGGCGCGAAAGCGCCATTCAGCCCTATGGGCAGGGTACAGCCGGCGGCGACGCGCTGGCCGCGCTGTGACAGGCCTGGATGCTGTTCCACGCGCGGCGGCGGCGCGCTTCGCGCGTCGAACAGCGTGGCGACATAGGTGCCGGAGCCGTGGCGGCTTTCCAGATAGCCTTCGGCGCCCAGTTGTTCGTAGGCGTTGAGAATGGTGTTGCGGCCCAGCGCCAGCTCCGCCGCCAGCGCGCGGCTGGCCGGCAAAGACGCGCCGCCCGCCAGCTTGCCTTCGCGTATCAGTTCGCGCAGCAGTCGATACAACTGGCGCGCCAGGCTTTCCGCCCCTTGGCGCTGCAATTGGCCGCGCAGGTATTCGCTCAACCAGTCGGCGGGCAAAGTGGTTCCTTTAATTTCTGCATGGTGGCACTGTAAAGGGAATGACTTGTTGCTTAGGCTAACAGTATTTTCAGCGCAACAGGAGAGATTCGATGCTGACGCAACAGGACTTTTACGCGGCCAAGCTGGCATATGAAATGGATGCCGCCGATGTCTGGAGCGCCTTGCAGGCCGGCGAGCGTTTATTGTTGATCGATGCGCGCGCGCCCGAGGCGTATCAGCAGGAAACCATCCCCGGCGCGTTGTCCGTGCCGCACCGGAGCATGGATGAGGCGAGCACCGCGCAGCTGCCCAAGGATGCGGTCCTGGTATCGTTCTGCGACGGCATAGGTTGCAATGCGTCGACCAAGGGCGCGCTCAAGCTGGCGCGCTTGGGCTTCAATGTGCGCGAGCTGCAAGGCGGCCTGGACTGGTGGATTCGCGACGGCTATGCGACGACGGCGCGCGCCGGCGCCGCCGTGAGCTGCAATTGCTGAGGGAGGGCGGAATGAGCATCGCCGATGTCGACGTTTTGGCCGCGGCCGGCAGCCGCAATGCCTTGGGGCAGATGGTGGGCTTGCCGGTTACGGATTGGCAGCCGGCGGCCTGGCCGCCGCGACGGAGCCTGAGCGGGCGGTTTTGCCGGCTGGAGCCGCTGGACGCGGCCAGCCATGGCCCGGCGCTGTTCGCGGCGATGGCCGCGGACGAGCGCAACTGGACCTATCTGAGTTATGGCCCCTTCGCTGTGTACCAGGATTATCAAGACTGGCTGGCGGCGCAGCAGGCCAAGCCGGACCCGCACTTTTACGCGATCGTGGATGGCGCCACCGATCTGGCCGTCGGGGTGGCGGCTTATCTGCGCATCGATCCGGCGATGGGCTGCATCGAGCTTGGCCATTTGAATTTTTCGCCCGCGCTGCAGCGGCGGCCGGCGGCGACCGAGGCGATGTATTTGTTGATGCGGCAGGCGTTTGAATTGGGCTACCGGCGTTATGAATGGAAGTGCGACACCTTGAATCTGCCGTCGCGCCAAGCGGCTGAGCGGCTGGGTTTCCGTTTCGAGGGCCTGTTCCGTCAGGCGATGGTTTACAAGGGGCGCAACCGCGATACCGCCTGGTTCTCGATACTGGATAGCGAGTGGCCGGCGCTGCGGCAAGGCATGGAGCGCTGGTTGGCGCCGGACAATTTCGATGCGGCGGGGCGGCAGCTACGGACGCTGGCGCAATGCCGCGGCGGAGATTGATTTGGCCGGCGGACTTCAAGCCGCCACGCTAGGCAGGTACAATGAGTATCTGATTTATTGAATAGATTTGCTGCCTGATGAAATCCCTGCCGCGTAATGCCCGCATCAAGGGCGAGCCGTTCTTGCCCAACCGTTTCATTTTCGGTGATGCCGTCGACGATCAGGGCCTGGAAGGCTCCGAGTACCTGATTCACACCGAGGCGCCGGCTTTTGTATGCCGGCTGCTGGGCGACGACGATACCGACTTCCCCGGCCGTGACCGCGAAGGTCTGGCCAGCGCCATGCTGTTCGACGAGGCCGACAATGTGACGGTATACGTCTGCAATCTGCGTCTGCGTCTGTTTGATTTCAATTTCAGCAATGAAGACGAAATGCCCACCGTCGGCCAGTTGCAGGCGATCTGCGACGAAGCGATGCAGGCGTATCAGCGCTTGCACAAGGCTTACGCCGACCGCGAGGCGGCCGGTCCGGAGCCGCGCGAGATGCGCGCCGGGCCAACCGAGCCGCTGCCGCCGGCGGAACGCGGCCGCGCGGTGAAGCAGTTGGTGGAGCTGGCGCGCCGCGCGGTGGATCAGCCTATGGAGCGGGCGCAGCTGGCTGGCGAAGTGCAGATGGCGCTGGCGGCCGGCGATCAGGCGGTGTTCACCGAATCGCAATTGGCCTTGCTGTCGCAACCCGCCGCGCGCCAGCTGCTGGTGAACAGCGCGCGCGACGCGATCGCCTTCCCCGAGGTGATGCGCAAGGACGGCTCGGTGGCTTCCTTTGAGTTGTGGGCGCTGCCGTTCGCGTTTTCGCGCGCTCAGGGCGGCGTGTGGTGGCATTTCCCGCAGTTGGAGCGTTTGGAAGTGGCGCTGGCGGATGCGCTGGAGGTGCCGGAGCAGTCGATACTGTGGATTTCCCCCACCTTGTTCACGCTGGAGATGCTGAACGAGCGCGCCTGCCAGGACCTGGTGCAGCTGGCGCCGGTGATGGATGCCGGCTGCGACTTCGCGCCGCTGGACCCGGACTCCTCGCGCGCCACCTATGAAGCGGCGCGCAAGACCAATGAGCCGCAACTGGTGTTGGCCTGGATTCCCTTCCTGGTGGAACGCGGCGCCTTGCCGCCGGAACAGGCGCGACGCCTGGCGCGCAAGGCGCTGGACGCGGCGATGCCGCTGGTGCAGCAGGCGGTGGGCGCTGAGATGGAATATGGCGAGGCCGAGCTGTTCGCGCCGCTGCCATGGTGGGAGGCCGTGCAAACCGGCGTGCGTGCCTGGAACCGCAAGCGTCTGGGCGTGACCGCGGCCTTGCTGGCCGCCAGCGCAGGCGGGGTGCAGGAGCTGGAAGCCATCGCCGAATACCAGCCGGAGATGCAGGGTTACGAGGTGGGCTTCCGCCTGCGTGGTCGCGAGGAAGTGGCGGCGCACGCGCCGTGGCTGGTGACGCCGGACGTGGCGCCCGAGCGCGAGGAAACCTGGCGCGATCTGGCCGAGTGTCTGAAGGAGGCCGGCATTCCCTTGTCGGAGACCTTGGCCAAGTTCCATTAGGCGCGCGGTCGCGACTGTCAAAAAAAACGGGCTGGATTTCCAGCCCGTTTCGCATTGGCGCGGCGCTTTACTGGTCGATGCCGCCCAGCAGCACGTATTTGATTTCCAGATAATCCTCGATGCCGTATTTGGAGCCTTCGCGGCCCAGGCCGGATTGCTTGACGCCGCCGAAGGGCGCGGCCTCGTTGGACAGGATGCCGGTATTGACCGCCACCATGCCGTATTCCAAGCCTTCGGACACGCGGAAGATGCGGCCGATGTCGCGGGCGTAGAAGTAGCTGGCCAGACCGAATTCGGTGTCGTTGGCCATCTGGATCGCTTCGGCCTCGCTGTGGAAGCGGAACAGCGGCGCCAGCGGACCGAAGGTTTCTTCCTTGGCCACCTTCATCTGCGGGGTGACATCGGTGATCACCGTCGGCTCGAAGAAGCTGTGGCCCAGCGCGTGGCGCTTGCCGCCGGCCACCAGCTTGCCGCCCTTGGCCAGCGCGTCGGCGATGTGCTCTTCCACCTTGGCCACCGCGTTCATGTCTATCATCGGGCCTTGGGTGACGCCGGCGTCCAGGCCGTTGCCCACTTGCAGCTTGGCCACCGCGACGGCGAACTTCTCGGCGAAGGCGTCGTAGACGCCGTCCTGCACCAGCAAGCGGTTGGCGCAGACGCAGGTCTGGCCGGCGTTGCGGTATTTGGAAATGATGGCGCCTTCCACCGCGGCGTCGAGATCGGCGTCGTCGAACACGATGAAGGGGGCGTTGCCGCCCAGTTCCATCGACACTTTCTTGACGGTGTCCGCGCACTGGGCGATCAGTTTGCGGCCTACTTCGGTGGAACCGGTGAAGGAGAATTTCTTCACCGCATCGCTGCCGGTCAGCACCGCGCCGATCTCGCTGGAGCCGCCGGTCAGCACCGAGAACACGCCGGCGGGAATGCCGGCGCGCTCGGCCAGCACCGCCAGCGCCAACGCAGACAGCGGGGTCTGGCTGGCCGGACGCACCACGATGGGGCAGCCGGCGGCCAGCGCCGGCGCCGCCTTGCGGGTAATCATCGCATTGGGGAAGTTCCACGGCGTGATCGCGGCGGCGACGCCGATGGGTTCCTTGGTGATTAGGATGCGTTTGTCGGCGCCGGGCGCGGGCACGGTGTCGCCGTACAGGCGCTTGGCTTCCTCCGCATACCACTCGATGTAGGAGGCGCCATAGGCGATCTCGCCCTTGGCCTCCGCCAGCGGCTTGCCTTGCTCGCTGGTGAGAATGACCGCCAGATCGTCCTGGTTGGCCATCACCAGATCAAACCAGCGGCGCAGGATGGCTGCGCGCTCCTTCGCCGGCTTGCGTTTCCATTCTTGGAAGGCGGCGGCGGCGCCGGCGACGGCGAGCTCCGCTTCCGCCTTGCCCATCTTGGGCACATGGGCGACGATCTTGCCGGTGGCGGGATTGCTGACCGGAATGGTTTCGCCGTTGTCGGCGTCTATCCAGGCGCCGTTCACATAGCACTGCTGTTTCAGCAGCGAGGGGTCTTTCAAATTCAACATGCGGGTCTCCAACGCAGCGATGTCGGATAGGCCCGCGCCGCCGGCGCGGGCCTTGGTCTTGGAACAGGCTCTTAAGCTTTGAGCGCGGCCTCCAGCTTGGCCAGCGCTTCTTCGAACACGGCGTCTTCTATGGTCAGCGGGAACAGGAAGCGGATCACATTGGCGTAGACGCCGCAAGTGAGCAGAATCAGGCCGGATTCCAGCGCCTTGGTCTGCACTTTCTTGGCGAAGTCGGGGTCCGGCTGCTGGCTGCCGGGCTGGTTGAATTCCACCGCCAGCATCGCGCCCAGGCCGCGGATTTCGGCCATCTGCGGCACCGCGCCCTTGAGGCCGTGCAGTTTTTCCTTCAGCAAGGCGCCGAGGCGGTTGGCGCGTTCCAGCAATTTGTCTTCCTGGATCGCGTCTATCACCGCCAGCGCGGCGGCCACCGCCAGCGGATTGCCGGCATAGGTGCCGCCCAGGCCGCCGGGCGCCGGCGCGTCCATGATCTCGGCGCGGCCGGTCAGCGCGGACAGCGGGAAACCGCCGGCCAGCGATTTGGCCATGGTGATCAGGTCGGCCTGCACCGGATAGTGTTCCATCGCGAACAGCTTGCCGGTGCGGGCGAAGCCGGATTGTACTTCGTCGGCGATCAGCAGAATGCCGTGTTCGTCGCAGATCTTGCGCAGCTGCACCACCCATTCGCTGGGCGCATTGTAGAAACCGCCTTCGCCTTGCACCGGCTCGAAAATGATGGCGGCGACGCGCTTGGGATCGACATCGTACTTGAACAGTTTTTCCAGGCCGCGCAGCGAGTCCTCCACCGAAACGCCATGCAGCGCGTTGGGGTAGGGGGCGTGGTAGACATCGCCGGGGAAGGGGCCGAAGCCGACCTTGTACGGCACCACTTTGCCGGTCAGCGCCATGCCCAGTAGGGTGCGGCCGTGGAAGGCGCCGCCAAAGGCGATCACGCCGCCGCGGCCGGTGGCGGCGCGCGCCACTTTCACCGCGTTTTCCACCGCTTCGGCGCCGGTGGTGAACAACGCGGTTTTCTTGGCGTGCTGGCCCGGGGTCAGTTGGTTCAGCTGTTCGGCCAGGCGGATATAGGATTCATAGGGAACGACTTGATAGCAGGTGTGGCTGAAGCGGGACAGCTGTTCCGCGACCGCGGCCTGCACTTTGGCGTGCAGATGGCCGGTGTTCAAGACGCCGATGCCGCCGGCGAAGTCGATGTAGCGTTTGCCGTCGGTATCCCAGATTTCGGCATTTTTGGCGCGATCGGCGAAGAATCCGCACATTACGCCCACGCCGCGCGGGGTGGCGTCGGCCTTACGTTGCATCAAATCCTTATTGCTCATCTGCTATCTCCTCGACGTTGTGCGGTCGGCGCCGCATCGGGCTGGCCGCCGCGAATCGGTGTCGGAACGTGGCCGGTCTGTCATGGCGCCGGTTGTCGCTCCGTGGTTTTTGCTTTCATTATTGCTGTCTGACCATCTCAGGCATTCTATGTTTGTGTTTAGCAAAAAGCTACACATGACCTAAAAAATTAAACACCTGTTGCGTGGACGTCAGCGGGGGGAAGGAGGGAGCGGAAAGAGGCGGCGGCCATGTCGGATTGGCATGGCCGCGGAGGGGGAGGCTTAACGGCGGATGACGGCGTTGACCTTGCCCAGAACCTCGCTATCCAGTTGGCCGGCGGCCTGGGATAGCGACAGGCGCGCGATCAGATAGTTGTACTTGGCGGTGGCCAGGCTGGTCAGCGTCGAATAATAGGCTTGCTCGGCCTGCAGCAGGTCGATATTGGTGCGGATGCCCACTTCCTTGCCCAGGCGCGTGGACTCCACCTTGCTCTTGGCCGAGACCAGCAATTGCTCCTGGGCGCGCACCAGCGCCGCGCCATTGGTGACGCCGAGGAAGGTGCGGCGCACGTCTTCGCGCACTTGGCGGCGGGTGGCTTCCAGCTTGTCCTTGGCGGATTCCTGCTGCGCCACCGCTTCGCGTACTTGCGAGTTGATGCCGCCGCCGGCGAACAAGGGCAGGGTGACGCCCACGCCTATGCTGCTGCCGCGTGTATGCGGCGCTTGCAGCGGTGCGCGGGTCTGGCTGTCGCTGTAGCCGGCGGTCAGGCTGACCACGGGCAGGTGGTTGCCTTTTTTCTCGGTGACGTTTTTGTCGGCGATGCCCAGCGCTTGTTCGGCGGCCTTGATGCTCAGGCTGTTGCGCTGGGCGAGGTCGATCCAGGCTTCCAGCGTGGCCGGCGTCGGCAGTTCCAGCGGCAGCTTGTCCAGCACCGGCTGTATGGTTTTCGGGTCCAGGCCGGTGACGCGGCGCAGATTGTTTTCCGCCAGTTCCAGGCTGCTGACCGCACTGATTTCCTGTGCCACCGCGCCATCGTAGCCGGCCTGGGCTTCATGGGTATCGGTGATGGTGGCGGTGCCGACTTCGAAGGCGGTCTTGGCCTGCTCCAGCTGCTGCTGGAAGGTCTTCTTGCTGGCGCTGGTGGCGGATAGGGTGTCCTTGGCCAGCAGCACATTGAAATAGGCTTGCGAGGTGTCCAGGATCAATTGCTGCTCGGCGGCGCCGAAGCTGGTCTCGGCTTGCTGCGTCGCCAGCTTGCCTTTCTGATAGCCGGTGTATTTGCCGACGTCGAACAGCGGCTGCTGCAGATTGACGCCATAGGTGGTGGCGTCGTAGCCGCCCTGGCCGGCCGGCATGATCGGGTTGGTGTAGTTGTAGTTGGCGCTGGCGCCGATTTGCGGCAGCAGCAGCGCGCGGCCCTGCACCGCTTTTTCGCGGCCGGCGTCCAGGTCGGAGCGCGCGGCGGCGAAATCGGCGTTGTAGTCGCGGGCGGCGCGCCAGGCTTCGACCAGGTCGAAAGCGTGGACCGGCAGCGCGAAGCCCAGCAGCAGTAAACTGCCCAGCACGGGCGATCGGAATAGAGTCTTGTTCATTTGTATTTGTATGCTCGGTTTGTTTTGTCTCATCGCGCGCTCAGGCTTGAGGCCGCCTTACCTTGAACCACTGCGCGTACAGCGCCGGCAAGAACAGCAGGGTCAGCACCGTGGCCACCAGCAGTCCGCCCATGATGGCCACGGCCATCGGTCCCCAGAAGGTGCTGCGGCTCAGCGGTATCATCGCCAGGATGGCGGCCAATGCCGTCAGCATGATAGGCCTAAAACGTCTAATTGTGGAACCGACAATCGCGTGCCAGGGATCGATGCCGTCGCGGATATCGTGTTCGATCTGGTCGACTAGGATAACCGAGTTGCGCATGATCATGCCGGACAGCGCGATGACTCCCAGCATGGCGACGAAGCCGAATGGCGCGCTGAAGGCGATCAGGGTCAGCGTCACGCCTATCATGCCCAGCGGCGCGGTCAGCAACACCATGATGGTGCGCTGCACGCTGTGCAGTTGCAGCATCAGCAGGGTCAGCACCACCACCAGCATCAGCGGCGCCACCGCGGCGATGGCTTTCTGCGATTTGGCGCTGGATTCCATGGTGCCGCCGGCCTCGATGTGGTAGCCCAGCGGCAGGGTTTTTTCCAACGCCTGCATCTTGGGCAGCAATTGCCGGGAAATGTCGGCGCCTTGCACCCCTTCGGCCGGGTCCGCGCTCACCGTGATGGCCGGCAGGCGGTTGCGCCGCCAGATGATGCTTTCCTCGGGCTGATACTCGATGTGTCCGATCTGGGACACCGGCACGAAGCGGCCGCTGCCGGTTTGTATCATCAGATTGCCAAGGCCGGCCACATTCTTGCGCTCGCCCGGGTTCAGCCGCGCGACGATGGCGATGGCCTGGTCATCCTCGCGGAAGCTGCTGATGGTGGCGCCGGAGATCAGCATCTGCAACTGCTGCGACAATTGCTGCGAGGACAGGCCGAGCGCGCGCGCCTTGTCCTGGTCGATGCGGATGCGCAGCGCCTTCACCTGTTCGCCCCAGTTGATGTTGACCTGGCGGGTGGACGGATGCGCGCGCATCAGCGCTTCCACCTGGGCGGCGATGGCGCGCACCTTGGCGTGGTCCTCTCCCATCACCCGGAACTGCACCGCATAGCCTACCGGCGGGCCATTCTCCAGCCGGATCACTCGGCCGCGCACATTGGGGAAGTCGTTGTCGAACAGCTTCTCCAGCCGTTTCTTCACCTGCTCGCGCACATGCTCGTCGCGGGTCATCAGCATCAGCTGGGCGTAGTTCAGGTGTTGCAGCTGCTGGTCCAGCGGCAGGTAGAAGCGAGGGCTGCCGCTGCCGACATAGCTGGTGACGCTGACGATGTCCTTGTCGCGCGCCAGCAGCGTCTCCAGCTTTTTCACTTCGGCTTCGGTGGCCTGATAGCTGGCGCCGCGCGGCAGCCACATGTCCACCATCAGTTCCGGTCGGTTGGAGGAGGGGAAGAACTGTTGCGCCACCAACAGCTTGAAGGCGAGCAGGGACAGCACGAAGGCGGCCAGCGTCAGCGCGATCACGGTCTTGCGCCGTTCCAGGCACCATTCCACCACCCGGCGGAAGCGGCGGTAGAACGGCTTGTCGTAGACATCGTGCGCCTCGTGCTGCTGCAGGTTTTCCGGCAGCAGCTTGTAGCCCAGATAGGGGGTGAACACCACCGCGACGATCCAGGACAGCACCAGCGCGATGCCGACCACGGCGAACAGGCTGAACACATATTCGCCGGCATTGGATTTGGCGATGCCCACCGGCAGGAAAGTGGCGGCGGTGATCAGGGTGCCGGTCAGCATCGGGAAGGCGGTGCTGGTGTAGGCGAAGGTGGCGGCCTGGAATTTGCTCCAGCCCTGTTCCAGTTTCAGAGCCATCATTTCCACCGCGATGATGGCGTCGTCCACCAGCAGGCCCAGCGCGATGATCAGCGAGCCCAGCGAGATGCGCTGCAGGTCGATGTTGAAGAAATACATCGCCAGAAAAGTCATCGCCAGCACCAGCGGAATGGACAGCGCCACCACGATGCCGGTGCGCAGGCCCAGGCTGAAGAAGCTGACCGCCAGCACGATCACCACCGCCTCCACCAGCGAGCGCATGAATTCGCTGACCGCGTTCTTGACCACCTTGGGCTGATCGGACACCGAGTGGATTTCCACGCCCACCGGCAGCTTGGACTGGATCTCCCGCATCGTGGCGCTCAGATTATTGCCCAGGCGCAGCACATCGCCGCCACTTTTCATGGTGATGGCCATGCCCAGCACCGGCTTGCCGTTGAAGCGCATGGTGTTTTGCGGCGGGTCGACATAGCCGCGGCTGACCGCGGCGATGTCGCCCAGGCGGAAGGTCTTGCCGTTGACGGTGACCGGCGTGGCGGCGATCGCGTCCACGCTGCGGTAATTGCCGGTGGGACGCACCCAGATGCGGTCGCTGGCGGTTTCGAACACGCCGGAGGGCATCATCGCGTTCTGTTGCTGCAGCGCTTTCCAGATCGCGCTGGTGTCCAGGCCCAACGAGGCCAGCTTGGCGCTGGAGAGGTCCACGTAAACGCGCTGCTCCTGCACGCCCAGCAGGCTGACCTTGGCCACGTCCGGCACGCGCAGGACCTCGCGCTTGGCGTCCTCCAGGTATTGGCGCAGCTCTTCATAGCTGAAGCCGTCGCCGGCGAAGGCGTAGATATTGCCGAAGGTGTCGCCGAACTCGTCGTTGAAGAACGGCCCCTGGGTCTCGGCGGGCAGGCTGGCGCGCATATCGCTTATCTTCTTGCGCACCTGGTACCACAGCTGTTGAACATTCTTGGGCGGCACGTCCTCGCGCAGCGAAATCAGCAGCAGGCTTTCGCCGGGCTTGGTATAGCTCTGGACGAAGTCGATCTCGCCCATTTCCTGCAGTTTCTCCTCCAGCTTGTTGGTGACCTGCTGCTCCATTTCCAGCGTGCTGGCGCCTGGCCAGTAGGCTTGCACCAGCATGGCCTTGAAGGTGAATTCCGGATCTTCCTTCTGGCCCAGCTGGGTATAGGCCCAGACCCCGGCCAGCATCAGCATCACCATCAGGTAGCGCACCAGCGACTGGTGGCGCAGCGCCCATTCCGACAGATTCAGTTTCTTCATCGCGGTCTCAGCGCTCCAGCAGTTTCACGGACTGGCCGTCGCGCAGCAGATGGATGCCGGCGGTGACGATCTTGTCGCCCGGCTGCACGCCCTGGGACAGGGCGGCGGACTCGGCGTCGATGCGGCTGACCGTCACCGCGCGGCGCGTCACCTTGCCGGCGGCGCCGATCAGCCAGACATAATGCCGGCCCTGCTCGTCCAGCAGCGCGGTCAGCGGCAGCCGCAGCTGCGCCGCGGCCGCGTCCGGCAAGGCCGCGCTGGCGGTCATGCCCAGCTGCAGGCGGCTGGAGTCGCCGTCGATGGCGATGCGCGCAGGATAAGTGCGCGTGGCCGGGTCGGCGTCCGCCGCCAGTTCGCGCAGCGTCCCCGTTAGCGGCGTGCCGCCGTTCCATAGCCTGATCTGGAACTGCCGGGCGCGACGCACCTTGTCCAGCGCGTTCTCCGGCACTTGGATCGCGGCTTCGCGCGCGCCATCCTGCGATAGCCGCGCCATCGCCTGGCCAGCGGCCACCACCAGGCCGGGTTCGGCCACCATCTGGCTCAGCACGCCGTCGGCATCGGCCACCAGGTTGGTGTAGCCGGTCTGGTTGCGGCTGGCCGCCAGTTGCGCCTTGGCTTGGTCCACCTTGGCGCGCGCGGCGTTGACCGCGTTCTGCTGGCCGTCCACCTGGGACTGGCTGACAAACTGCTTGGCCAACAGCTCGCGGTAGCGTTTCAGATTCAGTTCCTGCTGGCCGAGATCGGATTGCGCCGCCGCCAGCTGCGCCTGCTTGGCGGACAGGTCCAGCGCGTAGTCGCTGGGGTCCAGTCGCGCCAGCACCTGGCCCTTCTTCACTCGATCGCCGCTATTGGCCAGCTTGGCCACCACCTTGCCGGCCACGCGGAAGGCTAGATTGGTTTCGTGGCGGGCGCGGATTTCGCCTGCGTAGCTGTCGCCCTGCTGTTGGGCGGTTTGACCGGCCACCACATAACGCACCGGGCGCGGCGCTTCGGGCGGGGCTTCCGGCTTGCCGCAGGCGGCGAGAGTCAGGCTGGCGATGGTCAGCCAGAGGCAGTGAGCTGCAGTTCTCATGTCAGTTCTCGTAGCAAGGATTCTTCAGGCCTTGCAGCACCAGCTGCAAGGCTTCGCTCAGGTGTTCGCGGGAATGGTGATGCGAATAGCCGCAGGTTTCGGGCACCACCTTGGCGAAGGAATGCGCCCAGGTCATCGCCATCACCAGCGGCGCCAGAAGGGCGTCGCAGCTGCTGGCGATGGGCAGCGGCCGAAACTCGCCGCTGTCCATGCCGCGGCGCAGAATGTGCTCGACCATGCTCAGACAGGGCGAGATCACTTCATTGGTGTAGAACTGCGCCAGCTCCGGAAAATTGGTGGCCTCGGCTATCGCCAGCTTGCACAGGCCGGCGGCTGGCGTGGCGCCCACCTCGTCCCACCATTTGAGCAACAGGATTTGCAGCAGCTCGCCCACTGGGCCCTGATGCTGTTGCTCCAGCTCGACGAAGGCGCCGAGACGGCTGGACAGATGGTGGAGCACCATGGCCTTGAAGATGTCTTCCTTGTTCTGGAAGTACAGATAGGGCGTGCCCTTGGTCACGCCGGCCGCGCGGGCGATGTCTTCCATCTTGGTGGCGCTGAAGCCTTTCTCAACGAATAAGGCCAGTGCTGCATCCAGGATTTCGCTGGGACGCGCGTCTTTTTTGCGCTGCCAGCGCGAGGAGGGAGCTTGTGCCATGTTTGTATAGCTGAATCTTGGTTCATTAATGTTTTGGACTGTAGGGCAGAATGCCGCTGTTCTGCAATTAATAAATCACAGTTCATTAATCGGCTTGATTAAAATGCAACAGATCAGAATCGTTTTTCGTCCGGCCGGCAGCGGCCGGGCGCAACCATGGAGAACGCCGTGCCGACCGATGCAGCAGAAAAAGCCCTGATACTTGCCGAAGCCCTGCCTTATATCCGCCGTTTTTCCGGCAAGACCCTGGTGATCAAGTACGGTGGCAACGCGATGACGGACGCGGCCTTGAAAGAAGGCTTCGCCAAGGACGTGGTGATGCTGAAGCTGGTGGGCATCAATCCAGTGGTGGTGCATGGTGGTGGCCCGCAAATCAATGAGTTGTTGAGCCGCGTCGGCAAGCAGGGCGAGTTCATCCAGGGCATGCGCGTTACAGACTCCGACACCATGGACTTGGTGGAAATGGTGCTGGGCGGCCTGGTGAACAAGGAAATCGTGTCGCTGATCAATAAGCACGGCGGCAAGGCCGTCGGCCTGACCGGCAAGGACGGGCATTTCATCCGCGCCAGCAAGATGTATTTGAAATCAGAAACCGACGACGAGATCGACATCGGCCAAGTAGGCGAAATCTCCAGCATCGATCCGGCGCTGGTGTCCTTGCTGGACAGTCAGGACTTCATCCCGGTGGTGGCGCCGATCGGCGTCGGCGAAGACGGCGAGGCCTACAACATCAATGCCGACCTGGTGGCAGGAAAGCTGGCGGAAACCCTGGGCGCGGAAAAACTGGTGCTGATGACCAATACCCCCGGCGTGCTGGACAAGAACGGCAAGCTGTTGACTGGCTTGTCTGCGCAGCAGGTGGATGGACTGTTCGCCGATGGCACCATCCACGGCGGCATGTTGCCCAAGATCAGTTCGGCGCTGGATGCCGCGCGCAACGGCGTCAACGCGGTGCACATCATCGATGGCCGCGTGCCGCACGCGCTGCTGCTGGAAATCCTGACCGATGCCGGCGTCGGCACCATGATCCGGGCCTGATGACGGGGGCGGCACATGCCGCATCAGCCGTTATCGCCTTGCGGCGCGCCGGTTCGCGGAAGCTTGAACAGGCTCCGCGGGCGGCACTATAGTGGATAAGTGGGCGCTTGCCCGCGTCGCCGTGGGCCGAGCGCAGCATCTTGCAGCGCCGGCGTGCCGGTTTGATAAGGGGACATGCATGCAAACGGTAAGACAGTTGTTGGACAGCAAGCCAAATCGGGCTCTGGTCTACGTGACGCCGGACAGCACGGTGTTTCAGGCGCTGCAGGTGATGGCGGAAAACGATATCGGCGCGGTGCTGGTGATGGAGGAGGGCGGCATCATCGGCATCTTCTCCGAGCGCGATTATGCGCGGCGCATCGTGTTGCAGGGCCGTACCTCGGCCGGCACCAAGGTGCGTGACATCATGACCAGCCGCGTGGTCTACGTGACGCCCAGCCAGACCTTGGACGACTGCATGGCGCTGATGACGGAAAAGCGCATTCGCCACCTGCCGGTGCTGGAAGGCCGCGAGGTGATGGGCATGCTGTCCATCGGCGATCTGGTGCGCGCCACCATAGAAGAGCAGGAGCAGGTGATCAATCACCTGGTCCATTACATCCAGTCCGCCTGAGCCCGGCGAACGGAGCCGCGCGCTCAGCCCAGCGGCGCCAGCCGCTGGCGCAAGGCCTTCAACGCCGGCGCGATGCGCGCACGCATCGCGTCTTCATCCAGCGCGAAGGCCGGCCCGCTGGCGTTCAAGGCCATCGGCGCCTGGCCGGGCACGGCCAGGTGCACGCCCACGGCCATCACATCCGGTTCGTATTCTCCGAAAGACGCTGAATAACCCTGGCGCAGGTAGGCCTGGCGGGCCTCCTCCAGGCGCGCGCCTATTTCCGGCCATTCCGCGCTGTAACGCGCGGCCAGCAGCGCTTGCAGCTTGAGCTGTTCCTCCGCCGGCAAGCCGGCGTAATACGCGCGGCCGATGGCGGTGGTGGCCAGCGGCACCCGCGAGCCCACCGTCAGCTGCACAGAAATGCGTGCCGGGCTGCGGCAGGTTTCCAGATACACCATGTCGCTGCCGTCGCGCAGCGCCAGGCTGATGGACATGCCTTGCTCCTGCGCGAACTCGCGCATCAGCGGCCCGGCGATCTGGCGGATGTCGTAGCTGGACAGAACCGTGGAGCCCAGGGCCAGTACCGCCAGCCCCAGCCGATAGCGGCCGTTGTCCTCGTCCTGAGCCAGATAGCCCAGCCGGGTCAGGGTGTAGCTCAAACGCGACACCGTTGACTTGGGCAGGCCGGTACGCTTGGCCAGTTCTTGGTTGGACAGCGCCAGTTCGCCGGGGCGGAATGCCGCCAATACCTCCAGCCCGCGCGCTAGCGCGGTGACGAACAGCCGGTCCTTGTCCGTTTCCAAATCCATTGAATCCATCTTGTTTTGTCAGCCTCAATTGGGGTGAGTATCGCCGGCGGGCGTCGAGTTTCGCAAAATCGCTTTACATCCGTCCAGGCGGTGTTTTAGTCTATTCTGCAATGTGAAACCAAGTTCCGCAATGCGGAACAAGTAACGCGGAGACAGAACCTATGGCAGCCCCCTCCAGTCGCGCGCCGTTCAGCTGGGACGATCCTTTGCTTTTGGCCGAATGCCTGAGTGAAGAAGAACGCATGGTGCAGCAGAGCGCTCATGACTACTGTCAGGACAAGCTGTTTCCACGGGTGTTGAGCGCCAATCGCGAAGAGCGCTTCGATCGCGAAATCATCAACGAGATGGGCGAGCTCGGCCTGCTGGGCTGCACTATCGAAGGTTATGGTTGCGCCGGCCTCAGCCACGTGGCCTACGGACTGGTGGCGCGTGAAGTGGAGCGGGTGGATTCCGGCTACCGTTCGGCGATGAGCGTGCAGTCCAGCTTGGTGATGCATCCGATCTGGGCCTACGGCTCGGACGCGCAGAAGGATAAATACCTGCCGCGGCTGGCCAGCGGCGAATGGCTGGGCTGTTTCGGCCTGACCGAGCCGGATTCGGGATCGGACCCGGCCAGCATGAAGACGCGGGCACGCAAAGTGGACGGCGGCTATCTGCTCAATGGCAGCAAGATGTGGATCACCAACAGCCCGCAGGCCGATGTGTTCGTGGTCTGGGCCAAGGACGACGAGGACGAAATCCGCGGCTTTGTGCTGGAGAAGGGCATGGCCGGACTGTCCGCGCCCAAGATCCACGGCAAGTTCTCGCTGCGCGCCTCCATTACCGGCGAGATCGTGATGGACGACGTGCTGGTGCCGGAAGACGCCATCCTGCCCGGTGTCAAGGGCTTGAAAGGTCCGTTCGGCTGCCTGAACAAGGCGCGCTACGGCATTGCCTGGGGCGCGCTGGGCGCCGCCGAATTTTGCTGGCACGCGGCGCGCCAGTACACGCTGGACCGCAAGCAGTTCGGCCGTCCGCTGGCCGCCAATCAATTGATCCAGCTGAAACTGGCCAATATGCAGACCGAGATCACGCTGGGCCTGCACGCGGCGCTGCGCGTGGGACGGCTGATGGACGAAGGCAAGGCCGCGCCGGAAATGATCTCGCTGATCAAGCGCAACAACTGCGGCAAGGCGCTGGACATCGCCCGGCTGTCGCGCGATATGCACGGCGGCAACGGCATCGCCGACGAATTTCATGTGATCCGCCATGTGATGAATCTGGAGGCGGTCAACACTTACGAAGGCACGCATGATGTGCATGCCTTGATTCTGGGCCGAGCCCAGACCGGTATTCAGGCATTTGCCTGATAAGCCGGCGCGGTCGGGAGGCCGGCCGCGCCGTTATTCCTGTCTGTCCTTGGAGGCCCGGCTTGCCGGGCCGCTTTTTTTTCGATGGGCTGCATGTAGCGGGAGACGCAGATGACGGGCGCGCTGGAAGGCATCAAGGTATTGGATTTGTCCAGGGTATTGGCGGGGCCGTGGACCGGCCAGTTGCTGGCCGATCTGGGCGCGGAAGTGATCAAGGTGGAACGCCCGGGCTGTGGCGACGATACCCGGCAATGGGCGCCGCCCAGCTTGCCGGACGGCACCGCCGCCTATTTCCTGTGCGCCAACCGAGGCAAGAAATCGCTGACCGTGGACATCGCCAAGCCGGAGGGGCAGGAAATTGTCCGCCGGCTGGCCGCCGACGCCGATGTGCTGATCGAAAACTACAAGGTGGGCGGGCTGGCCAAGTATGGGCTGGACTACGCCAGCCTGGCCGAACTCAATCCGCGGCTGGTGTATTGCTCGGTCACCGGCTTCGGCCAGGATGGGCCGTACGCGCAGATGGCCGGCTACGACTACATCGTGCAGGGCATGTCCGGCCTGATGAGCATCACCGGCCCGGCCGACGGCGAGCCGCACAAGGTGGGGGTGGCGGTCACCGACCTGTTCACCGGACTCTACGCCGCCAACGCGATCCAGGCCGCGCTGTGGGCGCGGCAAGGCAGCGGGCGCGGCCAGCATATCGACATGGCCTTGTTCGATTGCGCGCTGGCGATGCTGGCCAACGTCAATATGAACTGGCTGGTGGGCGGCGCGGTGCCGCCGCGCCTGGGCAACGCCCATCCCAATATCGTGCCCTATCAGGTGTTCAAGTGCGCCGGCGACGGCCACTTCATCCTGGCCTGCGGCAACGATCGTCAGTTCCGCTCGGTGTGCGAGTTGATCGGCAGGCCGGAACTGGCCGATGATGCCCGCTTCGCCAGCAATCCGCAGCGCGTCGCGCACCGGGATGAACTGGTGCCGCTATTGGCCGCCGGTTTCCTGGCCCAGCCGCGCGACGCCTGGCTGGCGCGGTTGGATCAGGCCGGCGTGCCCTGCGGGCCGATCAATACCGTGGACGAGGCCTTCGCCGATCCGCAAATCCGGCACCGTCAGATGCAGATTGAATTGCCAGGCCCGGATGGCCTGGCCGTGCCGCTGGTGGCCTGCCCGATCAAACTGTCGGACACGCCGCCGCAATATCGCGACGCGCCGCCCCGGCTGGGCCAGCACACCGATGCCTTGCTGGAGAAGGCCGGCTACGGTGCCGACGACATTGCCCGCTTGCGCGGGGCGGGCGTGATCTGACGCAAATAAATGCCTTTGGCATGGTTTGGGTCTGGGTGCCGCGTGCGGATTCGTGCGAAAATGCGCGGTCGAGTTGCCGCCGGCGGTCTGAGCCGGGGCAAGGTCCACCGCTTGTTCAATGAAATGCCTAGCGTGAAGAGCCGCTTCTTTGCCGTCTGTTGCCTGTTTGCCGGGCTCTTGTCCTGCGCCGCGGCCTACGCCGCCTTGCCGGCCGCGTCCAAACCCGTCGCCTTGCCGGCTGCGTCCAAGCCCGCGGCCAAGCCGATGGCTTCGGCGCCCGCGGTCAGCGTGGTGGATAAGCTGGCCGAGGCGCAGCAGGCGCTGGATCAATTGGAAACCATCAAGCTGGACAAGCTGCCGGCCGGCGTTACCCCGGGCGAGCTGTTGTTTCGCCGCGCCTTGCTGGAACGCTTGGTGGCGTCCTACGCCTGGCAGCTGGATCTCGCGGGAGAACGCGATCAGAGGCTGAGGCAGCAAGCCGAGGCCGAAGAGGCCTTGCGGAACTGGAGCGGCTTCGCGCAAGCCGGCCCCTATCCGGTGTCCTTGGTGGAGGGCTTGCGCAGCCGACTGCAGACCGGCGGCTGGGAAAAAGATACCCAGCAGGCGCAGCAGCTGATGTTGTCGCAGATGCAAGAGGCGATGCGCAACAGCCTCAAGCTCAACGAGGTAAGCCTGCGCCAGGCGCGAGAGCAACTGGAAGGGGCCGCGGCCGGCGAGGCCGAAGCGCTGCGCTGGCGGATGGAGGGCGCGCGCTGGCGCCGCGACATCAGCGCGTCGGAATTGCTGCAGTTCGACGCCTTGGGGCAGGTGCTGCGCATCCGCCAGCAGACTTTGCAGGCGCAGTTGGACTTGTGGCGGAAACAACTGGATGGTATCGGCAAACAGGTCCGCTTCCAGCCGGCGGAGCTGGATGGAGTGCAACGGAGGCTGGGAGAGGAGCGCCTGCGCCTGGAGCGGGAAATGGGCGCGCATGAGCTGCGCCGCCGCCGGGTCAAGGCCGAGCTGGAGGAGTTGGAGCGGCAGTTGAGCGCCGTGAAGCAGAAAAAGGACGCGCCGGCGCAGGCCGCGCTGTTACAGGATTTGACCCAGCGCACAGTCGAGCAGCGCCAGGCTCTGGACAATAGCGACCTCGCGGTGCAGCTGATGCGCATCCGCCAGGAGGCGAACTCGCAGGAGGGCGGTATCTGGGAGTACCGCTATCAGTTGTACGCCGGCAAGGCCGCCAATCTGGCCGAAGTGGCCAGCGCCAGCCGTCAGGCCGGCGAGGAATTGGGCGCGGTGCGCGACTACCTGCAAAAAGAGGCGGAGCTGACCATGGCCAAGATGGCGGATGTGCAGCATGACATCGGCCTGGATCGCGGCGGCGGCCACGCGCTGGCGATGCTGCAGCTGCTGCGCCAGCGGCTGGACATCGTCAACGCCGCCCAGCAGCCGGTGCAGGCGGCCTTGACCGGCATTTTGCTGTTGCAGCAGGAGTTCGACGTCGGCGCGCCGGCGGAGGGCACGCCGCAGGAAGTGTCGCGCCGCTTGAGCGAGCGTGTGTTGCAGGCGGCGCGGGCGCTGTGGAATTATGAATTGTTCAGCGCCGACGACAGCGTGGAGATCAACGGCCAGAAAGTGCAGGCCACCCGCAGCGTGACCATAGGCAAGAGCCTGGGCGCCATTCTGGTGTTGCTGATAGGCTACGCCGCCAGCACCGCGCTGCTGCGCGCCTTGCGGCGCTTGGCCACGGGTAGGCTGGGCGTCAGCGAGGCCTCGGCCAATATCTGGTGGCGCTGGAGCTATGTGTTCGTGATCGCGCTGTTGGTGATCTTTGCGCTCAATCTGGTCAAAATCCCGTTGACGGTGTTCGCCTTCCTTGGCGGCGCATTGGCGATCGGCATTGGCTTCGGCACCCAGAACCTGCTGAAGAACCTGATCAGCGGCGTGATGCTGCTGGTGGAGCGGCCGCTGAAAGTGGGCGATTTCGTTCAGGTCGGCGGCATCAGCGGCACCGTCAGCAGCATAGGGCTGCGCTCTTCGGTGGTGCGCGCCGGCGACGGCATCGAGACGCTGATTCCCAACTCCACCTTTGTGGAGAGCGCGGTGACCAACTGGACTTACAGCAACCGGCGGATTCGCCGGAAAATCGCCATCGGCGTGGCTTACGGCAGCCCGCCGCGCGAGGTGTGCAATCTATTGCTGGCGGAGGCGGAGCGCCATGGCGTGGTGCTCAAGGAGCCGCCGCCGCGGGTGCTGTTCAGCAACTTCGGCGCCGACGCGCTGGAGTTCGAGCTGGAGTATTGGCTGGACATCGGCGAAGCCGATTCCGTGCTGGTGGCCAGCGATCTGCGCCATATGATAGACGGCGCGCTGGCCAAGGCCGGCATCGAACTGCCCTTTCCGCAGCGCGATGTGCATTTGCAACAGGATGAGCCTTTACAGATTGAAGTCAGACGCGGGCCCAGTGGGCGGGCGGCTGACAGTTTTTAAACGGTTGTTTGATTTTTGATCGCGCGCCATGCAACATGCATGCGATATGGGGTGATTTGAACCTGGCGCGCGATTAAGGAGATGCAGTGGAACGCGATTACATGGAATACGATGTGGTGATCGTCGGCGGCGGGCCCTCCGGGCTGACCGCGGCGATTCGCCTGAAGCAACTGGCGGCGGAGCAAGGCCGGGAGGTCAGCGTCTGTCTATTGGAGAAGGGCTCGGAAATCGGCGCCCACATCCTGTCCGGCGCGGTGATCGAACCACGCGTGCTCAATGAGCTGATTCCGGACTGGAAGGAAAAAGGCGCGCCGCTGAACACCGAGGCCAAGTCCGACCGCTTCCTGTTCCTGACCGAAACCGAATCCATCCAGCTGCCGACACCGCCGCAGATGCACAATCACGGCAACTACATCGTCAGTCTCGGCAACTTCTGTCGCTGGCTCGGCCAGCAGGCCGAAGAACTGGGCGTGGAAATCTACCCTGGTTTCGCCGCCGCCGAAGTGCTCTATCACGAGGACGGCTCGGTCAAGGGCGTGGCCACCGGCGATATGGGCATAGGCAAGGACGGCGAGAAAACCGACGCCTGGCAGCCGGGCATGGAGTTGTGGGCCAAGCAGACCATTTTCGCCGAAGGCTGTAGGGGCTCGCTGACCAAGACGCTGTTCGAGCGCTTCCGCCTGCACGACGGGGCCGATCCGCAAACCTACGGCATCGGCATCAAGGAATTGTGGGAGGTGCAGCCGGAACTGCATCAGCCGGGCAGCATCACCCATACCGTGGGTTGGCCGGTGGATACCGCCACCTATGGCGGCTCCTTTATGTATCACCTGGAGAATAACCAGATGGTGGTCGGCTACGTCATTGGCCTGGATTACCAGAATCCTTATTTGTCGCCGTTCGAGGAATTCCAGCGTTTCAAGACCCATCCGGCCATCCGCAAGGTGTTCGAAGGCGGCCGCCGCCTGTCCTACGGCGCGCGCGCGCTGACCGAGGGCGGCCTGCAAAGCCTGCCGCGGCTGACCTTCCCCGGCGGCCTATTGGTGGGCGATACCGCCGGTTTCCTCAACGTGCCCAAGATCAAGGGCACCCATACCGCGATGCAGTCGGCGATGCTGGCGGCGGAAGCGGTGTTCGAGCTGCTGGGCGAGGAACAGCCGGCGCGCGAAGCCAGCGCCTACAGCCAGAAATTCAAGCAAAGCTGGCTGCACGAGGAATTGCACCGGGTGCGCAATATCCGGCCCTCCTTCCGCTGGGGCCTGTGGCCGGCGATGATTTATTCGGCGCTGGACACCTTTTTGTTCCGCGGCAAGGCACCGTGGACGCTGCGCCATCACCAGGCCGACCATCAAAGCCTGAAGCCGGCCGACGAATGCACGCCCATCGCCTATCCCAAGCCGGACGGCGTGCTGACCTTCGACCGCCTGTCCTCGGTGTTCATCTCCAACACCAACCATGGCGAGGACCAGCCGCCGCACCTGAAGCTGAAGGATGCCAGCGTGCCGGTGCAGTTCAACCTGGCCAAGTACGACGCGCCGGAACAGCGCTACTGCCCGGCCGGGGTCTACGAGATCGTCGGTCGGGAAGAAGGCGAGCCCAAGCTGCAGATCAACGCGCAGAACTGCGTGCACTGCAAGACCTGCGACATCAAGGACCCGACCCAGAACATCGTCTGGACCGTGCCCGAGGGCGGCGGCGGCCCCAATTATCCCAATATGTAAGCGGGATGATTTGGCGAAACCCCGGAGCGTGCTCCGGGGTTTTTCTTGACAAGCCGGGCCGATTGTTGGCAGCATGGTCGACATGACCCAATCTTTCGCCTTCTTCAACAGCTATTTTTATTGGTACCGCACACCGGCGGCGCCAAGGGATGGCTGTGAACTGAAAGATTGACCCAGCACTAGCAAGATTCCCGATAAATGCCGCCGCGCTACCGGCGGCATTTGTTTTTCCTCCCCGAAATACATGACCTCCGGAAGCCAGGCCAGACCCCAGGAG
This sequence comes from Chromobacterium aquaticum, assembly GCF_021129195.1. Classification (GTDB taxonomy): domain Bacteria; phylum Pseudomonadota; class Gammaproteobacteria; order Burkholderiales; family Chromobacteriaceae; genus Chromobacterium; species Chromobacterium aquaticum. The sequence continues at coordinate 23,616 of NZ_JAJOHW010000113.1, read as the reverse complement.
GTCCGTCCCATGAATGAAGTCAGCGATGCCGCGCAAATCGCGCGCCAGTCTTGGTCCCTGCTATGCCCCAGCGATGCGGTGCCGGTCAGAGTGTTGACCGACGGCGAGCGCTTTGCCAACCACCCGGCGCCGGATGCGGCGCCGATCAGCGCCGCGCGCCAGTCCGGCGATGTGCTGGAAAGCCAGCTGCCGCAACTGCGCGCGATGGCCATGTTGCTGGCGGCGCAGCGCTGGCGCGAGCAGGGTGGCGCAACGCCGGCGCGGCTGGCCGACGCGGCGGACTGGCTGGCGGCGCGTATCCTGCTGCTGGGGCTCAGCCATGTGTTGGTGACGGTGGAGGTGTTTTCCCGGCTGGATCTGGCGAACCGACGCTGTCGCGCATGGTCGGAACAAGCCGGACTGCCGTTCACGCCGGCGCTGCCCATCCTGGTGGCGGACGCCGGTGGCGAGCTTTGCCTGCAGGCCTGGAGCCGCAGCGCCGAAGTGGCGCTGTCGCTGGCGGGTGGCAGGGCCAGGCTGGCGCGGCATTGCGAGCGGCGCTTGCAAGCCTTGCTGGCTAGAGTATCTTGATAATTGTTCCGCATGAATTTTGAGCCGGGGAGGCATGATGTCGCTGGAAGTGATCACGCAAGAAGACGAACGCAAACTGAATAATCTGACCCTGGTGGTCTATATCCTGCAGGCGGTGAGCCTGTTTGTCGGCCTGACCGGCTTGGTGGCGGTGATCATCAACTACGTCAAGCGCGACGATGTGCGCGGCACGCGTTATGAAAGCCATTTCAACTGGCAGATCCGTACCTTCTGGTGGGCCTTGCTCGGCACGGTGCTGGGCGTGGCGCTGGCCTGGATCCTGGTGGGTTTCGTGATCCTGGGCGCCACTTGGGTATGGTATGTCTACCGCATCGTGCGCGGTTTCCTGAATTTCAACGACGGTAAGCCGATGCCGGAGTGAGTGTCCGCTGGACAAAAAGAGCGGGCGCGGGCATATGCAATGCCCGGCGCCCGAAAAGGTTCTGCGCGAACCGGAAAATAGGCGGCTGGCGCGCCGCTGGTTTTTGAAGGCCGCCTACATGCTAAACCCCGCGCCTGACCGCCCCCAGCAAAACCCGGCCGGCGCTTGCGCCATGTCAAGCCAGGGGCGCGGGCATGGCCAGCGCGCCGCGGTTTTGGCACAATGCGCAAGCTGTTTGAACGAGGGGCGCAATGCAAGCCGATGATTTGCAAAGCCTGGTGACCCGGGCCATGCCGTTTGGCAAACACAAGGGCACGCTGATCTGCGATTTGCCCGGCAACTATCTGAACTGGTTCGCCCGCGAAGGCTTTCCACCCGGCGAGATTGGCCGTCTGCTGCAATTGATGCAGGAGCTGGACCATAATGGCCTAACCTATCTACTTGATCCGATAAGAAAGCGCTGAAGCATGGCAATCCAATGGTTCCCCGGCCATATGAACAAGGCCCGCAAGGACGTGACCGAGCGATTGAAAGACATCGACGTGGTCATCGAGATGCTGGACGCGCGGCTGCCTGCTTCCAGCGCCAATCCCATGCTGGCGCGCATGGCCAAGGGCAAGCCGCGGCTGATGATTCTGAACAAGCAGGACTTGGCCGACGCCGCCGCCACCCAGCAATGGCTGGAGTGGTATCGCGCCAAGAAAAACACCCAGGCGCTGGGCATGGACGCCGGCGAGCGCGCGCCGGCGCAAAAGCTGGTGGCGGCCTGTCGTGAACTGGCGCCGACGCGCGGCGGCCTGGAAAAGCCGCTGCGGGTGTTGATCTGCGGCATTCCCAATGTGGGCAAGTCCACGCTGATCAATAGCATGAGCAGCCGCAAGGTGGCCAAGACCGGCAATATGCCCGGCGTCACCAAGAACGAGCAGCGCATCATCCTGGCCGACGACGTGGAGCTGTTCGACACCCCGGGCATGTTGTGGCCCAAGATCGAGGTGGAAGAGGGTGGCTACAATCTGGCGGCCAGCGGCGCGGTGGGGCGCAATGCGATGGACGAAGAGGAAGTGACGCTGGAGTTGCTCAAGTATCTGATACAGCACTATGTGCCGGAATTGAGCGCCCGTTACAAGCTGGACGACATCGCCGGCCTGCAGGATTGGCAGGTGCTGGAAATGATAGGCCGCAAGCGCGGCGCGGTGCAGTCCGGCGGCAAGATCAATGTGCAGAAGGCCGCCGAGCTCGTGCTGACCGATTTTCGCGACGGCAATATCGGCCGCATCACGCTGGAACGGCCGGAAGAATGGCTGGCCTGGGAAAAGCGGGCCAAGGAATTGGCCGCCATCCGCGCGGCCGAGCGCGAAGCCCGGCAGCAGGAGCGGGACAGCAAGAAGTCCGGCCGCCGTTGAGCTTGAGTCCATTCTTGTTCGCCCAAGCGCGGCCCATTGCGGGCCGCGCTTTTTTTTACCGCCTCAAAGCGGCTGGCAGGGTTCGCTGAAACCATAGCCCACGCCCCTGGCGGCAAGAATGGGATTGTGTTGCGGCGCGATGCCGCTGAGCTTGCGGCGCAGGCGGCTGATCAGGGTTTCCAGCCGGCGTTCGTCGTAATGCAGATAATTGGCGCCCAGCGCCTCGGCCAGCTCGCGGCGGTGAGCCGGCTCCGGCGCCCGCCGCAACATGGTGGCCAGCACCTGGTGTTCGGCGTGGGTCAGGTGCAATTGCTGGCCGTTGGGCGCGGTCAGCATGCGGTTGGCGGCATGGTAGCGCCAGCCCGCGGCGCGGGCGGGAGCGCTGCCGTCCAGCCGCCGCAGCACGCTGGCCAGTGTGGCCAGCAGTTCCGGCAGCGGCGTCGGCTTGACCAGATAGGCGTCGGCGCCTTGCTGCAGCCCCTGCACCTTGTCGTCCAGCGCGCCGCGCGCGGTGAGCATGACCTGGCCCAGGCTGGGATGGCTGGCGCGCAGCCGCCGGCTCAGCTCCAGGCCGTCCACATCGGGCAGGCCCAGATCCAGGATTAGCAAGCGGCAGGGGTGTTCGGCCAGATGGCGCTCCAGGTCCTGGCCGCAGGCGAAGCCGGCGGCTTGATAGCCGCTGCGGCCGAGCTGGAACAGTAGTTCCTCGCGCAAGTCCGGATTGTCTTCAAGCAAGGCTATATTGATCATGAACGGCTTTCGGTAGATGCAAGATGAAGCTGGCGCCGTGGGGCCAGTGCGGGTCCAGGCCTAGTTCGCCGCCGTGCTGGACGGCGATGCGCCGCGCCAAGTGCAGGCCCAGGCCCAGGCCAGGGCGGTTGCTGGTTTCCGCCAGCCGGGTGAAGCGCTGGAAGATCGCTTCTTCCTGGCCTGGGGCGATGCCGGGGCCGTGATCGCTGATTTGCCAGATGATGTGATCGCCGCGATGGTGGATGCCGATCTGGATAGGCGTGTCCGGATGCGCGTACTTCAAGGCGTTTTCCATCAAGTTTTGCAACAGCACAGACAGCAGTTGCGCGTCGCCGCACAGCGGCATGCTCGGCCCGCCGCTTTGCAGCCAGAAGCGGCCTTGGGTGCCGGCCTCCAGGTGTTCCAGCGTCTGCCGGGTCAGTTCCAGCAAATCCAGTGACTGGCTGTGCAGGCCGGCGTCGACCACGCCGGCGCGGCCGTGCTGTTCCGCCAGCAGCATCAATTCCTGCATGCGCTGCAGCGCGCGATGAATGCGTTCGTGACGGGCTTGGCGCTGGGCCTGCACCGCTTGCGCCGGTTCATCCTCCTCCAACAGGCGCAAACTGCTGCTGGCGGCGTCTATGATGGCCACCGGGGTGCGGATTTCATGGGTGATCATCGCCAGCAGATCGGCCTGCTCCTCGCGCGCTTCGCGCTGGCGCTGGCTGTCGGCCTGGGCCTGGCTGGCCTGGTGCAAGGCTTCGATGCGCTCGCGTTCCAGCGTGCGCATGCGCAGGAACAGGCCGATGTAGAGCAGGGTGATGGGGGGCAGGTCCGCCAGGCGGCCGTATTCCTGAATCCAGGATTGATAAGGGATGTGGCCCAGGTGCAATAACAGCGCGGGGATATTGAGCGCCAGATTGGTGGGCAAGTGCAGCGCGATCAGGCGGTCGCCGCCGCCGTTGCGCTGCCACAGCCGCCAGCAGATCGGCATGCTCAACAAATTGATGACGATGATGGCGTACAGGGTGAGCGGGATGCTGTAAGCCAGGCCGTAGGGCCAGAACAGCGCGCAGGCGATGGTGGCGGCGCCGGTGGCCGCCTGCAGCTGGTACAGGCGGTAAGTGCGCGGATGGCCGTCCTTCAGTCCCAGCAATTGGGCGAAGTAGGCGCAGCCGAAGATGACGGCGGCGCCCAGGCCGATGTAGTTGCACAGCAGCGCGATCTTGGGCTGCTCCGGGAACAGCAGCAGCCTGGCCATGCCGTCGGTGGCGAAGCGGTGGCAGGCCACCGCCAGGATGTAGCCGAACAGCTTGGCGTGCTGCACTTGGCGGATGATCAGCCAGGCTGCCAGCGCAATCAGCACCATGGTCAGCATATAGCCGTAGATCAAGCCCAGCTGCAGCAGGCGCTCATTGTGATGAGCGACCAGCTCAGGTTCGCTCCACAGGCGCGGTTGCGCGTTCAGCGTCAGCGACTGGACTTTGATGAAGACGGTTTGCTCGCGCGGCTGCAGCGAAAAACCGGCGGTGCTCAGCGGGAGCTCCATGGTGGACACCGGCAGCCAGGAACCGATGTCCTTGCGCTGCCAGCCGCCGCCCGGCAAGGGCTGATACAGGCTCAAGCGCGCCAGATAGCTGGGAATCAGCTCCAGCCAGGGGTGCGGAGGCAAAGCCTGCAGCTTTAGCCGCAGCCAGCACGTATCGTGGCCATAGCCGCGCGCCAGCTTGCCGTCTGGCAGCGGCTGGAAGCGTGCTTGCCAGTCGGGGCTGGAAATCTGTTCTATGCCCAGACTGGCGTCAGCGCTGCAAAAAGCGCTGGCGTCCCGTTCGCTGAACGGACGAAAGCCGGCTTGCGCCGCATGGGCGGCGAAGAACAGGCACAGCAATAGCAGTATCGGCAGCGCGCGAGGCATCGGCTAGGCGGCGAGGAGTTTCAGATGGGGCGACATTGTGACGGCAATGTCATTTTTTGTCAGTGGCTATCAGTAGCTATTATAAAAATTAAACACTATATATTTCGCATAATCAATAACGGTTATTTAATTGTTTATCTTGGCTGGTAAGCGCGAGCAGCGCCCGACGGCGGTCAAATGGCAGAGACGGAGTGGATGCCGCGCGGGCAAGTCCGGCGGAACGCGAGGGGGGCTCAGGCCAGGGTGTCGATGATGCCGCTGTCGAGATTGCTTTGCATCGCCTGGCCGGCGAGTTCGGGATTGCTGCGCAATACCGAGGCCCAGGCATTGCTGAGGCCGGCGCTGCTGCTACTGCCGCCGCCCAGCAACTGGCCGACCACTTGCTGATCGCTGCTTTGCTGCGCGGTATCCGCGGCGTTGCCGACGCTGAGCAGGCCGCCTTGCAGGGTGCCGGCCTGGGTGAAGCTGTTGAGCAAGCCGGCCGCGTTATAGCTGGGGTCGCTAGCGCTGGCGCCGCCCAGTGTCACGATGGCGCTGGCGTCCGCCGCCAGCTGCGCGGCCTGGGCCGCCAGTTCCGGCGAAGCTTGCGCCGACTGCTGCACCGGCGAGGGCGCGACGCCGCCATTGAGCAAGGCGGCGCTGGCCAGCGAGATCTGCGCGGCTTGGGTGATGGTGCTGCTCATGACGAATCCAGATGGAGACGGGAACTGACTGAGTTATAGCCGCCGCGCGGCGTTCCGCGCCATGGCTAAAGTATTGCCAGATATTGCGGCTCAGCGGCGCAGCCAGAACAGGCCGATGAGGGCGATCAGCGCGGCCATCGCCTGGCCCAGCCACACCGTCCAGTGCTTGCCCGGCTCCAGGCAGGCTTCTTCGGGATTCTGCGGGTTGTAGAACACCTGCACGGCCTGGGCGGCCGGATAATGCTGGACGATGTCCCGCGCCTGCTGCTCGCTGCCGCCGTAGCCGGGGTTGGGGAAGCGCAGTTGCTGCGCGTGGTGGACGCTGCCGGCCACCAGGTATTCATAGCGCACGATGGCGCGGTACTCCTTGCGGTCCGAGCTGTCGCCGCCGCGCATCTGGCGCCAGTCCACTTCGCTGGAGACGATCTTGCCGGTCGTGCTGGGCCAGCTGGCGGCTTGCTGCGCCTTGGCAGACTGCTGCCATAGATAGATGGAAATGGCCGCGCCGATGGCGATCAGCAGCAGGGCGATGACTTTCTCGCTCATGGGACGCGCGCGCCGCGTTGAATGCGCCGGCGCGGCAGCGGCAGCCGCGCGCGCAGCCGGTACAGCAGCGCCCAGCCGAACAGCGCGCTCAGCGCCGCCAGGATGAATTTGGCGCTGCCGATATCGCTGTCGCCGCCCTTGATCAGCACCGATTCGGCCGGGCTGCGCGGATTGTAGTAGACGGTGATCGCCTTGCCGGCGGGGAAGCGCCGGGTCAGATCGTCGGCGTTGCTGCGGTCGCCGGGCAGGGCCTTGTCGACGGCGAACAGCCGGTCGTTGTGGTAGACCTGGCCGCGCACCGTGTACAGGTATTGCACATAGGGCTGCCAGTAGAATTGGTCCGGGTGTTCGGCGCTGGACACCACCAGCATGCGGCTGCTTTCGACATGGCCTGGCGCATTGCGCCATTCCCGCAGCTGATGCGGCGTCAGCAGGATGGCGATCAGGCCCAGCAGGCTGGCCAGGAAGGCCAGCATCAGCGCGCTGAGCCGGGCTTGCGGCGATAATCTCATCGGGTTCAGACCGCGTGGCCGGGGTGCTCGAACCAGGTCAGCAGGATGGCCTGGGCCGCCACCTGGTCCAGCGCCGGCTTCTGCTTGCGGCCGCGCACGCCGGCTTCTTCCAGCATGGATTCGGCCACCACCGAGGTCAGCCGCTCATCCACCAGCCACACCGGCAGACCGTAGCGGCCCTTCAGCCGGTTGGCGAAGCGGCGCGCCAACTGCGTCATCTGGTGCTCGGTGCCGTCGATATGCATGGGCAGCCCCACCACCAGCTGAGCCGGTTGCCATTCCGCGATCAAGGCGGCGATGGCGGCAAAGCGCGCATCGTTGATTTCGGTGTCTATGGTGATGAGCGGATGGGGAATGCCCACGATGGTGTCCCCGACGGCGACGCCGATGCGGCGCTCGCCAAAGTCGAATGCCAGTGCGCAGCCTTCAGGCATGGCCGACATCCGTGGACAACAGCGAGGGATCGAAGCCCAGCAGCGCCATCGCGGCGTCGTAGCGTTCTTCGCAAGGCAGGCCGAAGATGATGTCCGGACGCGCCGGCACCGTCAGCCAGCCGTTGTCGGCGATTTCCTGCTCCAGCTGGCCGGCGCTCCAGCCGGAATAGCCCAGCGTGATCAGCATGCGTTCCGGCTGATTGTGATCCTCGGATACCGCTATCAGCACATCCTTGGACGTGGTCAGCGCGATATCGTCGGTGACCAGTAGGCTGGATTGCCAATTGCCCACCGGCATGTGCAGCACGAAGCCGCGATCCGGTTGCACCGGGCCGCCGAAGTAGATGGGCTCGGCGCGCAGCGATTCACCGTCCAATGGCAGGTCGATCTGGTCGAACAGCTGCGCCATGGCGATGCCGGAAGGCTTGTTGATGATCAGGCCCATGGAGCCGTGCTCGCCGTGCTCGCATAGATACACCAGCGAGCGCGAGAACAGCGGGTCCGCCATATTGGGCATGGCGATCAAGAAGTGATTGGACAACGATAGCGGTTCCATGCGGCCATTATGGCATAAGTGGGCTGGCTGGGTAGATGCGGCTGCGCGACGCGCAACAGGCCCGCGCGCGACGCGCAGCCGGAGCGGGCAACTGCTAAAATGCCGATTTTCGCCCTGCCATTGCGAGGACATTTTGCGTCTCACCCACATCAAGCTTGCCGGTTTCAAGTCATTCGTCGACCCCACCAGCATTGCCGTGCCCGGCCAACTGGTGGCGGTGATCGGCCCCAATGGCTGCGGCAAGTCCAATGTGATAGACGCGGTGCGCTGGGTATTGGGCGAATCCTCGGCCAAGCAGTTGCGCGGCGAATCGATGCAGGACGTGATCTTCAACGGCTCGTCCACGCGCAAGCCGGTCAGCCGCGCCTCGGTGGAACTGGTGTTCGACAACGGCGACGGCGCGCTTACCGGCGCCTGGGGCCAGTACGCGGAAGTGGCGATCAAGCGAGTGCTGACCCGCCAGGGCGAATCCAGCTACTTCATCAACAACCAGCAGGTGCGCCGCCGCGACATCACCGACCTGTTCCTCGGCACCGGCGTCGGCGCGCGCGGTTACGCGGTGATCGAGCAGGGCATGATCTCGCGCATCATCGAAGCGCGGCCGGAAGAACTGCGCGCCTATCTGGAAGAAGCCGCCGGCGTGTCCAAGTACAAGGAACGCCGCCGCGAGACCGAACACCGCATCGCCGACACCCGCGCCAATCTGGAACGCATCGCCGACTTGCGGCAAGAGCTGGAGCGCCAGGTGGAGCGCCTGTCCGAGCAGGCGGAAGTGGCGGCCCAATATCACGACCTGCGCGGCGCGCTGACCCACAAGCAGAACCTGCTGGCCTTGGCGCGGCGCGAAGAAGCGGCGCGCAACGAGGCGGCGGCGCGCGCCGAACTGGCGCGCATCGAAACCGAGGAAGCGGCGCTGGAGGCTGCGGTCACTCATCTGGAGGCCGAATCCGAAACCGTGCGCGAAGGGCATTTCGCCGCCAGCGACGAAGTGCACGAAGCGCAACAGCATTTGTTCGAAGCCAATGCGCAGCTGGCGCGGCTGGAAGAAGCCCAGCGCCACCGCGAGCAGAACCGCGCCCGAGTGGACCGCGAACTGGGCAGCGTGCGCACCGAGCGCCAAGTGCTGGCCGAGGGCCGAGGCCAGGTGTCGGCGGAGCTGGACGACTGGCTGCCGCGGCGCGAAGAAGCGCAGATGGGGCTGGAAGAAGCGCAGATGACGCTGGAGGACGGCGCTGACGAACTGCCCACCGCCGAGGCGGAATACCGCGCCATCGAGCAACACTTGAACGGCTTGACCGCGCAGCAGGCCAATCTGAGCCGCGACCGCGACCTGTCGCGCCAGAAACTGGAGCATCTGCGCCGTGGCCTGGAACAGCTGTCCAGCCGCGAGGACGCGCTGCGGCGTGAACTGAGCGATCTGAACCTGCCGGATCAAGCGCAGCAGCAAGCCGCCGCCGCCGAGGTCGAACGCGCGCGCGGCGCCTTGGACACGGTGCGGGCGCGGCTGGTGGCCGACGAGGCCAAGCAGGCCGACCTGGCGGCAGAGCGCGAAAAGCTGGACGAACAACTGGCCGCGCTGCGCGGCGAACAGGCGCGCGCCGAGGCCGAGGCCGCCGCCTTGGCCGGCATGCTGGCGCGTGAAGCGGCCAGCGAGCAACTGGATGGCTGGTTGCAGCGCCAGGGTCTGGCCGATGCGCCGCAGCTGTGGCAAAGCCTGCAGGTGGAGCCCAAGTGGCAGCCGGCGCTGGAGGCGGCGCTGGGGGAGCGCCTGGCCGCGCGCGCCGCAGCCTTGTCCGGAGAACCGCCGCCGGCGGCGCTGGCGTTGGCCGACGGCGGCGCCCGCAGCGAGTGGCAGCCTGAGCGTCCATGGCCGACCTTATTGCAGCAAGTGCGCGCCGCCGACGCTTTTGTGCCGGCCTTGCAAGACTGGCTGGCCGGCATCTACCTGGCTGATTCGCTGGAGCAGGCGCAAGCGCTGCGCGAGCAACTGCCGGCAGGCGCCTGCCTGCTGACGCCGGAAGGCCATCGCGTTTACGCCGCCAGCCTCTGCCTGCACGCCGAAGCCGGCGGCGACGGCCTGATGGCGCGCAAGGCGCTGCTGGAAGCGGCGCAGGCGCGCCTGGACAGCCTGCTGCCGGAAGTGGGCGCCTTGCAGCAGCGTCGTGAATCCTCGCAGAGCCGCAGCGGCATGCTGGCCGAAGCGGTGCGCGCGCAAAAGGGCGCGCTGACCCGGCTGGAAGCGGAACTGAACGCCGCCACATTGGAACACGTCAAGCTGGACCAGGCCGCGCGCCAGGGCGCGGCGCGTCTGGCGGCGATCGAGGCCGAGCGCAGCCGCATCGCAGAAGAGCGCGAACTGGCCGGGGAAGGCATGGCCGAGGCCGAGATGCTGGGCGAAGAGGCGGCGCTGACGCTGGAGGAACTGGCGGTACAGCTGGAAGAGATGCGTTTGGACCGCCTGAACGCCGAAACCGGCTTGCAACTGGCGCGCAACAAGACCCGCGACGCCGAGCGCATGCTGCACGAAATCAAGCTGGAAATGAGCACCGCCGAGCAGAAGGTGGCCGAACTGGCGCGGCGCGGCCGCGAACTGGACGAGCGCGATCAGCAATTGGCCGAGCGCCTGGAAGCCCTGGCCGAAGAGGCCGAGGCGGTGGAAGAGGCTGTGCCGGAAGAGGCCTTGCAACTGGCCTTGGCCGAACGCGAGCAGCGCGAACAACGGCTGGGCGCGGTGCGTGACCGGCTCAACGGCCTGACCGAGAGGCTGCGCGAGTTGACCCAGCAGCAGCAACAGGCCAACGCCGCTTTGCCGGCGCTGCGTGAATCGCGCTCGGACTGGCTGCTCAAGCACCAGGAAGCGCGGCTGGCGATGGAGCGCTTCGCCGAAGAACTGGCCAGCGCCGGCGCCGACGAGGCCGCCTTGATGGCCGATCTGAGCGAGGCGGTGAAGCCGAACGCGCTGGCCGCAGAAATCGCGCGGCTGGCGCGCGCGCTGGAAGGCCTGGGCGCGGTCAACCTGGCGGCGCTGGAAGAACTGGATGAAGCCCGCAAACGCGGCGATTACCTGGCCAGCCAGTCCGAGGACCTGACCCTGGCGATGGCGACGCTGGAAGAAGCGATCGCCAAGATAGACGGCGAAACCCGCGAGATGCTGCAAGCCACTTACGACGCGGTCAACACCAAGATGCGCGAGTTCTTCCCCACGCTGTTCGGCGGCGGCCGCGCCGAGCTGGTGCTGACCGGAGAGGACTTGCTGGATGCCGGCGTGCAGATCATCGCCCAGCCGCCAGGCAAGAAGAACAGCACCATTCACCTGCTGTCCGGCGGTGAAAAGGCATTGACCGCGATGAGCCTGGTGTTCTCGCTGTTTTCCCTGAACCCGGCGCCGTTCTGCCTGCTGGACGAAGTGGACGCGCCGCTGGACGACGCCAATACCAGCCGCTTCTGCGACCTGGTCAAACAGATGTCGGAGCGCACCCAGTTTCTCTATATTTCCCATAACCGCCTGACCATGGAAATGGCGGAGCAACTGGTGGGCGTCACCATGCAGGAGCAGGGGGTCAGCCGCATTGTGGCGGTGGACATTGTGGAAGCATTGAAAATGCGGGAAACCGCCTAAGAACCTGTTTACGATCTGCTGCGCGTCGGCGATACGGCGTTGAAACCCGCTTCGAAATGCTCATGTACCACGTGTACATTCCGCTTTTTCAGCCGCAAGGTCTTTGGTATCCGACAACCGGCTACTGCCGGTGGCAAAGCCCGCCTGGCACCCGCCGGGTTTGTTAGCCATCGTTTAAACGGGCTGGCGCGGACTATTGCCGTCAGTTACAGTTTGACGGCGCGCAAACTAGGCCGCGCGCGCGGCTGGCATACTGCGCAGCTTCCCGACGGCAACGGCCGCCGGGCGATATCGTTGCTGGATGAGTGGCATGACCGTAAGCATCAAGCGTTGGGAACCTGAAAACCCTATCTTCTGGCTGCGCCGCGGCCGGCGCATCGCCAATCGCAATCTCTGGCTGTCCATCCTGTCGCTGCACCTGAACTTCAATATCTGGATGATGTGGAGCATGGTGGTGGTCAACCTGCCGGCGGTGGGGTTCGCGCTCAGCAATCAGCAACAGTTCCTGCTGGTGTCGATTCCGCCGCTGGTCGGTGCCTTGATGCGCTTGCTGTACTCCTGGATATGGAGCTGGGTGGGCGGCGGCCTGTGGCTGGGGATTTCCACCTTGCTGCTCTTGCTGCCGGCGGTGGGCGTGGCCGCGGTGGTGCAGGATATTTCGACGCCTTTTCCCATTCTGCTGCTGGTGTCCGGCCTATGTGGCATCGGCGGTGGCGCCAGCGCCTCGCATCTGTCCAATACCAGCTTTTTCTTCCCCAAGGCGGCCAAGGGGCTGGCGATGGGCTTGAACGCCGGCCTTGGCAATCTGGGTGTGTCGGTGGCGCAGCTGGCGATTCCGGTCGCTATCCTGCTGCCCTTGTTCGGCGCGGCCGGCGGCATGCCGCAGATCTGGGGCGTCGGCGGCGCCGTGCATCCGGTGTGGCTGCAGAACGCCGGCTATCTGTGGCTGCCCTTCATCGTCGTCATCGCGCTGGCCTGCCTGCTCTACGCGCATGACCTGCCCAAGCTGCGCATCACGCCGCATGATCAGCTGGACGCGATGCGAGATCCGCACACCTGGTATATCTGCCTGCTGTACATGGGCAGCTACGGCACCTTTCTCGGCTTCGCCGCCGCCTTCCCGCTGTTGGCGCGCAATATGTTTCCGCTGATCGACGTCACGCCCTACGCCTTCATCGGGCCGATGATCTGCGCGCTGTCGCGGCCGCTGGGAGGCTGGATGGGCGACCACATCGGCGGCGGCATCGCCACCATGCTCAGCAATGGGGTGATGGCGCTGGCCACCGTTGGCGTTTACCTGAGCATGCCCACCGCCAGCAGCGGCGGTTCGTTCTGGCTGTTCCTGGCGATGTTCCAGCTGATTTTCTTCGCCGCCGGCGTTGGCAACGGCTCATCTTTCCAGTTGGCGCCCAAGGTCTTTCTGTTGCAGGCCGGCCAGCAGGCCAAGGCCGCCGGCCTGAACGTCGCCGAGGCCTATGCGCGCGGCGGCCGCCGTGGCGCGTCGGCGATGAATGTGAGCTCGGTGATGGCGGCCTTCGGTGGTTTCGTGATTCCCAAATCCTTTGGCAGCGCGTTGGCCGCTTTCGGCAGCTTCCTGCCGGCCTTCGGCATGTTCTTCGTTTTTTATCTGGTGTCCATGCTGGTGGCTTGGTGGCAATACAGCCGGCCGGGCAGCCGGATGCGTTGCTGAGGCGCGGGATGCGCGCGCGGCCGGGGTGGGCTTGGGCCTTGCTGGCGTCCTTGCTGCTGCACGCGCTGCTCTTGTTTTGCTGGCGGCCGTTCGCATCGCGCCCCCCCGTCAGCCAGGCGGTGCTGACGCTGAGCTTGCCGGCGCCGCCGGCCGCCGGCGTTCCCGATGGCGCGGGGGCGGAAGCAGCCAAAGCGCCGCCGGTCGAGCGCCGTCAATCTCCACAGCCCAAGTCCGTTCCCGCTGCCAAGGCGATTGCGCGGCCGGCGGCGCCATCGCCCGAGGCTGCGTCGCAGCAGCGCCCATCGTTGCCGGCGGTGGTCGGAGGCGGCTCCGGCGTTGGGGAAGGAGAGCCGGCCGGCTTGGCGTCGGCGCAAGGCGCTTCCGGAGCGGCAAGGGCAGGCGGACAGGATAGCGTGGCGCTGTACCGGGCCGAATATCTGCGCAATCCGCAGCCGGAATACCCGGAGCGCTCGCGGGAAAATGGCGAAGAGGGCACGGTGATGCTGCGGGTCGGGGTCAGCGCCGCCGGCCGCGCCAGCGAAGTGACGGTGGCGGCCAGCAGCGGCTATCCACGGCTGGACCGGGCGGCCAAGGCCGCGGTGGAGAGTTGGCGTTTTGTACCGGCCAAGCGTAATGGCCAGCCGGTGGATTCGGTGTTGACGGTGCCGGTGCGTTTTGAGAGACGCTGAGCGTGGACCGGCGCCAAAGCAATGGCGGCGAGAGCGGCTCCGCAATGCGGGGGCCGCGCTTCGCCGCCGGGTGAGGGCGCCTAGCGCATGCTTGGCCTAGGCGGTGACTTCTTCTTGCTCTTCCAGCGCCAGGCTGAAGCCTTCGCGCAGGCGGCCCAGTTCCTGGCAGAAGCCGGACAGATCATGTTCGCCGAAGCGCTTGAAGGCGATCTGCATATAGTCGATATGGGCGGGGAAGGCTTGGTCGAACAGCCGCTCGCCGTGCTGGGTCAGCGACACGAACACGCTGCGGCGGTCGTTCGGCTGCATGGTGCGCGTTACCAGGCCCTTGTCTTCCAGCCGGTCGATGACGCCGGTCAGCGTCCCCTTGGTGATCAGCGTGCGGTCGGACAGCTCCTTGCAGTTCATGCCCTTGCTGTGGCCCAGCGTGGCGACCACGTCGAATTGCGGCGGAGTCAAGCCCAACTGACGAATGTGCTGGCTGGCAAACTGTTCAAACGCCTGGTAGGTGCGCGCCAGCTCGTGGACCACCGGAAGGAAACTGGCTTGAGAAGTGTTTTTCATCGATCTATCCCTTGCTTTCCTAAGCAGTGTTAAGACGGTTGGAATCATTCATTCATTTGCATGAACACGAAATATTCTGGCACGAGATATTCCAGAGCGCCCCTGTCAGAAATGTCATCTGTTGGACCTTATGAGCCCTGAAATGACGTTCCGCTTCCATTCGGCCCACTCGAGGCGGGCCGGCTGCGCGGTGCTGAACGGCCTGCTGCGGCAGTTTCGAACCAGGCGATGGAACCAGCAGGGGCGATTCGGCATCCAATTCAGGTTGTGATCCTGGTTTGAAACGCCAAACTGCCCGCATCAGCTATTGCCCCGGCTTGTATTTATGTTGGCGGCAAGGCATTTACGGCTAAATTGCTGCCAAATGATGCGCAAGCTGAGGCTTTCGTTATAATAACCGTGGTCTATCGCCGTTCACGACTGGCCGAAACGCCAGATTCGAACGGTTTTGTTGCCGAATACTTAAAGGGAGGCTGTCGGCCTGGCCATTGCCGAAAGACGCCGCATCGCGCATCGAAAGATGCGCCGGCGCGCGGCGATGAGGCTGCCGACGGCTTCGATTATTCGCCTTAATGCGGACTGGCTGATGAGCGAATTACAGATTGGTGTATTGATATTGGGCGGAGCGGTCATCGCCCTGGTATATGGATTCAATGCTTTTCAGGAATGGCGTTTTCGCAAGAAGACTCGCCAGGCCTTTACGCGCGGCGGTCATGACGATGTATTGCTGGACGTGCCCAAGAACAATGTGCGCGACGGCGTGAAGCAGGATCGGATGGAGCCGGTGCTAGTGGATGCCGCGCCGGAGCCGGACGATTACGCCGCCGCTTATTTCGAGCCGCAACTGCCGCCGGCGGAGCCGGAGCGACAGGAAGCCGCGCGGCCGCGCGAGGCGGTTTTCGACGCGGTACCGGTGGTGGAAGAGGAAGAAGAGGTTCAGCAGATGGATTCCGCCGATCACCAGGCGCTGGTGGTGGCGATGCTGGACCCGTCGCTGGATTTCATCGCCGAAGTGGTGTTCCACGCGCCGCACGAACTGGCGGCGATTCCGCGCTTCAACGTCGGCAAGCGCACCCAGTTGATCGGCCGCACCGAGAAAGGCCTGTGGAAGCCAGCCGAGGCCTTGCCCGGCACCCGTTACAAGCAGATCAACGTCAGCATGCAGATGGTGGACCGCAGCGGCGCGGTCACTGAACAGGAACTGGCCGGCTTCTGCCAGCAGGTGTCGCGTTTCGCCGAGGAGCACGACGCGGCGGTCAGTTTCCCGCAGCGCCAGCAAAAGCTGGTGGCAGCGCGCGAACTGGACCGTTTCTGCGCCGATGTGGACGTGCTGATCGGCATCAACATCGTGCCGCAGGGGCCGATAGAAGGCACCCGCCTGCGCAGCTTCGCCGAGGCGGCCGGCCTGCAGCTGGAGCCGGACGGCGCCTTCCACTACCTGGCGGATTCCGGCAATACCCTGTATTCCCTGATGGCGGCCGACCAGATGCCGTTCACCTTCCACACCTTGCTGGACAAATCCTTCCCGGCGCTGACGCTGTTGTTCGACGTGCCGCGCGTGGCCGGCGGCGTCGAGGTGTTCGACCGCGCCGTTTACTTCGCGCGCCAGCTGGCGCAGGAGTTCGACGCCCAACTGGTGGACGACAACCGCCGTCCGCTGTCCGACGCCGGCCTGACCCGCATCCGCGACCAATTGCTGCACATCTACGGCAGCATGGACGATCGGGGCATCGCCCCCGGCAGCGTGGCCGCGTTGAGACTGTTTGCCTGAACCCGGCGGGAAGCCCTGGTGTCGCCTTGCTGTCCAGCCGCTACACTGGGGTGATAGGCCCGCTCGATAATCCTCCGTATCCAAGGCCGGCGTCACGCCGGCTTTTTCTGTTTGAGTCCGACTGAACATGACCGCCCAAACCCCGCAACAGCGCGTAGCCGAACTGCATCAACTGCTGAACCGCTACGGCCACGAATACTATGTGCTGGACACTCCCACCGTGCCGGACGCCGAATACGACCGCCTGTTCCGCGAGCTGCAGCAACTGGAGCAGGAGCATCCGGAACTGGCGAGCGCGGATTCGCCTACCCGTCGCGTCGGCGGCGCGCCGCTGGACGAATTCCAGCAAGTGACCCACAGCGTGCCGATGCTGTCGCTGTCCAACGCGTTTTCCGATATGCAGCTGAGCGAGCGCGAACTGCGCCATGAAGAGCTGCTGCAGTTCGACGAGCGGGTGCGCAAAGGCCTGGACGTCGCCGAGGTGGAGTACGCGACCGAGCCCAAGTTCGACGGCCTGGCGATTTCCCTGCTTTACCGCGACGGCATGCTGGTTCAGGCGGCCACCCGCGGTGACGGCGTGACCGGCGAGAACGTCACCGAGAATATCCGCACCGTGCGCGCGATTCCGCTGCGGCTGCCGGCCGGCGCGGCCACGCCCGGCCTGCTGGAAGTGCGCGGCGAGGTGCTGATGCTGAAGCAGGATTTCGACAAGCTCAACCGCGAGCAGGTCGCGCGCGGCGACAAGACCTTCGCCAATCCGCGCAACGCCGCCGCCGGCAGCCTGCGTCAGCTGGATTCGCGCATTACCGCCCAGCGCCGGCTATCCTTCTTTGCCTACGCCATCGCCCAGGTGGAGGGCGCGGACTGGCCGGCCAGCCACAGCGGGGAAATGGCCTGGTTGCGGGAACTGGGCTTCCCGGTGGTGGCCGAGGACCTGCGGCCGGTGGTGCGCGGCGTGGATGGCTTGATCGGTTATTACGAACAAGTGCAGCAGCGCCGCCCCGGCCTGCCTTTCGATATCGACGGCGTGGTGTACAAGGTCAATCAGCGCGCCTTGCAGGACGAACTGGGCTTTGTGTCGCGCGCGCCGCGCTGGGCCATCGCCCACAAATTCCCGGCCGAGGAGGCCTTGACCCAGGTCGAGGCGATCGAGGAACAGGTGGGCCGCACCGGTGCCATCACCCCGGTGGCGCGGCTGAAGCCGGTGTTCGTCGGCGGCGTCACCGTCACCAACGCCACCCTGCACAATGAGGACGAGGCGCGGCGCAAGGATGTGCGCGTGGGCGACACCGTGATCGTGCGCCGCGCCGGCGACGTGATTCCGGAAGTGGTGTCCGTGGTGATGGAGCGCCGGCCCATGCTGCCGGCCGCGGATGGCGGCTTGTTCGACGAAGCGCAATATCCGGCCTACCGGCTGCCCAGTACTTGCCCGGTATGCGGCAGCCATGTGGTGCGCGAAGAGGGCGAGGCGGTGGCGCGCTGCTCCGGCGGCCTGTCCTGCCGCGCGCAGCGCAGCCAGGCGATCCAGCATTTCGCCGGCCGCCGCATGATGGACATCGACGGCCTGGGCGAGCGCTATATCGACAAGCTGGTGGAGTACGACTATGTGCGCGGCGTGGCCGATCTGTACCGGCTGACGCTGGAAGACTTGCTGGAAATGAAGCGCCGCGCCGACGAGGACGAGGGCGTGACCCCGGAAACCGTCAAGGCCGGCAAGGTGGCCAGCAAATGGGCGGAAAACCTGATCGAGGCGATCGCCGCCAGCCGACGGCCGCCGCTGGCGCGGCTGCTGTTCGCGCTGGGCATCCGTCATGTCGGCGAATCCACCGCCAAGACCCTGGCCGATTGGCTGGGAACGATGGCCCTGGTCCGTCGCTCGCCGGCGGCCTTGTTCGCCGCGCTGCCGGACATCGGCGGCGTGGTGGCGGAATCGCTGGCGGACTTTTTCGCCGAAGCCAATAACGAAGCCGCGCTGGACGCTTTGTTGAGCCATGTGACGCCGGCCGACGAGCACGCGCCGTCGCCGCGCCTGGCCGAGCGTTTGCTGCCGGCGGCGCTGTTGGCGCGGCTGGACATCCCGCGTCTGACCGAGGTGCGCAGCCAACAGCTGGCGGCGCAGATCGACGGCCTGGCCGCGCTGGTCGGGCGCGAACGGCGCGCCTTGCTGGACCTGGAACTGCCGGCCGAGGTGATCAACGCGCTGGCCGATTGGCTGGACCTGCCGGGCAAGCGCGACAGCCTGCGCGCGCTCGCCGCCCTGGTCGACGAGATCCTGGCGGCGCTGCCGGCGCAAGCGGCGGCGGCCGGCGTGCTGGAAGGCAAGACCCTGGTGCTGACCGGCACCTTGCCGACACTGAGCCGCGACCAGGCCAAGGAATTGATAGAAGCCGCCGGCGGCAAGGTGTCCGGCAGCGTATCCAAGAAAACCCATTACGTGGTGGCGGGCGCGGAGGCCGGCAGCAAGCTGGCCAAGGCGGAAGAACTGGGCGTGGCGATTCTGGACGAGGCCGGCTTGCAAGCCTTGCTGGCCGGAGAGTGACTTAAGAGCCTGTAGCCTCGGCGGGAAATGTTTTTGCCACGGAAGCACACAGAAAAACACGGACCAAACCAAAGGCTGCTGTTGTTTTCGTGGATTTCGTGGCTAAAGGGTTTGCCTTCCGTGCCCTCCCGTGTGCTTCCGTGGCTAAGTCGGTTTTGGGGTTTTCGTGGCAGGTATTTTAAGAAGGAACGGAACAGATGACGGCGGACCAAGCCTTCAAACAAGGCAACCGATTGGCGGCGGAGGGCCGCTGGCGCGAGGCGGAGCAGGCGTTTGATCAATGCCTGCGCTTGAATGCGCAGGATTGGCAAGCGCTGGCCAACCGCGCCAACGCCCGCTTGCGTCAGGGCGACAGCGCGCGCGCGCTGGACGACTACCTGGCCGCCGCCGCGCTCAATCCGCAGTCGGTCAATATCAAGTGCAATCTGGCGGTGCTGCTCAAGGAGTTGGGTGAGCTGGAGCTGGCGGAAGCGTTGCTGCGCGAAGCCTTGGCGGCGGAGCCCGAACATGTCGACGCCTGGAGCAATCTGGGCGTGGTGTTGCAGCATCGGCTGCGATACCAGGACGCCATCGCCTGCCATCTGCGCGCCATCGAGCTGGCCGGAGCCAGCCCGGCGCGCTGCAACAACCTGGGTTACGCCTGCACCTGCGCCTTGCTGCTGGACGACGCCATCGCCGTGTTGCAAGGCGGTTTGGAGCTGGACCCGAACGACGCCAATCTGCGCTTCAGCCTGTCCATCGCGCTATTGCTGGCCGGCTGCTACGCCGAGGCCTGGCCGTATTATGAGGCGCGCTGGGAAGCCATTCTGCAGCCGCGTCACCGCGAACGGCGCTGGCAGGGCCAGGCGCTGGACGCGTCCGTCTTGCTGTTGTGGGCGGAACAGGGCCTGGGCGACAGCCTGCAGATGGCGCGCTTCCTGCCGCGGCTGCGGGCCGAGCATCCGCGGGCGCGCCTGCTGCTGGCCTGCCCCAAAACCTTTCATCGCCTGTTCGCTCAATTCGACGGCATCGAACTGCTGGAAGCGGAGGCCGCGCCGGCTTTCGATTGGCAACTGCCGCTGATGTCCTTGCCCGGCGCGCTGGGCGTGACGCTGGAGAATCTGTCCGGCCAGCCTTATCTGAGCGCGGTGCCGGCGGCCGCGGTCCCGGCGCGCGGCGGCGGCCGTCCACGCGTCGGCGTGGTGTGGGAAAGCGGGCAATGGGGCGTGGGCAAGGCCGATCATTGGCGCCGCCACAAATCGGTGCCGCCGGAGGACTTCGCCTCTTTGTGCCGGCTGCCCGGCATCGACTTCGTGTCCTTGCAGCCGGGAACGACGCCTTCGGCCTTGCAAGGTTTGTTGAGCACACCGGCCCTGAACGATTTCGCCGATACCGCCGCCTGGGTGGCGGAGCTGGATCTGGTGATCACCGTCGATACCGCCGTCGCCCACCTGGCCGGGGCGATGGGCAAGCCGGTCTGGGTGCTGATGCGCGCGGAAAGCGCGCCCTTCTTCCTGGCCGCCGGCGAGCGCGCGCCGTGGTACGACTCGATGCGGGTCTGGCGCCAGGCCGAGGCCGGCGCTTGGGATGCGGTGCTGGAAGGCGTGGCGCAAGCGCTGGCTCAGCGATTTGCCGCCGCTTTGTAAGGCGGGACTTTCACCAGCGGGCCGCGGCGCGGTAGAATGCGCGGCTGTCAACGCTTGTTAACGAGAATGGGCATGAAAAAAATCACGAAAGCGGTATTCCCCGTCGCCGGGCTGGGTACCCGTTTCCTGCCGGCCACCAAGGCCAGCCCCAAGGAAATGCTGCCGGTGGTGGACAAGCCGCTGATCCAGTACGCGGTGGAAGAGGCGATCGCCGCCGGCATGACCGAGCTGATTTTCATCACCGGCCGCAACAAGCGTTCGATCGAAGACCATTTCGACAAGGCCTACGAGCTGGAAACCGAACTGGAAAACAAGAATAAGCAGAAGCTGCTGGAAACCGTGCAGGGCATCATCCCGCCGTCGGTGTCCTGCATCTTCATCCGTCAGACCGAGGCGCTGGGCCTGGGCCACGCCGTGCTCTGCGCGCGGCCGGTGGTGGGCGACGCGCCGTTCGCGGTGATCCTGGCCGACGACCTGATCGAAGGCGCGCCGGGCGCGATGGAGCAAATGGTCAAGCTGTTCGATGAAACCCATACCTCGGTGCTGGGCGTGGAAACCGTGGCGCCGGAGGAAACCGGCTCTTACGGCATCGTCAAGGTGGCGCCGGACGCGCGCGGCCATCAGCAAGTGGAACATATCGTGGAGAAGCCGCGCCCGGAAGTGGCGCCGTCCAATCTGGCGGTGGTGGGCCGTTACATTCTGACCCCGCGCATTTTCGACAAGCTGGTCAACACCACGGCCGGCGCCGGCGGCGAAATCCAGCTGACCGACGGCATCGCGGCGCTGATGAAGGACGAGGCTGTGTTGGCGCTGCCGTTCAAAGGCGTGCGTTACGACTGCGGCTCCAAGCTGGGCTATCTGAAAGCCACGGTCAATTACGGCTTGCAGCATCACGAGGTCGGCGCCGAGTTCGCCGCCTATCTGCAGTCGCTGGCCAGGAACTAATCGTTTTCTCAATCACGCCGCTCTGTCATGAAGAGCGGCGTTTGTACGTGTGAATCAAGGAGGCATCATGCCCAATATTGCCGAGGCCCGTGGCCTGATCAACAGTTCCGACGTGCTGTTCACCGCCGAGGAAGTCAGCGCGGCCGTCGACCGCATGGCGGTGGAAATCACCAAGGAACTGGGCGAAACCTACCCGCTGGTATTGTCCGTGATGGGCGGCGCCGTGGTGTTCACCGGCCAGCTGCTGCCGCGCCTGGCCTTCCCGCTGGACTTCGACTACGTTCACGTGTCCCGCTATGGCGACAAGACCCAGGGCGGCGAACTGGTGTGGAAGCAGGCGCCCAAGGAAGACGTGCGCGATCGCGTGGTGCTGGTGCTGGACGACATCCTGGACGAAGGCCACACCATGGCGGCGATCCGCGACAAAGTGATGGACATGGGCGCCAAGGCCTTCTACAGCGGCGTGTTCGCCAACAAGCTGATCAGCAAGGAAAAGCCGATGCTGGCGGACTTCGTCGGCCTGGACGTGCCGGACCGCTATGTATTCGGCTACGGCATGGACGTGCGCGGCGCCTGGCGCAATCTGCCGGCTATCTACGCGCTGAAATAAGCGCGGCCAGATCGCGAAAAACCCCCGGCTCGCGTCAGCAAGCCGGGGGTTTTTATTTTTGGACCTGGTCTCAGAGTCTGTTCAAAGCCTCGCGAGCTAGGGCGAGACAAGGCGTTGCGGCTGAGAAAGCGGAATGCTCAAGTGGTACATGAGCATTTCGAAGCTGTTTTCAACGCCCTTTACCTATCAATCCCGCCGACGCGCAGCAGGCTATGGACAGGCTCTCAGGCTCTCAGGCGCCGGCCGCCAGCGCCGCGGGCTTCTGCGCCTGCGCCAGGGCGGCGTTGAGCTGCCAGTCATTGCCGCTGCGCTGCAAGCGCACCGGCCAGCGGTAGACCGCCAGCAGTCGTTCCGGCGTCAGCACCTGCTCCGGCGCGCCGGCCACCACCAGCCGGCCCTGCTCCAGCAAGGCCACATGATCGGCATAGCTGGCCGCCAGCGCCAGGTCGTGCAGCACCTGCACCACGGTCTTGCCCTGGCGCGACAGCTCCAGCAGCAATTGTTGCAGGCGGTGCTGGTGGCGCAGATCCAGATGGTTGGTGGGTTCGTCCAGCAACAGCACCGGCGCCTGCTGCGCCAAGGCGCGGGCGATGGCCGCGCGCTGCCGCTCGCCGCCGGACAGGTGATCCAGCCGCTGGTCGGCGTAATCGTCCAGCTCCACCGTGGCCAGCGCGTCGGCCACCGCGCTCTTGTCTTCCACCTTGGGGCGGGAGAACGCGCCCAGATAGGGCATGCGGCCAAGCATCACGAACTCGCGCACCGTCAGCGGAATCCCGGAGGGGATGTGCTGCGGCACCCAGGCGATGCGGCGCGCGCGCACCGCCGCGTCCATGCGGCCCACGCATTGGCCGGCCAAGCGCACCGCGCCGGCCCCGGGCGTGGATAGGCCGGCCAGCAGGCGCATCAGCGTGGTCTTGCCGGCGCCGTTGGGTCCCAGCAGCGCGCTGACGCGGCCAGCGGGCAGGTCCAGGTTGATGTCGTCCAGAATCCGCTTGCCGTCGATATCGTAGGCCAGCTGGCGCACGCACAGAGTAGAGGTCTCAGCCATTGATCAGACTCCTTTGTTGCCGCCGGAACACCCAGACGAAGAACGGCGGTCCGGCGAATGCCGCCATCAATCCCACCGGTAGATCGATGGGCCAGACTATGGTGCGCGCCAGCGTGTCCACCGCCAGCAAAAACAAGGCGCCGGCCCAGGCCGACAGCAGGATCAGCCGGCGGCGGCAGCCGCCCAGCACCAGCGCCAGCGCATTGGGAATCATCATGCCGACGAAGCCTATCACCCCGGACAGCGCCACCGCGCCGCCGGTGGCCAGCGCCGCGCCCACGGCGGTGAGGCGGCGGGTGCGGCGCACATCTATGCCCAGCGACTGAGCGGCGTCCTCGCCCAGCAGCAGGCAATCGAGATCGCGGCCGACCGCGGCCAGGATCAACAGCCCCAGGCCGGCCACGCCCAGGCAGGCCAGCAGGCGTTCCGACGTAGCCGACGACAGATTGCCGGCCAGCCAGCTGGTGGCGGCGCGCAGGGTCAGGTCGTCGGACATGAAAATCATCAGGCTGGTGATGGCGCCGCAGAAAGCGCCCACCACCAGGCCCATCAGCAGCAGGCCGGCCAGGCCGCCGCGCACCAATCGCGCCAGCAGCAGGATCAGCCAGGTGGCCAGCAGGCCGCCGCCGAAGGCGGCCAGCGGCAAGGACAGGCCGGCGGCGCCGATGGCCAGCATGCTGACCACCGCCAGCGCCGCGCCGCTGGAAGTGCCGATCAGGCCGGGGTCGGCCAGCGGATTGCGAAACAGCGCCTGCAAGGCCGCGCCGCTGGCGGCCAGCGCCGCGC
>NZ_JAJOHW010000112.1 GCF_021129195.1 Chromobacterium aquaticum | reverse complement strand
GAATTCAGGAAGATGATGAAGGAGATGGAGAAGGACATGGCCTCCATCGACAAGATGCTGGAGACGGGGGAAATCTCGGGGAACGGAGAAATGGACGTCCAGGTCCACGTCGATGCGGACGCCGGCGCGAATGTGAACGTCCAGGCCTGATCAGCTTTTGCGCCAGAACCGGCGGCCCAACTGCCACAGCGCCCATAGCCGCGCGCCGGTTCCCAGCCAGGATTGCAGCCTCCCGCCCGGCGGCAGCAGGCTGCCCAGCATGGCCAGCACCTTGCCGATGCCGCGCTGCCGTCCCCAGGCCTTCAGGCCTTCGCCCGCGGCGCCGAGGGGGTGGCGGCGCAGGCTGTCCAATTCCAGGCGCAGCTTGACTCTGAGCGCCTCGCCTTTCATCACCAGCAGCTGTTTCTTGATGGCGCGGTCTTGCGGGCTCACGGCGCGTCTCCTCCGCCCAGGGCCGCCCAGTCCTTGCGGACTTCGTCCAGCGTGACGGAGAAGGCGGCGGGCTGGGCGCGCAGGCGTTGGCGCAGGCGAAAACCCAGCAGCGCGCCGGCGCCGCAGAACAGCAGTGCGCAGGCACCCAGCGCCCAGGCGCGCTGGGCCGGCGGGGTCAGAGTCCAGATCAGCAACAAACCCGCCATCAGGCCGACGGCGATCAGTATCAGGGCCAGCATGCCGGTGAACAGGCTGGCGATGATCTCGTCCTTGAGCTCCTGGGCTTCAAGCGTCAGCAATTCCGCCCGGGTCAGCAGCAAGGAAGCCACGCCGCCGGCGAAGGAGCGCAGGCTGCCGGGGCGGGCTCGAGCTTGGCGTTGCGGCATGCCTTAGCGGCGGGAGACCAGCATGCCCAGCAGGAAGGCGACGCCGGCGGCGATGCCGATGGACTTCCACGGATTTTCATGCACGTATTGATCGGTCGCCTTGGCTGCAACCTTGGCCTTGCCGACGACCACTTGCTCGGCGTCCAGCAGCTTGGCCTTGGCCACTTTCAGCTTTTCGCTGACGCGCTGGCGGATTTCCTTGCTCTTCTGGCTGCCGTCATCCAGCGAAGCGTCGATCAGTTCCTCGGTGCTGACCAGAACCTGGCGCACGTCATCCAGTAATTGCTCTTTTTCCTTGGCGATTGCAGCGGCATTGGACATAAAGACCTCCTGGCTTAAATGATGGAAAATCCGCGGCGCGATGCGGGCCCGCGGTGCAGCAAACATGCTGGCTGCTGTTGAACCTAACAGGCCGCGCCGTTGACGTCAAACGCTGATCAAGACAGGTGCGAGCCAGGTCAAACCCGGCCGTAGGCAGCGTTTTCCCAAGCCGGGGCTTTCGGCGCGCGGAAGCGGCTGGCGGTGAACAGGCCTACGCCGCCCATGGCCAAGCCAAGCCAGACCGAGACCCAGGGGCTCCACGGCGTGGCGGCGATCAGCAGCAGGGGCGCGGCGCTGGCCCATAGCGAATAGGCGATATTGTAGGTGATGGCGATGCCGGAAACGCGGATATCGGCGGGAAACAGGCTGATCATCGCCGAAGGCACCACGCCGACGATGCCGCAGCACAGGCCGGTCAGCGCGTAGGCCAGACCGGGCCAGCGCCAGCCGCCTATCAGGCTGGCGTAGAGCAGGCCGACGCCCAGCGGCAGCAGCAGGCTGTACAGGGCCAGGCTGCGCACCGGGCCGATGCGGTCGGTGACGCGGCCGGCGATCACGCAGCCCAGATTCAGGAACACGATGCCCAGGCTGCCTAGCGCGAACGCTTGCTTGGCCGGCCAGGCGAAATGCTGTTGCAGCAGGGTGGGCGTGACCACGACCGGAATGATGACCGCGGTGGTTAGCACGCAGGTCAACGCCGCCGCGGGCAGCAAGGTGCGCCTATGCACGCGTAGCACCTCGAGCAGCGGATAGGCGCGCTCCGCGCGCTGAGCGCGCATGGTGACGAACACCGGGGTTTCATTGAGCCAGCGGCGCAGCCAGACGCCGAACAGCCCCAAGGGCCCGCCAAGCAGGAAGGGCAAACGCCAGGCGTAGTCCTGCATTTGCTGGGGACTGAAGGTTTCGGCCAGCAAGGTGGCGGTCAGCGCGCCCAGCAGATAGCCCATGGTCAGGCCGGCCTGCAGCAGGCCCAGCGCGTAGCCGCGATGGCGTGCCGGCGCGTGTTCGGCGACAAAGGTCCAGGCGCTGGGCACTTCGCCGCCCACCGCGGCGCCCTGCAGCAGGCGCAGGCACAAGAGCAGCAGCGGCGCCAGGTAGCCGATCTGGGCATAGGTGGGCAGCAGGCCGATCAGCAGACAGGGGCCGGCCATCATCAGCATGCTGAGGCTGAACATGCGCTTGCGGCCGAGACGGTCGGCGAAGTGCGCCATCAGCACGCCGCCCAGCGGCCGCGCGAGGTAGCCGGTGGCGAAGATGCCGAAGGTTTGCAGCAGGCGCAGCCATTCCGGCATCTGCGGAGGGAAGAACAACTGGCTCAGCGTGGCGGCAAAAAAGGCGAAGATGATGAAATCGTAGATTTCGAGCGCGCCGCCCAATGCGGCCAGTCCGAGCGTGCGGTAGTCGGAACGGGACAAAGCGGTGGCGGCGGGCGTGATCATGGCGGTCATGGAACGATGGGCTCGGGGATGGTACGGGTGCTGGCTGCGAGGCTTAATGCGCGCCGGCGGCGGCGTGGCCTTGGGTTTCTTCCGCCTGATTAAGGCGATGCGAATATGGTGGTATGGCAAACATGCGGCCAGTTTAGCGCGTGTCGGCTGCGGTGGCGATAGTCTGTTGCATCTTGATGGCATAAAAAGCCTTGGCCATGGCCGGGCGCGCCCCGTCTCAGCTCATGCCAGGGGACGAGGCGCAATGGGGCCGCTGCGGAACAGCAGGGTGGCCAGGATGCCACCGCAGAGGAAAGCGCCGCATGCGGCCCCAAAAACGAGATGGTTTCCCGCGAGCGTGGCATCGATGATGCTTGCCGGGCGGGATGCGCTCGCGGCATGCCGCGCGGTGTGGGCGGCGATGGCGGTCGAGGACAGCGAATTGAATACGGCGATTCCGATCGCTCCGCCGATCTGCTGAGCCGCGCTCACCAGCGCGGAAGCGGCGCCCGCGTCCTGATGCTGGACGCCGCTGGTCGCGGCATTCTGCACCGGGCTGATGATCATTCCGAAGCCCAGGCCGCTCACCAGCAGCGGCGGCAGAATGTGCGCGGCATAGCTGGAGTTTGCGTCGATGGCGGTGAACATGGCCATGCCGACAGCTGCCAGCCCGCACCCGGCGGATACCAGCCAGCGCGGGCCCATCCGCGGGAACAGCGCCGCGCCGGAGACGATGGAGCTGACGACCACTGCGCCTATCATGGGCAGGAAGGCCGCGCCGCTCAGAATGGGGCCGAACTTCAGGATGTCTTGCAGGTAGTAACTTAGAAACAGGAAGACAGCGAACATGCCCATGCCGGTGACGCCCAGCGTCAGATAGGCGCCGCCGCGGGTTCGATCGAGAACAATGCGCAGCGGCAACATCGGCTGCTCTGCGTGATGTTCGATGAGCACGAAAGCGATCATCAGCCCCAGCCCGGCGAGGAGCGGGCCGAGGGTGCCCAAGCCGCTCCACCCATTGGCGGCGGCGTTGCCGAGACCGGATACGATGCCAAGCAGGCCAAGCGTCGCGGCGATGGCGCCAGACAGGTCCAGCGGCATGCGCTGCGGGCTATCGTCGCGGGGCAGGAAGGCCAGCGCGCCCAGCAGCGCGACCGCGCCGAAAATCAGGTTGATGTAGAGGCTCCAGCGCCATGACAGCGCCTCGGTGAGCACGCCGCCCAGCAGCAGGCCCAGCACGCCGCCTACGCCGGAAACAGCGCCGAAAACAGCGAAAGCGCGACCACGTTCCTCCGCCTGGTCCGAGAAAATCACGGACAGCAGGGACAGGGCCGCCGGCGCGAGCAGCGCCGCGCAAGCGCCCTGGCCGATACGGGCCAGGAGCAGCGCGTTGAAGCTGGCGGCGGCGCCGCCCATCGCTGAGGCGAGCAGCAGGCCGATCACGCCGATCAGGAACATCCGCCTGCGCCCGAAGAGGTCGGAGAGCCGGCCTCCCAGAAGCAAGAGGCTTCCGAACGCGAGGGTGTAGCCGGTGACTATCCATTGCCTATCGGCGCTGGAAAATCCCAGGTCATGCTGCGCGGACGGCAAGGCGATGTTGACGATGGTGTTGTCCAACACGTCCATCAATTGCGCCAGGCTCAACACACCGAGCGCCAGCCATCGACCGGAGGCGTCCGGCCTCCGCTGCGCTGCGTGCCCGTGTGGTTCCGTGCTGACAGACGCCAATCGGCAGCATGGGTCCGGCGGCAGTTTGTCATTCATCTTGCGCGTGCCTATTTGGGGCACCGGGAGGGTGGATGAGCAGAACCAGCTTGCCGGTGGCGCGGCCAGCCTCGCCCACGCAGTGCGCAGCGGCGGCGCGGGAAAGTGGGAAGGTCTGTACGACGGGCGGTGTGAAGCGCCCCGCGGCGATCCGCGCGCCGATCTGCGAGAGCGCGTAGAGCGCGCGGCCATCGTCTCCTCGGCTGAAACGCACGCCATGCTGCGCGGCGCCGTCTACGTCGGCGACGGTCACAATATGTTGTGGGCTTCCTGTCAGGCCGATGAGCTCAGGCAGGATGCCATTGCCGGCGACATCAAGCGCCAAATCGATTCCGGCCTGCGCCAAAGCCCGGATACGCCCCATCATGCCTGCGCCGTATGCAACGGCTTCGGCGCCCATCGCATGCAGCAAGATGTGTTTGGCTGGGCTGGCGCTGCCTATCACACGCGCTCCGCGCGCTACGGCGAGTTGCACGGCGGCGGCACCGATATTCCCGGACGCTCCGTTGATCAGCAGCGTGTCGCCTGCGGCGACACCGAGTTGATCCAGCGCGCGGGCGGCGGTTTCTATCGCGGCAGGCAAGGCGGCCGCCTCAGCGAACTCAAGCGTGGCGGGGATGGGGGCGTAGTGGGTGAGCACCGCCAATTCGGCTTGAGCCGCGCCATCCAGGCAGAAGCCGAACACGCGATCGCCAAGCGCCACGTCGCTGACACCGGCGCCGAGCTCGTCGACGATCCCGGCTGCCTCGTAGCCCAGCGTCTGAGGGAGCTGTTGATCCATCAATCCCTGGCGCTTTTTCCAGTCGCTGGCGTTCACGCCGGCGGCGCGCACGGCGATCCTGAGCTGGCCGGGGCCTGGGTGCGGTTCGGCCAGCTCGACGATCTCCAGCACCTCGGGGCCGCCAAATGCGCTGAAACGCAGTGCCTTCATGGTTTTCCAGGCCCAGCGGCTAGCTCCTGGCCTGGTTGCGGCGAGTTCAGAGCCAGTCCGCGCAGCAGCAGGTCCAAGGTGAAGTCGAAGCGTTCGTGTCCATTTCCGGCGACGATTTCCCGCAAGTGGGCGACCGTGTGCGGGAAATGACTTGCGGGCAGCATCCGTAGCCGCGCGGCGATCCCGTCCCGGTCGCAGGGCTGGCCATCGACACCCTGGCTGTCAGCTTGGCGTAGCGATCTTTCCAGGCTGTAGGCGCCGACATACAAGATCGCGGCATCTATCGCCCATGCGGCCGGCTGAGCCTCCACCCCGCCGGCCAGCAGAATCGCGAGCAGTCCTTCATTGATCCGCAATGCGTGCAGATTGCGCGGCGCGCCGGAGAAGGTGGCCTGCGAGATGCCGGGGTTGGCGAGGTATAGATCGCGCAGCTGCGCACAGATCGCCTTGAATTGCATCATCCATGCGTCGGGACTTGGCGTTGGCAGTTCCACGCGCGCGCATAGCTCGCCGATCAACAGATCGTCCAATTCCGCTTTATCGCGCACATGCGCGTACAACGATGCGGGGCCGGTCTCCAGCGCGCTGGCGACTCTGCGCATCGTCAAGGCATCGAAACCTTCGGCGGCCACCAGCGCCAATGCGGCTTGCACGATGCGCTGCGGCGTGATCGGGGGCTTGCGGCGGCGGCTTGTCGTGTCATCGCCGTCCAGGGCGGCCAGCTGCGCCGCCCAAGCGTCCAGGGATTCCGTCTGATGGGGTTTTTTCTTGGCCATGGGCGCATCATATAACGAACGTTGTTCGTATGTAAAACAGCGTTCGTTTTTGCGCATGCTGTGTGGCTCAGCGATCCAGGGAGATCGGCGCTTGCGCATTGATGGCAGGGGTTGGACGCACGGGGTGGGGCGAGAACGATGGGGAGGCAATAAGAAATGCCACTGACGCTGTGAAAACAATCGTCAGTGGCATTGGGGATGCTTGATTAAATCAAGCGCTTGGCAGGGCTCACTCCCACTCGATCGTGGCCGGCGGTTTGCCGGACACGTCGTACACCACGCGGTTGATGCCCTTGACTTCGTTGATGATGCGGTTGGATGCGCGGCCCAGCAGGCTGTACGGCAGCTCCGCCCAGTGCGCGGTCATGAAGTCGCTGGTGACCACGGCGCGCAGCGCGACAACGTAGTCGTAAGTGCGGCCGTCGCCCATCACGCCCACCGATTTCACCGGCAGGAACACGGCGAAGGCCTGGCTGGTCAGTTCGTACCAGTTCTTGCCGGTTTTCTCATCCACGGTGTTGCGCAGTTCTTCGATGAAGATGGCGTCGGCCTGGCGCAGCAGATCGGCGTATTCTTTCTTCACTTCACCGAGGATGCGCACGCCCAGACCCGGGCCCGGGAAGGGGTGGCGGTACACCATGTCGTGCGGCAGGCCGAGCGCGACGCCCAGCTGGCGCACTTCGTCCTTGAACAGCTCGCGCAGCGGTTCCAGCAGCTTGAGGTTCATGTCTTCCGGCAGGCCGCCTACATTGTGGTGGCTCTTGATGGTGTGGGCCTTCTTGGTCTTGGCGCCGGCGGATTCGATCACGTCCGGGTAGATGGTGCCCTGGGCCAGCCATTTGGCGTTGCTGAGCTTGCCGGATTCGCGGTCGAACACCTCGATGAATTCCGCGCCGATGATCTTGCGCTTCTTCTCCGGATCGCTCTCGCCGGCCAGCTTGCTCATGAAGTCGGCTTCCGCCTGCACGTGCACCACTTTCACGCCCAGGTTCTGCGCGAACATTTCCATCACCATCTTGCCTTCGTTCAGGCGTAGCAGGCCGTGATCTACGAAGACGCAAGTCAGTTGCGGGCCGATGGCGCGGTGGATCAGCGCGGCGGCCACCGAGGAGTCCACGCCGCCGGACAGGCCGAGGATGACTTCTTCGTCGCCCACTTGCTCGCGGATTTTCTTTACCGCTTCGTCGAT
The DNA here is from genome assembly GCF_021129195.1 of Chromobacterium aquaticum. Classification (GTDB taxonomy): domain Bacteria; phylum Pseudomonadota; class Gammaproteobacteria; order Burkholderiales; family Chromobacteriaceae; genus Chromobacterium; species Chromobacterium aquaticum. The sequence goes on along the minus strand of NZ_JAJOHW010000112.1, from coordinate 14,014 downwards.
GTAGTTGGGCATGGTCCAACTGGGCTTGCAGCCGGCCACGTGCAGCACGAAGCGGTGGATCATTTCGGTGCCGCGCTTGGTGTGGGTCACTTCCGGATGGAACTGCACGCCGTAGAGGCCGCGGCTCTCGTCGGCCATCGCCGCGATCGGGCAGGACGGGGTCTCGGCGATCACGTTGAAGCCCGGCGGCAGGCCGGTGACTTTGTCGCCGTGGCTCATCCAGACGTCGAGGAAGCCGTTGCCGGCGTCGTCCACCTGATCCTGCAGGCCTTCCAGCAGTTTGGAGTGGTGACGGGCCTTGATCTGGGCGTAGCCGAACTCGCGCTTGTCGCCGGCTTCCACTTTGCCGCCGAAGGTCTGGGCCATGAACTGCATGCCGTAGCAGATGCCCAGCACCGGAACGCCGAGCTCGAACAGCGCCGGATCGGCCTGGTAGTCGGATTCGTACACCGAGTTGGGGCCGCCGGAAAGAATGATGGCCTTGGGCGCGAACGCGCGGATCTCGTCCAGCGGCATGTCAAAAGAATGAAGCTCACAGTAGACGTGAGCTTCGCGTACGCGGCGGGCAATCAGCTGGGTGACCTGAGAGCCGAAATCGAGAATGAGGATTTTGTCCATGCCTATCCTTCAGGAAATGTTGTCGGCCGTGCGGCCATGACGATTGAGATGTTGTGACGGGCGGCGAACCGTGCGGCGGTGCGCGCCCGAGTTCATTGTTCGATGTCCGGCGGCGGCAGCCGGCTGTGGCGGCGGCTGCGTTCCGGAATCTGCTCGCTGCGCGCCAGCAGCATCAGCAGGCCGGCGATGATCATGCCGAACGACAGCAGATGGCTTGGGCGCAGGCCGGAATTGTCGTACAGATAGATGGCGGCGCCGGCGTAGATCAGCAGCGGGCTGGTGATCAAGGTGGACTTGTTGAAGCCGTCGACGATGAACAGCAGAACGCCGGCGGCAGCCAGCAGCAGCGCGAGCAGGGTGGAGGTATTGGGCAGCAGCGAGGTGCTCTTCAGGAACCAGACCGATCCCAGGCAGATGAGCACGATGGGCAGGGCGGCGCTGCGGTTCATCAGGCGGCTCCGCGCTGGTTCTTCATGAAGCGCTGCTTCTCGCGCTGCCATTCGCGGTCCTTCTCGGTGTCGCGCTTGTCGTGCAGCTTCTTGCCCTTGGCCAGCCCCACTTCCGCCTTGACGTTGCCGCGGGTGTAGTGCAGGTCCAGCGCCATCATGGTGTAGCCGGCGCGTTCAACCTTGCCGATGAAGCGATTGATCTGCTCTTGCGACAGCAGCAGCTTGCGCGGGCGCACCGGGTCGGCCTTGACGTGGGTGGAGGCGGATTGCAGCGGCGTGATATGGCAGCCGATCAGCCAGAACGCGCCGTTTTTCCAGTCCACGTAGCTTTCCTTCAGCTGGACGCGGCCGGCGCGTATGGCCTTGACTTCCCAACCTTCCAGCACGAGCCCGGCTTCGAGCTTTTCCTCGATGAAGTAGTCGTGGAAGGCTTTGCGGTTCTGGATGATGCTCATGTCGGCTATCGGAGTATCTTTGGGGTGAATCCTCCATTGTACCAGAAGCCGGCCGCTTGCCAAAGCCATGAAAATACAGCGCTTTGGCGCGTGCGGGCGGACGCGGGCGGGTGGGCCGCGCCGGATTTTGCTAAACTTGCGATTTTACCGGTGCCGACGATTTCCCCCGCCGCGGCGCGGGATGGGCGCAGACGATAAGCGAGCGATGGATGCAGGTGGTTGAGAAAAGCGTGCTGGTGGCGCACACGCCGGCGCAGATGTTTGCGCTGGTTGACGATATTGAACATTACAGCCGGTTCCTGCCCTGGTGCGGCAAGACCGAAGTGCTGTCACGGGAGGGCGACCAGGTGGTGGCCAGCCTGCACATCGATTACCTGAAGGTGAAGCAGCATTTCACCACCCGCAACACCAATCAGCCGGGTGAGTCCATTCTGATGGAACTGGTGGACGGTCCGTTCGAGCAGCTGGAAGGGCGCTGGCACTTCAAGCCCCTGGGCGAGATCGGCTGCAAGGTGGAGTTTCACCTCAGCTATCAGTTTTCCAGCAAGATACTGGAAATGGTCATCGGGCCGGTGTTCGGTCATATTTCCGGCACCCTGGTGGATGCCTTCATCAAGGAGGCCGACAAGGTTTATGGCGATGACTGAGACGGTGCAGGTGGAGGTGGCGCTGGCCTTGCCCGAGCGTCAGGAACTGGTGGTCTTGCAGGTGGCGGCGGGGACGACCGCGCGTCAGGCGGTGGAGCTGTCCGGCTTGCTGGCGCGCTGCCCGCAATTGGAGCCGGATAGCCTGAAGCTGGGCATCTTCGGCAAGGCGGTCAAGGATGATGCGGCGCTGCGCGAGCATGATAGGGTGGAAATCTACCGGCCCTTGATCGCCGACCCCAAGACGGTGCGGCGCGAGCGCGCCGAGGCCGGCAAGCGGATGAAAAAAGGCGGCGGTAACTAGCCGCCGCCGAGAGGAAGTCGAAGCGCCGCTCAGGGCTTATAACTGCGGCGCCATCAGCGACGGCGGTTGTTCCTCCGCGGAGTGCACCCGGTTCTTGCCGTTGAGCTTGGCCTGGTACATCGCTTGGTCGGCGCGTTCCAGCACATCGGCTTCTTGCTCGCCCAGATGCCATTTGGCGACACCGGCGCTGAAGGTGATCAGCAAGCGATCGTTGTTGGCCAGGAAAAAGGTCTTGGTCAGTTCACGCTGCAGCCGCTGCACGGTGGAGACGGCCTCGTCTTCCGGGGTGTCCGGCATCAGGATCACGAATTCCTCGCCGCCGAAACGAGCGACGATGTCGGCTGGACGCAGGCTGTGCTTGATGGTGTCCACCAGGTATTTCAAGGCGTCGTCGCCGGCCAGGTGGCCGTATTTGTCGTTCAGCTGCTTGAAGTTGTCGACATCCAGCAGCGCTAGGCTCAGCGGCGCGCCGGTGCGTTCGGCGCGGCTGATTTCGCGCTGGAAGTGCTCGGCCAGACCGCGGCGGTTGAAAGCGCCGGTCAACTGGTCTTCGCGCACTTTGGCGCTGGCGGCTTCCAGCGCGCCCTCCAGTTCGGCGATCCTCTGCTCGGCGGCTTCCACCTGTTCCTTGGCGGACAGCAGTTCGTCGCGGGAGCGGGTCAGGTCCAGCTGCATCAGCGAGGTGTCTTCCATCAGCAGGCCGATGATGCTGCCCAGTTCTTCCACATTCTGCGATTGCTTGATGCGGTCGCTGTGATCCTTGATCTTGTTCTGGAAGTCGTCGGTGCTGTCGGTCATCATCGCCAGCCGCGAGATGAAGCGGTCCAGCAGCGAGCGCAAGGAACTGGCGGCCTCGTCCAGCGAGGTTTTCAGCTGGCCTTGCTTGCGGATCACGTCCTTGAGGCTGGACTCCATCTGGTAGACCTGCTGCATGGACAAGGGCTCATGGCTGAGGATGTCCTGCAGAGTGTTCACCTGTCCTACCAGATAAGTGTCCGATTGATTGAGTTCGGCGATGTTTTCCAGCAGCAGGCGCAGCAGATTGGTCATCGCCGATACCAGGCGGTTGTCCTGTTGCGACTGCAGTTCCAGCTTGATCATGAAGGCGCGCAGCTTGGGCATGTAAGCGTTGAGCGTGGCGTCGTCGGCAACCTGGTTCAGTTCATTCAGCAGCGTTTCCAGCGCGTCCACCAGCTCTGGGTAGCTGGTCAGTCGCGGCTCCAGGCCGTGCTTGAGGGCGAAGGCCAGCGTGCGCTGCCAGGCCAGCCAGCTGTCGCCCAGGTTTTCCTCATTGTCTCCGCTTGCGGTCGGCGCGGCGGCTTCGGCCGCGGTGTTGGCGGGGCCGCCGGGCGGGGCGGACTGGGTCCAGTTCTGGATCAGCGTGGCCAGCTTCTGGTTCAATTCGTCGGGCTGATTGCCGTAGTTGATCAGCACCCGCTCCAGCGTGGATTGCTTGTGGTGCTGCGGCATATTGGGCAGCCGCAAATCCCAGTTGCGGATCAGGTTCTGGATCAGGGTTCCCCAGCTGTGCTGCTGCTGGTTGGTGTTGAGGGTGGAGCGCAGGAAGTCGATGATCAGCTGCGGCGCTTGTTCCCAGCGGTTTTCATCGAATACCTGTTTGAGACGGGTCAGCGTGACTTTGGCCTGCACGCTGTCCTGAGGCAGGGTTTCCAGCGCGCGCAACAGCAGCACGGCGAGCTTGTTGTCGCGGTCGACTGGTGTTTGGGTCAGCTCATGATAGACCCGCTCGAAGTTTTCCGGCGTAGGCAACAGCTTGCGCACTGTCAGCTGTTTGAGCGTTTCACGTGCGACTTCGATGGGGTTTTGTGTTGTCATTGCCCAAACCTTGGACTTTTTTAGACCGGACGTCATTCTTGTTGTCTGTTCAGCTCTACTCGTGCGGGTCCGGGCTGATGTTTAGCGTGGCGTTGGCTTCACCGGATCCAGCAATTGGAAAAATACTTCACCATTCCGAATCATGCCAAGTTCATTGCGGGCCCTCTCCTCGATGGCATCGGTCCCCTGTTTTAAGTCGCGCACTTCCGCGTCCAGCGCGGCGTTGCGGGCCACCAGCTTTTGCGTGGTCGCCCGCTGTTCCTGTAGTTGCTTGTCCAGCTGCCAGACTCTGAGCCAGCTTCCTTTGCCAAACCACAACGGCCATTGAAGGGCCAGTATTACTGTCACCAGAGTCAGGGTCAGCCAGCGCATAGTTTACTTCAGGTGGTAAAAGGCGGCTTTGCCCGGGTAGTAGGCGGCGTCGCCCAGCTCTTCCTCGATGCGCAGCAGCTGATTGTATTTCGCCATGCGGTCGGAACGGGACAGCGAGCCGGTCTTGATCTGCATGCAGTTGGTGGCAACGGCCAGATCCGCAATGGTGCTGTCTTCTGTTTCGCCGGAGCGATGGCTCATAACGCTGGTATAGCGGGAACGCTTGGCGAGATCAACCGCTTTCAGCGTTTCCGACAAGGTGCCGATCTGGTTGACCTTGACCAGCAGCGAGTTGGCCAGGCCGCCTTCGATGCCCTTGGCCAGGATCTTGGGGTTGGTCACGAACAGATCGTCGCCGACGATCTGCACGCGGGAGCCCAGGCGTTCGGTCAGCAGTTTCCAGCCGTCCCAGTCGTGCTCGCTCATGCCGTCCTCGATCGAGAGGATGGGGTAGTTGTTGACCAGGGTTTCCAGGTAGTCGGTGAACTGTTCGGAGCTCAGCTGCAGGCCTTCTGCGGTCAAGTGGTACTTGCCGTCCTTGTAGAACTCGGAGGAGGCGCAGTCCAGCGCCAGCATCACGTCCTGGCCGGCCACGTAGCCGGCGGCGTCAACGGCTTCCAGGATCAGCTTGATCGCGTCTTCATGGCTGCTCAGATTGGGCGCGAAGCCGCCTTCGTCGCCGACGGTGGTGGCATAGCCTTTCTGGTCGCAGATCTTCTTCAGGCTGTGGAAGATTTCCGCGCCGCAGCGCAGTGCTTCGCGGAAGGTTTGCGCGCCTACCGGCATGATCATGAACTCCTGGATGTCCAGGGTGTTGTTGGCGTGAGCGCCGCCGTTGATCACGTTCATCATCGGCACCGGCAGGGCCATCGGGCCAGCGCCGCCCAGGTAACGGTACAGCGGCAGGCCGGCGTCTTCGGCTGCGGCGCGGGCCACGGCCATGGACACGGCCAACAGCGCGTTGGCGCCGAGGCGGGATTTGGTTTCGGTGCCGTCCAGTTCGATCAGGGTCTTGTCGATGAAGGCCTGGTCACTGGCGTCGAGGCCGATGATGGCTTCGCAGATTTCGGTGTTGATGTTTTCCACCGCCTTCAACACGCCCTTGCCCAGGTAACGGCTCTTGTCGCCGTCGCGCAGTTCCAGCGCTTCCTTTTCGCCGGTGGAGGCGCCGCTGGGCACCGCCGCGCGGCCCATCACGCCGGATTCCAGCAATACGTCCGCTTCCACGGTCGGATTGCCGCGCGAATCCAGAATCTCACGAGCTACCACATCGATGATCGAACTCATTTACATTTCCTCCAAAGGCTGGTTGTGTTCGGGCGGAGGGCGCGCAACCGGCCTTGGCCGGTTGCGATCTGCGCCTGCCGTTTACAGGGTGTGTTCCGGCCAGGGATTCTGCTTGACCAGCGCGTCCAGCGACTTGAGCGTGGTCAGCAATTCCTTCATGCGCGGCAGCGGCCAGGCGTTGGGGCCATCGGACATCGCGCAGGCGGGATCGGGGTGGGTTTCCATGAAGATGCCGGCGATGCCGGCCGCCACCGCGGCGCGCGCCAGCACCGGCACGAACTCGCGCTGGCCGCCGGACGAAGTGCCCTGGCCGCCGGGCAGCTGCACCGAGTGAGTGGCGTCGTAGACCACCGGGCACTGGGTGTCGCGCATGATCATCAGCGAGCGCATGTCGGATACCAGGTTGTTGTAGCCGAAGGACACGCCGCGTTCGCAGGACATGAAGCTGTCTTCCTCGAGATTGGCTTCGCGCGCGGCGGCACGGGCCTTGTCGATGACGTTCTTCATGTCGCCCGGGGCCAGGAACTGCCCCTTCTTGATGTTGACCGGCTTGCCGCATTGAGCGACGGCGCGGATGAAGTCGGTCTGACGACACAGGAAGGCCGGGGTCTGCAACACGTCGACCACGCTGGCGACTTGCACGATCTCGTTCTCATTGTGCACATCGGTCAGCACCGGCACGCCGATTTGGCGCTTCACTTCCGAGAGGATGCGCAGGCCTTCATCGATGCCGAAGCCGCGGAAGGAGCCGCCGGACGAGCGGTTGGCCTTGTCGTAGCTCGATTTGTAGATGAAGTTGATGCCCAGCTCGGCGGTGATTTCCTTGAGCTGGCCGGCGGTGTCCAGCGCCATCTGCTCGCTTTCGATCACGCAGGGACCTGCGATCAGGAACAGCGGATGATTGAGGCCGACTTCGAATCCGCACAGTTTCATGCTTTAGATCCTTGCTTGTCCGCTTGATATTGCAGCGCCGCTTTCACGTAGGAGATGAACAGCGGGTGGCCGTCGCGCGGAGTCGAGGTGAATTCCGGATGGAACTGGCAGGCGAAGAACCAGCGGTGATTGGCCAGCTCAATGGTTTCCACCAGTTTCTCGTGGCCGGCGGAGCGGCCGCTGATGGTCAGGCCGGCCTGTTCCAGACGCTGGATGTAGTAGTTGTTGACTTCGTAGCGGTGACGATGGCGTTCCACGATTTCATGGTTGCCGTAGATCTTGGCCGCCAGGGACTCCGGAACCAGATCGCATTGCTGGCCGCCCAGGCGCATGGTGCCGCCCAGATTGGAGTTCTCGTCGCGCTTTTCCACCTTGCCGTCGTGGTTGACCCATTCGTCGATCAGGGCCACCACCGGGAAATCGGTGTCGAGGTCGAATTCGGTGGAGTTGGCGCCGGCCATGCCAGCCACGTCGCGCGCGTACTCGATCAGCGCGATCTGCATGCCCAGGCAGATGCCCATATAGGGGATGTTGTTCTCACGGGCGAACTTCACCGCCTTGATCTTGCCTTCCACGCCGCGCTTGCCGAAGCCGCCCGGTACCAGGATGGCATCCATGTCCTTCAGCGAATCGGCGCCGTCGCGCTCGATTTCCTCGGAGTCGACATAGATGATGTTGACGTTGGTGCGGGTGTGGATGCCGGCGTGCTTCAGCGCCTCGGTCAGCGATTTGTAGGATTCGGTCAGGTCGACGTACTTGCCCACCATCGCGATATTGATGCTGTGGTCCGGGTGCTCGATCGCGTCGATGATGCGGCCCCATACCGACAGATCCGCCTTGGGTAGATCCAGCTGCAGCTGCTCGGCGATGATGTCGTCAATGCCTTGGCCGTGAAGCATGGCCGGCACTTTGTAGATGGAGTCCGAATCGTAACAGCCGATGACCGCGTTTTCCTCAACGTTGCAGAACAGCGCGATCTTGCGTTTTTCGTCTTCCGGCAGTTCGCGGTCCATCCGGCACAGCAGCACATCCGGCTGAATGCCGATCTCGCGCAGCTCTTTCACCGAGTGCTGGGTGGGCTTGGTCTTGATCTCGCCGGCGGTGGCGATGTAGGGCACGTAGGACAGGTGCACATACAGGGTGTTCTTGCGGCCCAGGTTGGAGCGCATCTGGCGGATGGCTTCCAGGAAGGGCAGCGATTCGATATCGCCGACGGTGCCGCCGATTTCAACGATGGCGACATCGGCATCGGCCGCGCCTTCGTGCATCTTCAGCTTGATTTCGTCGGTGATGTGCGGGATCACCTGCACGGTGCCGCCGAGGTAGTCGCCGCGACGTTCCTTGGTGATGACCGATTCGTAAACCTGACCGGTGGTGAAATTGTTGCTTTTCTTCATCTTCGCGTGGATGAAGCGCTCGTAGTGACCCAGGTCGAGGTCGGTTTCCGCGCCGTCTTCGGTGACGAACACCTCGCCGTGCTGGAACGGGCTCATGGTGCCCGGGTCGACGTTGATATAGGGGTCGAGCTTCAGCATGGTGACTTTCAGCCCGCGAGATTCAAGGATGGCGGCGATGGACGCAGCGGCAATGCCCTTACCCAGGGAGGACACCACACCGCCGGTTACGAAGATGTACTTGGTCATGAGATTACGGCTCTATGGGAATCCGGGATTCTACCCTGAAATCGTTGCGATTTGAATCGCTTCGAACCATGTTGTTGCATGTCGCGCCTAGGTGGCGACAGGAGCGGCGCGGACGGCCTTATCTCTGATCGCAAGAAATGCTCGCATCCCTGTCGCAAATGCGGTACAATTGCCGCCGACTGTTTCATCCACGATCGCACCCTAAGCAGTAGGCGGGTGCGTTTTCTGCTTGAGTGTCTGGCTTTGTCTATGATATAAAGCCAGCTTTTACCGGTTTTGGGAGTGTTTAACATGGCGCGTGTTTGCAAAGTCACCGGCAAGCGTCCGATGACCGGGAACAATGTTTCCCACGCCAACAATAAGACTAAACGTCGTTTCCTGCCCAACCTGCAATATCGCAAGTTCTGGGTTGAGAGCGAAAACCGCTGGGTGCGTCTGCGCGTATCCAACGCGGCACTGCGTACCATCGACAAAGTTGGCATCGATGTAGTGCTGGCTGATCTGCGCGCTCGCGGCGAGATCTGATTGCGGTCAACCAGAGAAAGCTACTGAGGTAATAACATGCGCGATAAAATCAAGCTAGAGTCCACCGCTGGCACCGGCCACTTCTACACCACGACGAAGAACAAGCGTACGATGCCGGAAAAAATGGAGATCAAGAAATTTGATCCCGTTGCTCGCAAGCACGTCCTGTACAAAGAAACCAAGCTGAAATAAGCCGGTTTCCGCGGGAACGCAAAGAAGAGCCCTTCTCTGGTGCACGGAGAAGGGTTTTTTTATGGGCCGGTTTCTAGCCAGGTATCAAAAAACCCCGTCAGGCATGAGCCTGGCGGGGTTTTTGCGCTTCTAGGGCGGGGTCAAGGTCCGTTGCGCTTGGCGCAAGCTAGGGAGCCTATTTCGCAGCGACGCTCAAGCGGTGCTCAGGAGCGATCCTGGAGGCGGGCGAAGGTATTGCGGGCGAACACCAGATCCTGCCAGGCTTTGTGCTTGTCGGGTTGGTTGCGCAGCAGATAGGCGGGATGGTAGCTGACGATTAGCGGGATATCCTGATAGCTGTGCAGCTTGCCGCGCAACTGGCCTATGCTTTTTTCCGTCTGAAGCAGGGTTTGGGCGGCGAAACGGCCCAGCGCGAGGATCAGCGTGGGCTGGATGTGGCGGATCTGCTGGATCAGGTAGTTCTGGCAGGAGGCGATTTCATCGCCGCTGGGGTTGCGGTTGCCCGGCGGGCGGCATTTGAGCACATTGGCGATGTACACGTCCTGGTCACGGTCCAGGCCAGTAGCGCTCAGCATATTGTCCAGCAGCTGCCCGGCGCGGCCGACAAAGGGTAGGCCTTGTTTATCCTCTTGCTCGCCTGGCGCTTCGCCTATCAGCAGCCAGCGCGCCTGCTTGTTGCCGCGGCCGAACACGGTTTGGGTGCGGGTCTGGCACAGCCGGCAGTCGCGGCAGTCGCGCACGGCGCGCTCCAAGGCATCCCATTCCAGCAAGGGTGCCGCGGTGTCCGCAACCATGGCCGGCACGGCAGCCGGAGCGGCGACGGGTGTAGGCGCAGGCGTTGCCGCTTCGGCAGGGCTGGGTGCGGGCTGTGGCGGAGTGCTTGCTGGAGCGGGAGCGGCCTGGATGGGGGCGATGACGGCTGGGGCCGGCTCGGCGTTTGTGGTTTCCGCTGACTCTGCTTGACACAGGCTGCGCTGCAGCGCAGCCGGGTGTTGTTCGAACCAGCCCGGGCGGCCTTCCCAGCCGGGGCCCAGGCCGATCAGGCGTTGGATCTGCGCCGAGCGATTCATAATCCGGTCTCCATCAGGATGGCGTCCTCGCGGCCGTGGGCGCAGGGATAGTAGTTCTTGCGCAAGCCACTCTCGACAAAACCCTGGCGCTGATACAGATGTCGCGCGACGGCATTGCCAGCTCGTACTTCGAGAAACAGACGTCGCGCGCCGGCGGCGGCCAGGCTGGCGCTCAGTTCTCGCAGCAGTCGGCCGCCCAGCCCCTGGCCCTGCCATTGCGGGTCGATCACGATATTGAGTAGTTCCGCCTCGTCCAGCACGCTCTGGGTGACGGCGAAGCCCTGCAGCTGTTCCGCGGCGAACAAGCCGTGGAATTGGTGGCCGCAGCGCAGCGAGTCCTGATATTGCGCCGCGGACCAGCCATGGGTGTGGGCGCGGCTTTCCAGTTCTGCCAGCTGGATGGCGTCGGTTGGGATGAAAATGCGATAGCCTTCGCTCATTTCTGCCGAGCCAGTTGCTGTTCTTGCGAGGTCAGCGCGACTTTATTGCGCACATAGAGCAATTCGGCCTCGCGCGCGGGCAGCAGCGGATAGCGACCGCTACGCGCCAGCGGGAAATAGGCGAGGGCATTGGGCAGCAATTCGGCGCGGACGACGGCTGCGCCGGCATTTTCCAGTAGCGCGGGATAGCGTTCGAAGCCGTCGCCGGCCGCGATCGAAACATCCTGCGGCCAGCTCAGCGCTTCAGGCGCGGCGACGCTGATCGGGCCCAGCCGTTCGGGCGCTCCAGCGTCCGTGACGCGGTAACAGGCGCTGTAGACCTGCTGCATCCTGGCGTCCAGGCAGACCAGCACCGTGCCGGCGCCGGCTTGCTGGGCGATATTGTCCAGCGTTGGAATGCAGATCACCGGCAGGCCGGCGGAGAAGGCCAGTCCTTGCGCTAGACCGCAGGCGATGCGCAGACCGGTGAAGGAGCCCGGGCCTTGGCCGAAGGCGATGGCGTCCAGTTGCTCCAGGCTGATCTCGGCTTGCTGCAGCAGGCGCGCCAGTTCCGGCAGCGCGCGCTCGGCGTGTTTCTGCTCGACTTTCTCGTGAAAGGAGAAGGTGCGCTCGCCGTTGTCTACGGCCAGGGATAGATACGAGGTGGAACAATCAATGGCAAGCAATTTCATCGGGGAATTCGGTCTCAAGCTTTAAGGCTGCGGGCTGCAAGACTGCGAATTATAAGCCGAGTTCTTCCACCCAGGCGAGCGCGGAGACATGGGCTTGATTGAATTGCTCGCTGCTGAGCTTGAGCTGGGCGCACAATTCGGGCACGCCGCTGAGCTGCCCGTGCTCGCAGGCCTTGACCAGCTTGAGGAAGCTGCTCATCGTGCCTTTTTCGTGCAGCAGCGCCTCGGTGATGGGGTCCGGCAGTTGCAGGTGTTCGAGGATATTGTCCATCGGCATGTCGAACAGCACGTCCAGCAGGCTGAACATGCCGATGATGAACAGATTGTCGCAGGTGTCGTGGCGTTCGCCGTGGGCCTTGCCCAGCAGTTCCATGAAGCGACCGCGGGTGACGGCGGTTTTTTGCAGCGCCGGCGGCGCATGGCCTTCGTCCGAGGCGGTGACCAGCAGCAGGGTCAGCCAGCGGTACAGCTTCTGGTAGCCCAGCACGGTGACGGCGTGGGAGAAGGAACTGATGCTGGTATTCAGACCTGCCGCGGCCGAGTTGACGTAGCGCAGCAGCTTGTAGGACAGCGCCAGATCGCGCTTGAGCACTTGTTCGACATCGCGGATGTCGGCGTCCATGCGCAAGAGATTGAGCAGTTCCAGCGTGTTGCGGAAGGAGGGGTGGATGACCTTGGCGGACAGGGTTTCCGGCTGGGCGAAATAGAAGCCCTGGAAGCCGTCCATGCCCAATTCCTTGCATAGATGAAACTGAGCGTGGGTTTCCACGCGCTCGGCGATGCGTATCACCGGGTAGCTGCGCAGCCGCGACGCCAGCATCTGGAAGCGGTTGGTGTCGTGGTGCTGGATGTCCAGCTTGACGTAGTTGGCCAGTTCCAGGAAGGCTGCGGCCGGCGACTCGAAGCTGAAGTCGTCCAGCGAAATGCCGAAGCCCAGCGAGCGCAGATGGCGCGCGCGCGACAGCAGCTCATTGGAGGGCACGATGCGCGGCGAGATGTCGAGAATGACGCGGCGCGGCGGCAGCAGTTCGAGGAACTCGCTGCTAAGCATGGCTTCGCCGATATTGATGAAGGCCAGCTTGCTGCCGATCAGCCAACTGGTGCCCATATTGTTGAGCGTGTTGACCAGCACCTGGGTGTCGGCTTGCAATTCGGTATGCTTGCCGACGCCGGAGGCCTCGCCGCTGGGACGAAAAAGCAGCTCATAGCCTATGAGCTGCTGATTGCGGTTGAGAACGGCCTGCCTGCCTATAAAGGCGCTAGTCGAGGTCATTGTCCCGGTATGCCTCTGTTCAGGTGGCGATCAAGTCCGCGGAACGAGTGACGCTGTTGCTGGTTTCGCTGGAGGAGAGCAGGTCTTCCATGTCCAGTACCAGCACGACGGAGCCATCGCCGGACAAGGTGGCGCCAGCCACGCCTTTCGGGCGGATGTTCTGCAGCGGTTTGATCACCACGTCGTCGCGGCCGACGAAGGAGTCGATCGCCAGGATGAAGGATTTTTCCGCCGACTGCATCAGCACGCCGAAATAAGGCTTTTGCGTCGGTTCCCAACCCAGCAGGCCGGCCAGGGTCTTCAGCGGCAGGATTTCGTCACGCACCACGATGGTGGGCTTGCCGGAGACTTCCTGAATCGCGTTCGGGTCTATGGTGATGATTTCGCGCACCATCGCCAGCGGCACGGCGAACGGCTGGTTGCAGGCCCGCACCACCAGTACCGGCAGGATGGCCAGCGTCAGCGGCAGCGAGATGCTGATGCGGGTGCCTTCGCCCGGCACCGAGTTGATGTCGATGCGGCCGTTCAGCTTCTGGATATTGGTGCGCACCACGTCCATGCCCACGCCGNNCGGGCAGGAAGATCAGCTGCAGGCACTGTTTTTCATCCAGGGAGTTGGCGCTCTCCTGGTCGATCAGACCTTTTTCGATCGCCTTGCGGCGCAGCGCGTCGGCGTTCATGCCCTTGCCGTCGTCGGTGATCTCGATCAGGATATGATCGCCCACCTGTTCTGCGGTCAGCTGCACCAGCGCCTGCGGCTTCTTGCCGGCGGCGATGCGCTCTTCCGGCTGCTCGATGCCGTGGTCGACGGCGTTGCGCACCAAGTGGACCAGCGGGTCGTTCAAGTCCTCGATCATGGTCTTGTCCAGCTCGGTTTCTTCGCCGGACAGCACCAGTTCGACTTCCTTGCCTAGCTGACGCGCGAGGTCGCGCGCCAAGCGCGGGTATTTCTGGAACAGGCGGCCAATCGGCTGCATGCGGGTTTTCATCACCGCGTTCTGCAGATCGCCGACCAGCAAGTCCAATTGGCTGATTGCCTCGTCCAGCGAGCGCAGGGTATTGGTGTCGCGGTTGCCTTGCAGGATCTCGGTGCGCAGCGTGGTCAGCCGGTTCTTGGTCAGGCCGATTTCGCCGGACAGGTTCAGCACCATGTCCAGGCGCACGGTATCGATGCGGATGGTGTTTTCCTGCGGGCCGCTGCTGCTGGGCGCATTGGTCGCCGGTTTGCTCGGCGCCGGCTTGGGCGGCGCTTTTGGCGCGGGCGCAGCGGCAACCGGCGCGGGGGCCGGAGCAGCTGGGGCC
>NZ_JAJOHW010000111.1 GCF_021129195.1 Chromobacterium aquaticum | reverse complement strand
CCGGCCCTAAATCATCATCCGCGTAGCGGATTCAATGCTTTGAACAACACTTCCGATCAGAAAAGATCGTAAACAGGTTCTAAGCCTCCAGCCGGAACGTCGAGTCCATGGCCCGCCCGCGTTCGTGTTCCAGCAGCCATTGCTTGCGCGCCAGGCCGCCGCCATAGCCGGTCAGCGCGCCGTCCTTGCCCAGCACGCGGTGGCAGGGAACGATGATGGCGATGCGGTTGGCGCCATTGGCGGCGGCCACCGCGCGCACCGCGCTGGGCCGGCCCAGCCGTTCCGCCAGGCTTTGATAGCTGTGGGTGCTGCCGTAGTCGAGCGCTCGCAGGCTTTGCCATACGCCGCGCTGGAATTCGCTGCCCGGCGTGTCCAGCGCCACGTCGAAATGTCGCCGGCGGCCGGCAAAGTATTCGCCTATCTCTGTTTCCGCTTGCCGGGTGTGCGCGTTTTCCCCGGCGATGATCCGCGCCTTGAGCAGGCGTTGCAGGTCTTTGAATTCGGTTTCCAGCATGCGCCGGTCGGTGAATTCCAGCAGGCACAGGCCGCGCTCCGTCGCGCAGGCCAGCATCGGGCCCAGCGGGGTGGTGAAGCGGTGCAGCAGGATGACGCGCGCGCTGTCGCTGGGAGCGCTGCCGGTCAGTTTCTTGTAGGCGTGGGCAAAGCCGCTGAGCGAGTCGTAGCCGCTGTCGAGCGCGACCTCGGTGGCGCTGCGGCCGCCCTTGAGTTCGCGCAGCGCGGTATTGATGCGCAGCATGCGCTGGAAGGCGTGGAAGGTGATGCCGTGGTGCTGGAGAAACCAGCGGCGCAGCGCTTCCGGGCTGATGCCGCGCTGTCTGAGCTGGCCATCGCTGATCCGGTCCTTGGGGCTGGCCCGCAGCCAGGTCATGACCTGGGCCACCGCCGGCGGCGCGGCGTGGGCGTTCTCGGTGGGGCGGCAGATCTTGCAGGGCCGGAAGCCCGCATCCAGCGCGGATTTGAAGCTGGAGTGAAACTCGACGTTTTCCCGTTTCGGCTTGCGCGCGCGGCAACTGGCGATGCAGAACACGCCGGTGGTGCGGACGGCGACGAAGAAAATGCCGTTGTATGCCTCGGCGCGTTCCAGCAGCGCCCGGTAATAGCCGTCGGCCTGTTCGGTGTCAGTGATCAGCATGGGTGAAGACGGCCTGGAAGGATTGTTGGGCGCGGATATTGTGCAGCATGTTCAGCAAGCTGCGCTGCAATTGTTCGTGGACGGCATTGCCCATGGAGAGGCGTTTGACGCCCAGCCGCGCCAGCGCGGCGAAGTCCGGCAAGGCCGGCATGCACATCACATTCAAGGGCAGCGGCACCGCTTCGACGATGGCGCGAATGTCCGTTTCTTGTACCACGCAAGGCACGAACAGGCCGTCGGCGCCGTGGGCGGCGTACAGGCGGCCGCGGGCGATGGTCTGCGCTTGCGCGTCGGATAGGCCCAGCAGGAAGGGATCGGTGCGGATATTGAGGAATAGCGTGTGGCCGGCTTGGCGCAGCGCTGTCCGCACCGCCGTCAGCATGGCGGCGAATGCAGCCGCATCCTGCAGGCTGCGCTGGCCTTGGCGCACCACGCTGTCTTCCAGGTTGACGCCGACGACGCCGAGCGCGGCCAGTTCGCTCAGATTGGCGGCGATGCGCTCGGGGCTGTCGCCGTAGCCGGCTTCCATGTCCACGCTCAGGGGCAGGCGGCTGGCGGTGCGCAGGCGGGCGACAAGCTGGCGCAATTCGGTAAAGCCGAGTGCTTCGCCATCCTCGTGGCCCAGCATGGCGGCCATCGCCGCGCTGGAGGTGCCGATGGCGGCATAGCCGGCCTGTTCGGCGAGGCGGGCGCTGGTGGCGTCCCAGACATTGGCGATCAACAGCGGTTCGGCTTGGTGGTGCAGGGCGGCGAAGTCCATGGGTGTGCTCCGGTTGGAATGCGCACAGCTTAGGGGGCGCCCAAGACCGTCACAACCGAAAATCGGACGAGTATTTTGCGGGCGGCTTGCCGCCGCGCCGGTGTTTGAATGCGAACGAAAAATTCTAATGGCATGACCGGCGCGGTTATACTGGCGGCGGCCTCAAGATGCGCTGAGGCGGAGGCTGTCGTCGATCAAGGCTTCGTAAATCGCCTGTTGGCCGGCGGGCAGCACCGGCAGCAGGGTTTCGCGGCGCTTGTCGGCGTCAAACAGCGATTCCACCAGCCAGCCCACCAGGTAGAGCGAGGCGAGACAGCCGCCGGCGGTGGCGATATTGCCGTGGCAGACCAAGGGTTGGTCCAGGACTTGCAGGCCCTGTGCCTGCAAAGCGGCTTTCGCATCCGGATGGGTGGTGGCGCGGCCCTGCGGCAGCAGGCCCAGCCGTTCCAGGATGAAGGCGCCGCCGCAGATGGAGCCGATGCGTTGACGGCGGGGGTCCAGCGCGAACGCGGGCAGAAAGTCCGGGTCGGCGAGCGCGGCGGGCACGCCTTGCTTGCCGCTGGAGAACAGCACCGCATCGGCGTAATTGGCGTCCGCGAGCGGGCCGTGCGTCGGCACCGTCAGGCCGTGCGCCGAATGCAGGACCGGCTGTGCGCCCAGGATGCGCACGCGCCAGTCTTTGCCGTTGCGGCCCAGCAGGTCCCACATGAGGAATAGGTCGATGTCAGTGAAGTGGTCGAAGGCGATAAGCGCGATGTCTTTCAAGGCGAACTCCTGGAGCAGGTTGAATGCGGTTTCCGCGGGAGTTCGCAGCCTAGCAATCCAGCGGCGGCCATACACAGCCTGTATGGAGGGCGGCGCATGAAAACACTGTCGCGCAAGGATTGGATTCTCGCCGGCTTTGCCGCGCTGGATCAGGAGGGGCATGCCGGCCTGTCGGCCGAAAACCTGGCGCGCCGGCTGAATGTGACGCGCGGTTCCTTCTACCACCATTTCCGCAACCGGGAAGACTTTGTCCGCACGCTGCTGGCCGCCTGGGAGGAGGATTACACCGAGCGCATGCTCGCCCATGCGGCGCAGGGGCGCAGCGCCGGCGCTACCTTGCTGCGTTATTTGCGGATTGCGGCGGAAAAGCAGCCGGGGCGGGAGGTGGCCATCCGCGCCTGGGCCTTGTGCGATCCATTGGCGGCGGCCTTCCAGCAGCGGGTCGATGCCCGCCGGCTGGCGTTCGCGATCGAAACCGCCGGCCGCCTGGGGCGCTCCGCCGCCGAGGCTGAGTTGATCGGCCAGGCGGCGCATCTGTGCCTGATAGGCGGGCAGCAGACCGGGGCGCGCCACCAGGCGGGCCAGTTTGAGCGGCTGGCCCGTGGCGCGCTGGCGCTGGTCGGCCGCTTGGCGGGCGGCTAGCCCTCAGTCCTGCCCGGCGGCGCCGTAGCGCGCGTCCAGTTCGTCGTAGAGCGGCTTGTTGACCAGGCGTTGGCGTTCGGCGAAGGGGACCACCAACTGCGGGTCTTCCTGCAGGATGCCGTCGCGCGCCAGCACGCCCAGCGCCCGCTGCATGCCCAGCACCGCGCCTTGCAGCGCGGCGTTGGCGTACAGCACCAGGCCATAGCCCAGTTCCTTCAGTTCCGCGGCGCTCAGCGCCGGGGTCTTGCCGCCAATGACGATATTCATCAGCAAGGGGCGCTCGAACAGCGCCGGCAGGCGGCGGATGTCGTCCAGTTCGCGCACCGCTTCGATGAACAGCACGTCGGCGCCGGCTTCGGCGTAGCGGCCGGCGCGCTCGATGGCGGCGTCGATGCCGTCCACCGCGCAGGCGTCGGTGCGGGCGATGATCAGCAGGTTCTCGTCCTGGCGCGCTTCCGCCGCCGCCTGGATCTTGCCGCACATTTCGGCGGCGCTGATCAGGTTCTGGCCGGAGAAGTGGCCGCATTTCTTCGGCAGCACTTGGTCTTCCAGCTGGATGGCGTCGGCGCCGGCGCGTTCCAGCACGCGCACGGTGCGGCGCACATTGAGCGCGTTGCCGAAGCCGGTGTCGGCATCGACGATGATGGGAATCGACACCGCGTCGCGGATGGCGGAAACCTGGTCCGCCACTTCCTTCAGGCCGACAAAACCCAGGTCCGGCAGGCCCAGCTGCATATTGGTCAGGCCGGCGCCGGTCAGGTAGAGCGCGCCGAAGCCGAGGTCCTCGACGATGCGCGCGCTCAGCGCATTGTAGGCGCCGGGCACCAGCAGGCCGGAGCGGCTGGCTGTCAGGCGGCGCAGGGTGTGTTTGCTGTTTTGCGTCATGGTTGCGGTTCCAGAGTGGCTAGGGGATGGGTCTGGTGGTAGTCGCCGCGCCAGTAGACCAGCGGCTGGCGTTCCGGCTCGTGTTGGGCTTCCAGCACTTCGCCGATGAAGATCAGGTGATCGCCTTCCTCGTGCTGGCATTTGCGGCGGCAGGCCAGCCAGGCGGCGACGCCGCTGAGCAGCGGCGCGCCGTGGCGCTGGCGGGTGAACTGGGCGCGCTTGCGTTCTTCGAGGCCGGGGCTGGCGAACAGGCGGCTCAAGTCTTGCTGCTGCCGGCTCAGCACCTGGATGGCGAAGCGCTCGGTGGAAAGAAAGCTGGCGGCGGCGCGGGATTGCTTGCGCAAGCACCACAGGATCAGCGGTGGTTCCAGCGATACCGAACTGAAGGCGTTGATGGTCAGGCCCAGCGGGCCGTGGTCGGGGTCCAGCACCGAGGCGACGGCGACGCCGGTGGCGAAGCTGCCCAGGGCCTGGCGCAGTGCGAGGTTGCCGGCGCTCATCAGACGGCGATGGCGTAGCCGAAGTCGATTTCGCTGGCGGCCACGCCGCCGCGCATGCCCCAGTTGTCGGCCGGCTCTTCGCGCAGCAGGATCAGCACCGAGGCGGGCGCGATGTCCAGCAGCGCGGCCAGGTCGGCGGCCAGCCGGGCGTAGAGTTTTTTCTTGGTGTCCGGCTTGCGGCCGGCGAAGACGGTGATTTCGATGTGCAGGTAGTCCGGATCGCCGCCCGGCGGCAGCAGGTCTTCCGGCGCATAGCGCTGGTAGCGCGCCTGCAATTCCTCGTCGCTGACGCCGAACACGGCGCGCAGCGCGTCGTAGACGCAGTGGATGATGGCTTGGCGCTGTTCGGGCGCGCGCGCGGCGGCGTCCTCGATTCTGACTATTGGCATAAGGGGCTCATTTCTATGGCGGTGGCGGCGGCGAAGGAGGCGGATTGCATTTCGGCGAGCCGGCTCAGCGTGCGGTGGGTGTCCACCGACAGCGCCACTTCGCGCAGCATGGTTTCGATCGGGCGTTCGGAGATCAGCAGCAGGCGCTGGCGGCGGTCGTAGAGCACGTCCACCAGCCAGATGAAGCGGCGCAGGCCGTCCGCCTTGTTCAGCTGGGCCTGGGCGATGTCGGAGACGATCACGGTGTGCCAGCGTTCCGAGATTTCCAGGTAGTCCAGGTGGGAGCGCGGCCCCAGGCAGATGGCGTCGAAGTCGAACCAGACGCAGCCCGGTCCTTGCGCCCGCGTCGGCAGCGGCCGGCCGGACAGGCTGACGCCGCCGCCGTCGGTCAGTTGCAGGCCGTCTTCCCGCAGCAGCCGGCGCAGGCCTTGTTCGGCGTCGGCGTCGCAGGGGTGCAGATAGTGTTCGGCGCTGGCGGCCTCGCGGTAGCGGTAGTCCTGCGCGCCGTCCAGGTGCAGCACGGCCAGGTGTTGCTGGATCAGCGCGATCACCCGCAGCGCGTAGCGATGCAGCTGCGGGTCCGGCAGCAGTTGTTCCGGCGCGTAGTTGGAGGTCAGGATCACTTGCACGCGCTCTTCCAGCAGCACGGTCAGGAAGCGCTCCATCAGGATGGCGTCGGCAATGTCGTGCAGATGGAATTCGTCCAGGCAGAACAAACGGCTTTGCCCGGCCACGCGCTTGGCCAGCGCCGGCAGGTAGTTGGCGTGCTCGCCGCCGGCCTGGGCCAGGCCGCGGTGCAGATCGCGCAGGAACTGATGGTAGTGGATGCGCTGCGCCGGCTGGGTGGACAAGGCGAACAGCCCATCCATCAGCATGGTCTTGCCGCGGCCGGGTTCGCCCCACAGATAGGCGCCGGCGGGGCCTTGCTGTCGCCGCAGCCAGCCGGCGGCGGGCCGGGGCTGCAGGCACAGCGCGTCCAGCGCGTCGGCGGCGCGGCGCTGGCCGGGGTCCAGCAGGACGCCTCGCTCGGCGAAACGCCGCGCCAGGGCGGAGGACTCAAGCATGCGCCGGCTCCGCGGTTTCGGCAAAACGCAGCAGCGCGTCCAGCAGCGCGCGCTCGCCGGCCTCGTCGCGGCGCAGCAGATGGTCCAGCGCCGCTTGCTGGTCTTCCGGCTTTTTATCCTGCGATAGCTTGAAGCGACCTTCCTCGCGCAGCACGTGGATGCACAGGCCGAGGATGTGCGGCGCGTTGGCGATCACTCTGGGATCGGCGGCGTCGTACTGGAACGATGCCTGCGGCGGCTGCAGCCGCTCACAGGTGTCGCGCAGCGCGGCGCGGGCCGATTCCAGATCGTCGAGGACTTCGATTTCGACGTCCATGTGCACCGCGACGTAGTTCCAGGTGGGCAGCAGCCGGCTGCGGTAGGCTTCCGGCGGGATATAGCTTTGCGGGCCCATGAACACCAGATGCGCGGGAAAGCGGCCGCGGCCCTGGAATTGCGGATTGCGGCGGTCGACATGGCCGAACAAGGTGCGGTCGGCGGTGCGGAACAGCGGAATGTGGTTGTTGTGCCGCTGGCCTTGGTGCTCGCTGCTGATCAGCGCCAGCGGGTAGCGGGCGATCATCTGGTCGATCAGCTCGGGGCGGGTGCAGCGGTATTCCGAGTAATGGAAGGCGCATGAACTCACTGGGTAGCTTCCTTTCGCAAATGCGGTTCTGCCGGCAGCCGCCGCGCGCGCCGCCGCCGGTCATGGGCGATGGCCGCTTCGGTCATCCACTTTAGCAGCGCGCGGCCGCGCAGCGGTCGCGAATTGAATGGCAAGGGGGCCGGGCCGGCGCCTATCAGCTGCCGCGCCAGCGCCCGGCCCAGCATGAAGGACAGCGCCAGGCCGCGGCCATTGCAGCCGGTCCAGGCCAGTACGCCGTCGTCGACGCATTGCAGGCTGGGCCGGCCGGACGGGGTGAGGCCGACATGGCCGGCCCACAGCAGCGGTTCGCCGGCGGGTTCCAGGCCGAACACGACCTGGATGCGCTGGCGCAGCGCGGTGGCGTAATGCTCCGGGCCGGCGTCGGAACGCAGCGCGAACAGGCCGGTCAGGAGCCGGCCTTCCGGGGTTTTGCGGAAAAACCACATATCGCGGCGGTTGTCGGAGAAGGGGATGTCGGCGGGCAGCACTCGCACCTGTTGTTCCGTGCTCAGTTCGAACTGTCCGAGCGCCAGCGTCAGCGGCACGCTGCGGCGGGCGACGGCGGCGATGCCGTCGCGGCTGTAGGCGTTGCCGGCCAGCAGCACGCGGCCGGCGCGCAGGCTGCCGCGCGGGGTGCGGATCACATGCATGCCGTCGCGGCTTTTCAGTTCCAGCAGCTTGGCCGGGCAGCGCTCCAGCAGCACCACGCCGCGCCGGCGGCAGCGTTCGGCCAGGCCGCGCGCCAGCGCCAGCGGGTCGATCTGGCCGCCATCCTCGAACAGCAGGCCGCCGTGGTAGCCGGCGGCGGCGCTCAGCGC
>NZ_JAJOHW010000110.1 GCF_021129195.1 Chromobacterium aquaticum | reverse complement strand
GGTGCCGGGGCCGGCGCGGGTCGGGCCGCGGCACGCGGCGCGGCTGGCTGAGGCGCGGGCTGGGCGTAGGGCTGAGGCGCCGCGCGAGGGATGGGCTGGGGTTCCGGCGCGAAGGCCGGCTCGATGCGCTGGCGCGGCGGCGGCGCCTGGGGTTCGATGCGCGGCGGCGGCGGGCTGTCCAGCGGTTCCACCGGCATCGCGTAGGTGCGGGCGATCGCGCGGTTGACGGCGGCGCCGGTTGGCGTGGGCAGCGGCGACGGCGCGCGGTTCACCACCGGCGGCGCGTTGCGCGGCGGATGCTTGCTGGAGGAGGTGGCGAGATTGGTGGCGAGGTTGGCGACGTCGGCGTCGGCCACCGCCATGATTTCCACCCCGCCGCCCATGGTGGGGCGGTTGGACAAAATCAGGGCGTCCGCGCCCAGTTCTTCTCGAACTTGTCTGAGCGCGTCACGCGTGGTTTTGCCGAAAAACTTTTTCACCACCATGTTCGATTAGCCCTTGCTTCCCCCAATTACAGCAATTATACGAATTGATTTATTGTCCGGTATCTCATTATGAGAAATAACACGCAGCTGCGGCAGTGCCCGGCGCAGGAAGCGCGCCAGCAATGGCCGCAATCCCGGCGCGGTCAAGAGTACCGGATTGTACCCTTGAATTTCCACTTGTTCGGTTTCCTGGGCGGCGCTGGCCAGCAGATTTTCCGCCAGGCCCGGTTCCAGGCCGCCGCCGGTCTTGGATTGCACCGCCTGCATCAGCACATTTTCCAATGTTGGCTCCAGGGTCATCAAGGGTAATTCTTGCTCGCCGGGGAATAATTGCTGGACGATGACGCGGGACAGCGCGGTGCGCACGATATTGGTCAGCTCGTCTATGTCCTGGGTGGTGGCGACGTGATCGGCCAGCGTTTCCAGTATGGTGCGGAAATCGCGGATGTGGATGCCTTCGGTCAGCAATTGCTGCAGCACTTTTTGCAGCGTGCCTATCGGCACCACCTTGGGCACCAGGTCTTCGATCAGCTTCGGCGATTCCTTGGCCTGGTGATCGATCAGCGCCTGCACTTCCTCGCGGCCCAGCAGTTCCGCCGCGTGGGTTTGCAGCAGATTGGAAATATGGGTGGCCACCACGGTGCTGGAGTCGACCACGGTATAGCCCAGGCTCTGCGCTTCCTCGCGCTTGCCGGCGTCTATCCAGATCGCCGGCAGGCCGAAGGCCGGGTCGGTGGTGGGGGTGCCGGCCAGTTCGCCATTGACCCGCCCCGGGTTGATGGCCAGGTATTGGCCGATGAAGGCCTCGCCGGTGCCCAGCTCCACGCCCTTGAGCAGGATGCGGTAGGCATTGGGCTTGATTTCCAGGTTGTCGCGGATATGGACCGGCGGCACCAGGAAGCCCAATTCCTGGGCGATTTTCTTGCGGATGCCGCGGATGCGGCGCAGCAGTTCGCCGTCCTGGCTGCGGTCCACCAGCGGGATCAGGCGGTAACCCACTTCCATGCCCAATTGGTCCACGTGCTGCACATCGTTCCAGCTGACTTCGGCGGTCGCGTGCTCCGGCGGCGGCGCAGCCTGTTGTTGCTGTTCCACCTGTTCCGCCTCGGCCTTCTGGCGTTTCTCCATGATGCGGCCGAGCAGGCCCAGGCTGCCGGCGATCAGCAGGAAGGAGAAGTGCGGCATATTGGGGATCAGGCCGACCATGCCTATCACCGCGGCGGTGATGTATAGCACTTGCGGCTTGGTGAACATCTGGCCGAGGAATTGCTCGGACATGTCCTTGTCGGTGCCCACGCGCGACACCACGATGCCGGCGGCGGTGGAGATGATCAGCGCCGGGATCTGAGCCACCAAGCCGTCGCCTATGGTCAGCAGGGTGTAGGTCTTGGCGGCTACGCCGGCGTCCAGATCGTGCTGCACCATGCCGACGATCAGGCCGCCGACGATGTTGATCACGATGATCAGGATGCCGGCCATGGCGTCGCCGCGCACGAACTTGGAGGCACCGTCCATCGCGCCGAAGAAGTTGGCTTCCTCGGCGATGGTGGAGCGGCGCAGGCGCGCTTCGTCCTCGCCGATCAGGCCGGCGTTGAGGTCGGCGTCGATCGCCATCTGTTTGCCGGGCATCGCGTCCAGCGTGAAGCGGGCGCTCACTTCGGCGATGCGGCCGGCGCCCTTGGTGATCACCACGAAGTTGATGATGGTGATGATGACGAATACCACGATGCCGATGGCGACGTTGTCGCCGATCAGGAAGTGGGCGAAGGATTCGATCACCTTGCCGGCGGCGTCCGGGCCGGAGTGGCCCTCCAGCAGGATCACCCGGCTGGAGGCGACGTTCAGCGACAGCCGCAGCAGGGTGGTCACCAGCAGCACGGTGGGGAAGGCGGAAAAGTCCAGCGGCTTGCGCACATTGATCCCCACCAGCAGCACGATCACCGAGACCGCGATGTTGAAGGTGAAGAAGATGTCCAGCAGCACCGGCGGCAACGGCAACACCATCATCGCCAGGATCAGGATGATGAGGATGGGGCCGGCCAGCTGGGTGACTTTGAAGCGCTTCAGTAGTTCGAGTATGGAGTCCATGCTGGGTTTATGGCTCAAGCCGGCCGAGTGCGTGCATCGGCCTTGTCATTATGGTGGCGTCGCATCTTGCTGGCGTTTGCTTTGCGGGTCAAGCTCGGCTGGCACCTCCAGCTGGTCCGGGAACACCGGCGCCAGGCCACCGTTCTCCTGATAGGTCTTGAGTTGGAACACATAGGCCAGCACTTGGGCGGCGGCGGAGTAGAGCTTGGCCGGGATATCGTCGCCGAGTTCGGCGTGGAAGTACAGCGCGCGGGCGAAGCTGGGCGAGCGCATCACGATGACGCGGTGTTCCTTGCCGGTGTCGATGATCTTTTCCGCCAGCTTCAGCGAGCCCTTGGCCACCACCTGTGGCGCGCGCATGCCGTCCTGGTACTTGATCGCCACCGCGTAGTGAGTCGGGTTGGTGACGATGACGTTGGCGCTGGGAATCTCCTGCATCATGCGCTTGCGCGCGGCTTCGCGCTGCATCTGGCGGATGCGGCCCTTGACCTCGGGCGAGCCCTCGGCTTCCTTGTATTCCTGCTTGATCTCTTCCTTGGTCATGCGCAGCTTCTTGTGATAGCTCCACAGCTGGAAGGGCACGTCTATCGCCACCAGCAGAATCATCGCCGAGGTCACCACGAAGAAGGTGGAGATGATCATATCGGTCATCTTGGCGATGCCGACGGGCAGCGGCATCGAGATCAGGCCGATGATTTCCGCGCGCTCGCGCCAGATGAACCAGGTGGCGATGCCGCCGATCAGCACGCTTTTGAGAATGGCCTTCAAGGCCTCGGTGGCGGCGTTGACCGAGAACATGCGCTTGACGCCGGGAAGGGGATTGAGCTTGCTGAACTTGGGCTCTATCGCCTTGAAGGTGAGGTTCCAGCCGCCCACCAGCATGGGTACGAACAGCGCCACCAGCGCCAGGCCGGCCAATAGCGGCGCCAGGCTCCACAAGGCGTTGAAAATGGTTTCCTTGAAGCGGATCAGCGCCGGCTCGGCGTCGCGCACCGTGGTCTGGTCGAAAGTGAGCAGCACGCGCATGGTCTGCGCCAGATTGGTGGCGATGTGGCCGCCCTGGGCCATCAGCAGCGCCACGCCGGCCATGGTGATGGCGAAGGTGGTCAACTCGCGCGAGCGCGGGATATTGCCGTCTTCGCGGGCGAGCCCCAGTCGTTTCGCGGTGGCGGGTTCGGTGCGTTCGAGGTCGGAATCTTCAGCCATGTCCGGTGTTTCATGCTTCTGTCTTGATTTTAAAAAGAATGGTAGCCGAAGCGGCGGTGCCGGGCCAGCTTTTCCGGGGCGGGGTCAAGTCGGGTACAATGGCCGGCATCAAGGATGGAATGAACACTATGCGACAGTATCTCGAGCTGATGCGCCATGTGCTGGAACATGGCCACGATAAGTCCGACCGCACCGGCACCGGCACCCGTTCGGTATTCGGCCACCAGATGCGTTTCGACCTGCAACAGGGTTTTCCGCTGGTGACCACCAAGAAATGCCACCTGCGTTCCATCATCCATGAATTGCTGTGGTTCCTGTCCGGCGACACCAATATCCGCTACCTGAAGGAAAACGGCGTGTCGATCTGGGACGACTGGGCCGACGAAAACGGCGATCTGGGACCGGTCTACGGTTATCAATGGCGCAGCTGGCCGGCACCGGACGGCCGTCATATCGATCAGATCGCCAATGTGGTGGCGATGATCAAGAACAATCCGGATTCGCGCCGCCTGATCGTATCGGCCTGGAACCCGGCGCTGGTGGACGAGATGGCGCTGCCGCCCTGCCACAGCCTGTTCCAGTTCTACGTGGCCGACGGCAAGCTGTCCTGCCAGCTCTATCAGCGTTCCGCCGATATCTTCCTGGGCGTGCCGTTCAATATTGCCAGCTACGCCTTGCTGACCATGATGGTGGCCCAGGTGTGCGGGTTGCAAGCGGGCGATTTCGTGCACACGCTGGGCGACGCGCATCTGTACAGCAACCACCTGGAGCAGGCCGAGCTGCAGCTGTCGCGCGAGCCGCGTCCATTGCCGACGATGAGGATTAATCCGCAGGTCAAGGACATCTTCGGCTTCAAGTTCGAGGATTTCGAACTGGAAGGCTATGATCCGCATCCGCACATCAAAGCGGCGGTGGCGGTATGACGGCGGCCGGGAAGCCGCGCTTGACTCTGGTGGCGGCGATGGCGGCCCAGCGGGTGATAGGAATAGACAACCGCCTGCCCTGGCATTTGCCGGAGGATCTCAAGCACTTCAAGGCGGTGACGCTGGGCAAGCCGGTGATCATGGGCCGCAAGACCTGGGACTCGATAGGCCGGCCCTTGCCGGGCCGCCGCAACATAGTGGTGACGCGCCAGGCGGATTGGCGCGCCGACGGCGCCGAGGCCGCGCATTCGTTGGAGCAGGCGCTGGCGCTGGCCGGCGCGGTGGAGGAGGTGTGCCTGATCGGCGGCGCCGAGCTGTACCGCCAGGCGATCGCCAGCGCCGATTGCCTGCGCCTGACCGAGATCGCCGGCGAGTATCCGGGCGATGCGCATTTCCCCGAGGTGTCCGCCGAGCTCTGGCGCGAGGACAGCCGCGAAGCGCACATCAGCACCACCGGCCTGGCTTACGCCTTCGTCGATTATCTGAGGCGCTGAGCCGGATCGGCAAAGCAAAAAGCCCGCGGCGACGCGGGCTTTGCATTTGGGCTTGGCTACATGCGCGCTATCATCGCGTCGCCGAAGGCGGAACAGCTGATCTCGCTGGCGCCGTCCATCAAGCGGGCGAAGTCATAAGTCACCTGCTTGTCGGCGATGGCGGCTTCCATCGCCTTGATCACCAGATCGGCGGCCTCTTTCCAGCCCAGGTGGCGCAACATCATCTCGGCGGACAGAATCAGCGAGCCCGGGTTGACCTTGTCCTGGCCGGCGTATTTGGGCGCGGTGCCGTGGGTGGCCTCGAACACCGCGTATTGGTCCGAAATATTGGCGCCCGGCGCGATGCCGATGCCGCCGACCTGGGCGGCCAGAGCGTCGGAAATATAGTCGCCGTTCAGGTTCAGCGTAGCCACTACATCGTATTCCGCCGGACGCAGCAGGATCTGCTGCAGGAAGGCGTCGGCGATGGCGTCCTTGACCACGATGTCGCGGCCGGTCTTGGGGCTCTTGAACGCGCACCACGGGCCGCCGTCGATCGGCGTCGCGCCGAGCTCCTCCTTGGCCAAGGCATAGGCCCAGTCGCGGAAGCCGCCCTCGGTGTACTTCATGATGTTGCCCTTGTGCACGATGGTCACGCTCTTGCGCTCATTGTCTATCGCGTACTGGATGGCGGCGCGCACCAAGCGTTCGGTTCCGTCCTTGGACACCGGCTTGATGCCTATGCCCGAGCTGTCCGGAAAGCGGATTTTCTTCACGCCCATCTCATCCCGCAGGAAGGCGATCACCTTCTTGGCGGCGTCGGAGCCGGCCTGCCATTCGATGCCGGCGTAGATGTCCTCGGTGTTCTCGCGGAAGATCACCATATCGGTCAGTTCCGGCTGCTTCAGCGGCGAGGGCACGCCCTTGAAATAGCGCACCGGCCGCACGCATTGATAGAGGTCCAGCTCCTGGCGCAGCGCCACGTTCAGCGAACGGATGCCGCCGCCCACCGGGGTGGTCATCGGGCCCTTGATCGATACCGAGTAGGTTTTCAGCGCGGCCAGGGTCTCCTGGGGCAGCCATTCGTCCGGCCCGTAGAGGCGGGTGGATTTTTCGCCGGCGTACACTTCCATCCAGTGGATTTTCTTCGCGCCGGCATAGGCCTTGGCCACCGCGGCGTCTATCACCTTGATCATCACCGGAGTGATGTCCACGCCTATGCCGTCGCCCTCGATGAAGGGAATGATGGGCTGCTCCGGCACCGGTTGGCCGGGGATGATTTTCCGGCCGGCGGCCGGAACCTTGATATGGCTGCTGCTCATGCTTGTTCTCCTGTAATGGGGCGCTGAACGGCGAGACGGGCGCGCGGGTCGCTTGGCGGTGATCATGCCATGAAAGCCGGGGCCATCTTCATGCCTATCCCGTAAGAACCGGTTCAAAGTCTGCTGCGCGTAATGGAGCGTTACGCGGTGAGTACGGTTCGAAATGCTGATGTGCCACTCGTACATTCCGCTTTCTCAGCCGCAACGCCTTGTCTCGCCTTAGCTCGCGAGATCGTAAACACGTTCTAAAGCGGCGCAAAAAAAAACGCCAGGACAGATGTCTTGGCGTTTTGTTGGGCGGGAAGTTCCCGCCGGGAGCGGAGGCTTAGCCGAGCACGGCGGCCAGCGCGGCGTTGAAGCTGGCGCTAGGACGCATCACCGCGCCGCACTTGGCGGCATCGGGATGGTAGTAGCCGCCGATGTCGGCCGGCTTGCCTTGCACGGCCTTGAGTTCGGTCAGGATCCGCTGCTCGCTGTCGGCCAGGCTCTTGGCGAGTGGGGCGAAACGGGCTTGCAGTGCCTTGTCCTCGGACTGGGCCGCCAGCGCCTGCGCCCAGAACAGGGTCAGGTAGAACTGGCTGCCGCGGTTGTCCAGCTCGCCGGTGCGGCGCGACGGGGATTTGTTCTCGTCCAGCAGCTTGCCGGTGGCGAGATCCAGCGTCTTGGCCAGCACCTTGGCCTGCTCATTGCCGGTCTTGATGCCCAGTTCTTCCAGCGACACCGCCAGCGCCAGGAACTCGCCCAGCGAATCCCAGCGCAGGTGGTTTTCTTCCAGCAACTGCTGCACGTGCTTGGGCGCGGAGCCGCCTGCGCCGGTTTCGTACATGCCGCCGCCGGCCATCAGCGGCACGATGGACAGCATCTTGGCCGAGGTGCCCAGTTCCATGATGGGGAACAGGTCGGTCAGGTAGTCGCGCAGGATGTTGCCGGTCACCGAGATGGTGTCCAGGCCGCGCGCCACGCGTTCCAGGGTGTAACGCATCGCGCGCACCTGGGACATGATGTGGATTTCCAGGCCGCTGGTGTCGTGATCCTTCAGGTAGGCGTGCACCTTCTTGATCAGCTCGTTCTCGTGCGGGCGGTACGGGTCCAGCCAGAACACCGCCGGCATGCCGGAGTTGCGGGCGCGGGTAACGGCCAGCTTGACCCAGTCGCGGATAGGCGCGTCCTTCACCTGGCACATGCGCCAGATATCGCCTTGCTCGACGTTCTGCGTCAGCAGCACTTCGCCGCTGGCGAGGTCGACGATGTTGGCGACGCCATCTTCCTGGATTTCATAGGTCTTGTCGTGGGAACCGTATTCCTCTGCCTTCTGCGCCATCAGGCCGACGTTGGGCACGGTGCCCATGGTCTTGGGATCAAAATTGCCGTGCCATTTGCAGAAGTTGATCATCTCCTGGTAAATGCGGGCGAAAGTGGATTCCGGCATCACGGCCTTGGCGTCGTAAGGCTTGCCGTCGGCGCCCCACATCTTGCCGCCGGCGCGTATCATCGCCGGCATCGAGGCATCGACGATCACGTCATTGGGCGAGTGGAAGTTGGTGATGCCCTTGGCCGAATCCACCATCGCCAGACGCGGGCGATGCTCCTGGCAGGCGTGCAGATCGCGGATGATCTCTTCGCGCTTGGATGCCGGCAGGGTCTCGATCTTCTCGTACAGGGTGGCCATGCCGTTGTTGACGTTGACGCCCAGTTCCTCGAACAGCTTGCCGTGCTTCTCGAACGCTTCCTTGTAGTAGATCTTGACGCAGTGGCCGAACACGATGGGGTGGGACACCTTCATCATGGTGGCTTTCACGTGCAAGGAGAACAGGATGCCTGCTTCGCGGCAGTCTTCCATCTCGCGCTCGTAGAATTCGCACAGCGCTTTCTTGCTCATGAACATGGAGTCGATGATCTCGCCGGCCTGCAGCGCGACCTTGGGCTTGAGCACGATGGTCTGGCCGCTCTTGGTGGTCAGCTCCATCTTCACGTCGCGGGCCTTGTCCAGCGTGATCGACTTTTCGCCGTGGTAGAAGTCGCCATGGTGCATGTGGGAAACATGGGTTTGCGACCATTGCTTCCATTCGCCCATCGAATGCGGGTGCTTCTTGGCGTAGTTCTTCACCGCCAGCGGCGCGCGGCGGTCGGAGTTGCCCTCGCGCAGCACCGGGTTCACCGCCGAGCCCAGGCAGCGGGCGTAGCGGTCCTTGATTGCCTTGTCGGCGTCGGAGGCCGGGTTTTCCGGATAGTCCGGCAGCGCATAGCCCTTGGCCTGCAGTTCCTTGACGCAGGCGATCAGCTGGGCCACCGAGGCGCTGATATTGGGCAGCTTGATGATGTTGGTGTCGGGGTGCTGGGTCAGCTTGCCCAGCTCCGCCAGGGTATTCGGCACTTTCTGTTCGTCAGCCAGATAGTCGGGAAACTCGGCCAGGACGCGGGCCGCCAACGAAATGTCCGCGGTGGCGACCTTGATGCCGGCGGAGCCGGCGAAGGCCTGGACGACAGGCAGGAAGGCGCTGGTAGCCAGCGCCGGCGCTTCGTCGGTCAGGGTGTAAATGATGCTGGGCTGTTCCGAAGGCAT
The DNA here is from genome assembly GCF_021129195.1 of Chromobacterium aquaticum. Lineage (GTDB taxonomy): Bacteria > Pseudomonadota > Gammaproteobacteria > Burkholderiales > Chromobacteriaceae > Chromobacterium > Chromobacterium aquaticum. The sequence continues at coordinate 20,015 of NZ_JAJOHW010000110.1, read as the reverse complement.
TACTCTATCTCCATAGTTATCTTGTGACGACAGAACGGTTGCGCGAGGCGCTGCCGGCGCATTGAAAGAGCTTGGAAAGGCGGGCGCGGGGTCCAGGCGACGCGGCCTGAGCGCGATCCGGCGACTCTCGGGCAATTTTCAAAAGCGAATTATACCTCTGTGCGGGCGCTTGGCTCGCAGCGCATGTGAACTTTTATGCGTTATAACTGCTTGGGGTCTGTTCGAATGTGAATTATAAACAGCGAGAGCGCCCATGCGTCGGCAATCTGTGGCTACTTTGCGGCCGGCTCTTGCTATCATTCGGCTCATTCATTCATTCATTGTCGCTGTTTCCGCCATGTCCCGACTCATTCTGCTCAACAAGCCCTACGGTGTCATCTGTCAGTTTTCCGAGCACCCCTCGCATCCAACGCTCAAGTCCTGCGTGCCCTTGCCCGGCGTGTATCCGGCGGGGCGGCTGGACACCGACAGCGAAGGGCTGCTGCTGCTGACCGGAGACGGTGAGCTGCAGCACCGCATCGCCAATCCGCGCTGGAAACTGCCCAAGACCTATTGGGTGCAGGTGGAGGGCCAGATCCGCGAGGAACAGCTGGAGCAACTGCGCCGTGGCGTGGATCTGGGCGATTTCACCACTCAGCCGGCGCAGGTGCGGCGCATCGACGCCCCCGATCTGTGGGAACGCAAGCCGCCGGTGCGTTTTCGCAAGACGGTGCCGGATGGCTGGCTGGAGATCGTCATCAGCGAGGGCAAGAACCGCCAGGTGCGGCGCATGACCGCCAAGGTGGGCCTGCCGACCTTGCGCTTGGTGCGGGCGGCGATAGGCCCGTGGGCGCTGGACGGTTTGCAGCCGGGAGACATGCGCGAGCTGGAGGTGGATCTTGCGGATTTGCCGCGGCTGCCCCATGCTCAGCGCATCGCCAAGCCGGGCGCGCAGCCGCGCGGCGGCGGCTTCCGGCGCGGAGGCCCGCGCAAGCCTTGAACCGGCGCCGGGCCGCGACGCGGCGGTTCCACATCGACGAGGCGGGCGCATGCAGATCCCCGAGTCCTACAATCCGGTGGCGCGCGATATCGCGCAGGCGCTGGTGGATGGTTTCGACAAGCATTACCGGCGCTTTCGCGACTGCAACCGCGGCGCCAAGGCCTTGTTCGAGGCCGGCGACTGGCAGGGCGTGCAGCAGGCGGTGCGCGACCGTATCCAGTTCTACGACCAGCGGGTGGCGGAAACGGTGGCGCGGCTGCATGGCGAGTTTCACGCCGAGCTGCTGGACGACGAGATCTGGCAGCAAGCCAAGCTCTACTTCATCGGCCTGCTGGTCAGGCACAAGCAGCCGGAGTGCGCGGAAACCTTTTTCAACTCGGTGTTCACCCGCATCCTGCACCGCGATTATTTCAACAACGATTTCATCTTCATCCGCCCGGCGATTTCCACCGAGTACATAGAGTCGGATCCGCCGTCCTATCGAAGCTATTATCCGGCGCGCGACGGCCTGCGGGCGGTGCTGCGGCGCATGGTCGAGGACTTCGGCTGGCAGCGAGCCTTCACCCGGCTGCGCCGTGATATCGCATTGTCGCTGCGTCAGGCGCTGGCGTTTCTGGAGGGCCGCTGGCCGCGGCAGGAGGCCAATTACCAGGTTCAGGTGCTGTCGTCGCCGTTCTACCGCAATAAGTCCGCCTATGTGCTGGGCAAGGTGATCAATGGCGGCGCGCAGTACCCATTCGCGGTCCCGGTGCTGCACGACGCGCTGGGTGGCTTGTGTCTGGACACCTTGCTGCTGGAGCCATGGCGCATAGGCATGCTGTTTTCCTTCAGCCGCGCTTATTTCCTGGTGGACATGGAAGTGCCGTCCGGCTATGTGCAATTCCTGCGCGGCATGCTGCCGGGCAAGAGCAAGGCCGAGCTCTACACCATGCTGGGTTTGCAGAAGCAGGGCAAGAACACCTTTTATCGCGACTTCATCCAGCATCTGCAGCATTCCAACGACAGTTTCGTCATCGCGCCCGGCATCCGCGGCCTGGTGATGCTGGTGTTCACGCTGCCGTCCTATCCCTATGTGTTCAAGCTGATCAAGGATGAGTTCGGTGGCGCCAAGGAGGCGGACCGCGCGACGGTGAAGGCCAAGTATCAGTTGGTGAAGCGTCATGATAGGGTGGGGCGGCTGGCGGACACGCTGGAATTTTCCAATGTGGCGTTTCCCAAGGCGCGCTTCACCGAGGAGCTGCTGCGGGAGCTGCGCGCGCAGGCGCCGTCGCTGCTGGAGGAGGGGGCGGAGCAATTGGTGATCAAGCATCTGTATATCGAGCGGCGCTTGAAACCGTTGAATCTCTACCTGATGAGCGCCGAGCCGGCGGAAAAGGCGCGGGTGGTGCGCGACTACGGACTGGCGATCAAGGAACTGGCGGCGGCGAATATCTTTCCCGGCGACATGCTGTTCAAGAACTTCGGGGTGACGCGCTACGGCCGGGTCATCTTCTACGATTACGACGAGATCGAATACCTGAGCGATTGCCGCTTCCGCCGGATTCCGGAGGCGCCGTATCCGGAAATGGAGATGTCGGGCGAGGTCTGGTATCCGGTGGCGCGCAATGATGTGTTTCCGGAAGAGTTCGGCGCCTTCCTGTTGGGTGACGCCGAGGTCAGGCAGACGTTTCTGCGCCACCATCAGGATTTGCTGAGCCCGGCGTTCTGGCAGCAGCGCCAGCGCCGCATCGGCGCTGGCCACATCGAGGATTTCTATCCCTACCCGGAGGAGATGCGCTTCATCAACGCCTATCCGCGTTTTTATCGGCGGGAGCGGGCGCTTTGCCCGCAGCGGGATTGACGCAAGAAAAACGGGGAAGCGTTTGCTTCCCCGTCTGGGTGTTGAATGCGCGCGGGCGCGGCGTCTAGGCGCGGTGGCTGTCCTCGAAGTAGGCGATGGGCCCGGCGCTGGTTAAGCCAATGTGGAAGGTCGAGCTTTCCGGGAAGGTCTCGCCTATGCTTTCCGCGGCGCGCACGATCTCGTACAGCACTTCCACTTCCTTGAATTTACGGGTGATATTGTCATTGCCCTGCAACCAGGTCCGGATTTCCTCGGCATGCGGGTGGTTGTTTTCCAAGGCCAGCTGGCAGGCCGGCGTGCTGATCAGGCTGATCGCTGGCGGCATGCTGATGTCCAGCTGCTGCAATTGTTGGCTCGCCATGGCGGCGAAGCTGGACAATTCAAGGTTGGCCCGCTCACGGATGGAGGAAAGGGCAATGCTTCCATCGTCCGTAACCTGACTGAACAGCTGGACCAGGCCCGGGGCGGTGGCAGTGTTTTCAAGCGACATTGTTGTTGCTCCTGTCTCGGATGTTACCTTCTAGTAATATAGGAAACGTCCCCGGGTCTGGCCTGGTCAATTGGCCAGTTTCTTTAATTCATAGAGTAAAGCCTGAGCTTCCCGTGGCGAGAGATCGTCTAGATCGACCTCCAGAAGGCGTTCGACCGCCGGATTCGGTTCAGGTTCCACAGTTGCCGTCGCGGGTAAACTGACAAATAGATCCGGCTGCACGCGGCTGGCGGAGTGGTTCTCCAGTTCGGTCAAATAGCGGCGCGCTTCACGGATCACTTTGCCGGGCACGCCGGCCAGTTGCGCCACCGCCAGGCCGTAGCTCTGGCTGGCCGGGCCTTCTTCCACATGATGCAGGAACACGATGCGGTCCTTGTGCTCCACCGCGCTGAGGTGGACGTTGGCGACGCTGGGGTAATCGCCGGCCAGGCTGGTCAACTCGAAGTAATGAGTGGCGAACAGCGTGTAGGCGCGGCTTTTTTCTATCAGCGCCTTGGCGATGGCCCAGGCCAACGCCAGGCCGTCGAAGGTGGAGGTGCCGCGGCCCACTTCGTCCATCAGCACCAGCGATTGCTCGGTGGCGTTGTTGAGGATGTTGGCGGTTTCGGTCATTTCCACCATGAAGGTGGAACGGCCGCCGGCCAGGTCGTCGGAAGCGCCGATGCGGGTGAAGATGCGGTCGATCTGGCCGATCACCGCGCGTTGGGCCGGCACGAAGCTGCCGATGTGGGCCATCAGCGTGATCAAGGCGTTCTGGCGCATATAGGTGGATTTACCGCCCATGTTCGGGCCGGTGATCAGCAGCAGCTTGCGCGCGTCGGACAGCTTGGTGTCGTTGGCGATGAAGCGTTCCACCTCGGCCTCCACCACCGGGTGGCGGCCTTCGATGATTTCCAGCCGGGTGTCGGCGACGAACTCCGGCTCCACGTAGTTGTTGACACTGGCGCGCTCGGCGAAGGAGGACAACACATCCAGCCCGGCCACCGCCTGGGCGATCAGCTTCAGGTCCGGGATGTGCGGCGCCAACTGGTCCAGCAGGTCTTCGTACAGCTGCTTTTCCAGCGCCAGCGCGCGATCCTGCGCCGACAGCGCCTTGTCCTCGAATTCCTTCAGTTCCGGCGTGATGTAGCGCTCTGCGTTTTTCAAGGTCTGGCGGCGGCGGTAGTCGTCCGGCACCTTGTCGCCTTGGGCCTTGGTGACTTCGATGTAGAAGCCGTGCACGCGGTTGAATTCCACTTTCAGCGTCGGGATGCCGGTGCGTTCCTTTTCGCGCGCTTCCAGCGCCAGCAGGAAGGCGCCGCAGTCGGTCTGGATCGCGCGCAACTCGTCCAGCGTGGCGTTGAGGCCGTGGTTGATCACGCCGCCATCGCGCAGGAAGGTGGAGGGCTCGGGCAGGATGGCCTGGCTGAGCATGGTTTCCACCGGGGAATCGTCCGGCAGCAGGCGCGCCAGTTCGCCCAGCAGTTCGGCGTCCAGGCTGGCGGCCAGCCGCTTGACGCCGGTCAGTGCCTTCAGCGAATCGCGCAGCGCGGCCAGGTCGCGCGGGCGGGCGCTGCGCAGCGCGATGCGAGCGGTGATGCGTTCGATGTCCGCCACTTCGCTCAGTTGGGCGTGGGCGTCGTCATAGGCCGGCAGCAGGGCGCGCACCGCTTCCAGCCGGCGCGCCAGCTTGCCGTGGCTGCGGATGGGGTGATGCAACCAATGGCGCAGCAGGCGGCTGCCCATGCTGGTGGCGCAGCCGTCCAGCAGCGAGGCCAGGGTCGGCGACGGTTCGCCGCGTATGGTTTCGGTCAGTTCCAGGTTGCGGCGGGTGGCGCCGTCCATGCGGATCAGCTCGCCGGCGTCTTCCACCGCCAGGTTGGCGATGTGGGCCGGGTTCACGCTCTGGGTGGTCTTGACGTATTCCAGCAGCGCGCCGGCGGCACCCACCGCCACCGGCAGTGTGTCGGCGCCGAAGCCGGCCAGGTCGCGGGTGCCGAAGTGCCGGGTCAGCGTCATCTGCGCCGATTCGATGTCGAACTGCCACGGCGGCAGTTTTTTCTTGGGCGTGGCCACGGTCTCGAATACATTGAGGCCGGTGTCGTCCGGGATCACCAGCTCGGCCGGCTTCAAGCGTTCCAGCTCGCTGTGCAGGTCGTCCACCCGGGTCTGCAGCACTTTGAATTCACCGCTGGCGAGCGATAGCCAGGCCAGGCCCAGCACGCCCTTGACCATGTTCACCGCCATCACCAGATTGTCGCGCTTGTCGTCCAGCAGCGCGGCGTCGGTCAGGGTGCCGGGGGTGACGATGCGCACCACCTTGCGTTCCACCGGGCCCTTGGACAGCGCCGGATCGCCGATCTGTTCGGCGATGGCGACGGATTCGCCCATCTTGACCAGGCGCGCCAGATAGCCTTCGGCGGCGTGATAGGGCACGCCGGCCATCTTGATCGGGTTGCCGCCGCTGGCGCCGCGGGTGGTCAGGGTGATGTCGAGCAAGCGCGCCGCCTTCTCCGCGTCCTCATAGAACAGTTCGTAGAAGTCCCCCATGCGGTAGAACACCAGCTTGTCGGCGTGTTCTCGTTTGATGGCCAGGTATTGCTGCATCATCGGGGTGTGCTGTGGCGTGCTCATCGGCTAAGGGCTCTTATGTTTTCAATAGACAACAGGATGCCGTGGCAACTGCCCGCGCATCAAGGCCGCGCGGGCGCCAGGGCATCCCTGATTAATGTTTGGTCCCGCGCGAGGCGGGGCATTGGAGAGTCGGCGCTATTTTAACGCAGCCCGCCAGCGGCGTCAGCCGCGCCGGCCGGGCTCACGGTCATGCGGTTTGCATGAAGGGCCGTCTTGTCAAGCGCCACGCTCAACGATGGTTGTGATTGACTTGGTTTCGTTGCGAATTTATGATTTATATCAAAGTTTCAGAAATTCCTGAAAATTGAGAATGTCATGAATATACCGCCTCTCGTTCAGTCCTTCGTGCTGCATTTCGGTGAAATGGGCAGCCGCTGGGGCATCAATCGCACTGTCGGCCAGATCTATGCGCTGCTATATGTATCGGAGAAGCCGCTGAACGCGGATGAAATCGCCGAGAGCCTGAGCTTTTCGCGCTCCAATGTCAGCATGGGGCTGAAGGAGCTGGAGTCCTGGCGCCTGGTCCGGCTGCAGCATTTCCCTGGCGATCGTCGCGAATACTTCTCCACGCCCGATGATGTGTGGGCCATCTTCAAGACCCTGGCCGAGGAGCGCAAGAAACGCGAGGTGGAGCCGACGCTGACCATGTTGCGCGGCGCCATCATGGAAGCGCCGGCCAGCGAGGCCGAGCGCCATGCCCAGGCGCGGATGAAGGAGATGTACCAACTGATCGAGCTGGTCACCACCTGGTTCTCCGATATCCAGCACATGGACGTGGAGACTTTGCAGCGCCTGATGAAAATGGGGTCGCAGGTGCAGAAAATCCTGCAATTCACCCACTCGCTTTCGAAACTGACCAGTCGCGACGGCGACAGGGAGTAGCCATGGACTTTGACCCGCTGGTATTGGCGCGCATGCAGTTCGGCGCCAATATTTCCTTTCACATTCTGTTCCCCACCATCAATATCGCGATGGGCTGGGTGCTGCTGTTCTTCAAGCTGCGCTATCTGAAAACCGGCCAACAGGGCTGGATGGACGCCTATGGTTTCTGGGTGAAGATTTTCGCGCTGTCCTTTGCCTTGGGCGTGGTCAGCGGCGTGACCATGAGCTTTCAGTTCGGCACCAACTGGCCCGGCTATATGCAGACGGTGGGCAATATCGCCGGCCCGCTCTTGGCGTATGAGATCCTGACCGCTTTCTTCCTGGAGGCCACCTTCCTCGGCGTGATGCTGTTCGGCCGTTCCAGGGTGTCGGAACGGGTGCATACCTGGGCCACCTTCCTGGTCGCCTTCGGCAACACGGTGTCGGCGTTCTGGATCCTGGCGCTGAACTCGTGGATGCAGACCCCGACCGGCTTCGAGATGGTGAACGGCAAGGCGGTGGTGACCAGCTGGCTGGAGGTGATCTTCAACCCCTCGCTGCCGTACCGGCTCAGCCATATGCTGATCGCTTCCGGCCTGACCGCGTCCTTCCTGGTCGCCGGTCTGTCGGCCTATCGCCGGCTGAAGGGCGACCGCAGCGACGGCGCCAAGCTGGCGTTGAAAACCGGGGTGATCACCGCGGCGCTGCTGATTCCGCTGCAGATCTTCGTGGGCGACATGCATGGCCTGAACACCTTCAAGCATCAGCCGGCCAAGCTGGCGGCGATCGAAGGCATCTGGCACACCGAGAAGGGCGCGCCGCTGCTGCTGTTCGCGCTGCCCAACGCGGAAACCCGCCAGAACGATATGGCGGTGGGCATTCCCAAGCTGGCCAGCCTGATCATCACCCATGATCCCAACGGCGAGATCCGCGGTCTCAACGAGTTCGCCCAGCATCCGCCGGTGGGCAAGGTGTTCTGGAGTTTCCGGGTGATGGCGGGCGTCGGCGCGCTGATGCTGCTGGTGTCCTGGCTGGCCTGTTGGCAGCTGCGCCGCCGCGGTCAATTGGCTCCGCTGATGCTGCGCGCGCTGGTGGGCATGACTTTCGCCGGCTGGGTGGCGACGCTGGCCGGCTGGTATGTGACCGAGATCGGCCGCCAGCCGTGGCTGGTGGAAGGGGTGCTGACCACGGCGCAGGCGGCGGGTCCCGCGACCGGCGGCATGGTGGCGTCGACACTGGCGATGTATCTGAGCCTGTATCTGGTACTGCTGAGCGCTTATGTCTCGGTATTGTTCTACATGGCCGGCAAGGCCGCCGGCCAGTCCGGCGCTGACACTGCGCATCTCGAGGAGAAACTGGCATGAGTGGCGCCGCGTATTGGTTGCCGGTGGTATTCGCCGGCCTGATGGCCTTGTCCATGCTCATCTATGTGGTGCTGGACGGTTACGATCTCGGCGTCGGGCTGCTGCTGCCCTTCGCCAGCAATGACGAGAAGGACATGATGATCGCGTCCATCGGTCCGTTCTGGGACGCCAACGAAACCTGGCTGGTGCTGGGCGTGGGCCTGTTGCTGGTGGGCTTCCCGCTGGCGCACGGCATCATCCTCGGCGAGCTGTATCTGCCGGTGGCGCTGATGCTGGCCGGCCTGATCGTGCGCGGCGTGGCCTTCGACTTCCGCGTCAAGGCGCGCGAGCCGCACAAGCCGTGGTGGAATGTCGCCTTCGCCTGTGGCTCGCTGCTGGCGGCGCTGACCCAGGGCGTGATGCTGGGCCGCTATCTGACCGGTTTCGCCGACGGCTGGCTGGCCTGGGGCTTCGCGCTGCTGGCCGGGATCGGCCTGGCGGCGGCCTACACGCTGTTGGGCGCCGGCTGGCTGATCATGAAGACCAGCGGCGCCTTGCAGGCCAAGGCGGTGGCCTGGGCGCGGCGCAGCCTGGCCGGCGCGGGGCTTTCGGTGCTGCTGGTGTCGGTGGCCACGCCGCTGGCCAGCAGCCATATCGCCGCCAAGTGGTTCGCCTTGCCGGAATTCCTGCTGCTATTGCCGCTGCCGCTGGGCTGCATCGTGCTGTTCGCCACCTTGTGGGTGATCCTGCCGCGCTTGGCGGTGCGCCAGGCCGCCGGCAACGATAACTGGTGCTGGGCTCCGTTTGCCTGCACCGTTGGCGTCGTGCTGCTGTCGTTCTGGGGGCTGACCTATAGCGTGTTCCCGGAAGTGGTGATAGGCCGGCTGGACATCTGGCACGCGGCCAGCGACACCGCGGCGCTGTGGGTGATCTTCTGGGGCGCGGCGGTGGTGTTGCCGGTGATCCTGCTGTACACCGCCTTTGTTTACCGGGTGTTCCATGGCAAGGCCAATGCGCTGACTTATCAGTAAATCCAGGCCGCGTCATGCGCTCACAACAGCCGCCTTTGCTTTGCAATGGCGGCTGTTGCCATACTGGGAGTTCGTCATCCACCTGCAATCCGTCGCGGCGACAATAGCCCCTTTTGCCCACGCGGCAAGCTCAAGGAAGCCCTTATGTCTGACTCCGGTTCCACTCCGGCCTGGCCTTATCCGCGCTTCATCGCCCATCGCGGCGGCGGCGTCCTGGCGCCGGAAAACACCTTGGCCGGCTTCCGCGAAGGCCGGCGCTACGGCTATTGCGGCGCCGAGTGCGATGTGAAACTGTCCGCCGACGATGTCTGCTTTCTGTTGCACGACGACACGGTGGAGCGCACCAGCAACGGCCACGGCGCGGCGGCGGCGATGAGCATGGCGCAATTGGCGCGGCTGGACGCCGGCGGCTGGAAGGGCGCGGCGTTTGCCGGCGAGCCGATGCCGACGCTGGACAATGTCGCCGCCTACTGCCTGGCCCAGGACATCGCCTTGAACATCGAGATCAAGCCCTGCCCGGGGCGGGAGAAGGACACCGGCGCGCTGGTGGCGGCCGCGGCCGCGCGGCTATGGGCCGCGGCTCCGGTTCCGCCCTTGCTGTCGTCTTTTTCCGCGGAAGCGCTGCGCGCAGCGCGCGAAGCCGTGCCGCATGTGCCGCGCGCCTGGCTGGTGGAGCAGGTGCCGGCGGACTGGGAGACAGGCTTGCGCGAACTGGGCTGCATCGCGCTGCACTGCGATTATCTGGGCCTGAGCGCGGAGTTGGCCGCCGCGATCAAGCAAGCTGGCTTTCAATTGCTGTGCTACACGGTGAACCGGCCCGCCGACGCCGAGCGGCTGCTGGCTTGGGGCGTGGATAGTGTCTGCACCGACCGGCTGGATCTGCTGGCGGCGGGGTAGCAGGGGTTGACGAGCTCACTCGTACTCGGGAGATCGTAAACAGGTTCTTAGAACCTGTTCATAGTCTGCTGCGCATCGGCGGGATGGATAGAAATGGGCGTTGAAACCGGCTTCGAAATGCTCATGTACCAACCGTACATTCCGTTTTCTCAGCCGTTTTCGCCTTGTCTCGCTCTTGCTCGCGAGACTTTGAACAGGTTCTTAGACGCTGAAGCGGCCGGCTAGCTGCCCCAGCCGCTGCGACACCGCTTGCAACTCGCTCGCGGTCTGGGCGCTGGCTTCGACGGCGCTGGCATTGGTTTCCGACATCCGCGCCACGTCTTCCACGTTCTGCGCCAGTGATTGGCTGGTGCTGCTCTGCTCCCGCAGCGCCTGGCTGATCTGATGGATGCTGTCCAGCACCTGGTCCACGCACTGGCGGATGGTGGCGATGCTGGCGCCGGCGCTGCGGGTATTGTCCTGGCCTTGCATGATGGCGCTCATCCCGGTCTGCATATTGGCGATGGCCTGCTGCGAGGTGTACTGAATCTCGGACACGATGCCGCTGATCTCGGTGGTGGACTGCGCGGTGCGCTCGGCCAGCTTGCGCACTTCGTCGGCAACCACGGCGAAGCCACGGCCTTGTTCGCCGGCGCGCGCCGCCTCGATGGCGGCGTTCAAGGCCAATAGATTGGTTTGATCGGCGACATCGCGGATCACGTCGACGATGCTGGCGATGGATTCCGACTGTTTGCCCAGCGCGCCTATGGTTTCCGAAGCCGAGCTCACATCGCGAACGATGCTGTCCATGCTGGCTCCGGCCTCGCTGATGATGGCGTTGCCCTCGCTGGACTGACTAACCGCGGTGCGGGACAGCTGGTTGGCCTGTTCCGACTGTTCCGCGCTGACCATCAGGCTGGTGCTCAGTTGCTCGATCGCCGCCGCCATGCTGGCCGCCGACTGGGTCTGCTGAGTGCTGCTATGGCTGATGTTCTGCGCGCTTTGCGCCATCTGGTCGGCCGCGGCGTTGACTTCGCGCGAGGTGTCCAATAGCTGGACGACGGTTTCGCGCAGCTGATTGCGCATCTGGCCGATGGCGGCGAGCAGGCTGCTGTTGTCCTGCGCGCGCAGCTGGATCTGGATGCCCAACTGGCCGGCTGCCAGTTGTTCGACCACGCTTTGCACATAGAAGGGCTCGCCGCCCAGTTGCAGCGTGATGGATAGATAGAGCTGATGGAACAGGAAGCTGGCCAGCAACATGGTGGCGAGGCCGATGCCGATATACAGATTGCGCTGGCCTTGCATCCGTCCGATGCGGGCCTGCAGCAAGCCATCCAGGTTCTGCAGCGCGCTATCGCTGAAATGGGTGATGACACTGGCGCTGCGCGCCGCCAGGCCGGCCACGCCCAGCGCCGAGCCGGTCTTGCCCGCCACCGCGCCGTCTATGGCCGTCACTTGCAGCTGGCGGAAGGCTGCCAATTGCTGATTGTCGGCGTCCAGCGTGCTCTTGACCGCGGAATTATAGGCCTGGGCCTTGGCCAGGTCGCTGTTCAGGCCGTCCAGCGCGCTGCTGATCAGCGGGCGCAATTCGACCAGACGGTCGCGCTCGGCCGGCGTCAGCGCTTGCCCAGTTTCGGGCTTGGCGGCCCAGGCCAGCGCCTCGCCTATGGTGTTGGCCAGCGTCGGCAGCTTGGTGGTGGCCGCGTCCATCAGGTAGTAGCTGTCGATGTCCGGGTCCAGCGTCAGGTTGGAGTTGTCGCTGGCGACGCCCAGCAGGGTGTTGAGTTTGTCGGCGGCATTGTCGAAACCGGCGATGATCTTGTCGGGCGGGGCGCTGCCCAGTTGCGCGAGCGCCGCGCGCGCCGCGCTGGCGGTTTTCCAGGCGTCTTCGCTCTGCAGGGCGCCGCCGGATTGGGCATGGGCGTTTTGCAACTGCGTCCATGCCTGGTCGAGTCGGGCCACGGCCTCCGGCTGTGCGGCCTTGGCGGCGGCGTTGCCCTGCGCGGCTCGCACCGCCAGGTCCTGCGCCAGTTCCAGCGCGCCCAGCACCCGGTTCAGCGGCTGGATGTAGGCGACGCCCACTCTTTCTTTTTGCGAGAAGTCGATATTGTCCTGATTGGTGCGGTACAGGCCGTACACCATATAGAGCAGGGCCGCCGCGAATACCGCGCCGATCAGCGCGAAACGGCTGGGGTAGCTCAGACCTTGCATCAACCTTACCATGGGTGTTGTCATCATCTCGCTCCCGGCGATGGCGGCGGCGCCCGCAATAGGGTTCTTGGCCGTGTCTGTACCAGAATAGGCAATTTTCGGGCAAGAGAGCTGAGCGATGGACGGCAAGCTTGGCAATGACTAAGGGCTATATCAGCCAGAAGCGCAGTGCAGTGCGACGCCTGCTGGGCGTTATTGGCATGGCTTGCCAAAAAAATGCCTTGGTCATTTAAAATGCTATTGGTGTTTTGCCGCGTCGGACGCTGTCAGGAATAACAGCTGAATAAATATGCTTATGGTGTTGCTTGCGCGGTGGTGGAGGCAGAGCGACCGCGTGTGAATTCCATTGCCAGCAAACACTCTATTTTGCTAAATTCGCCGGGTTTCGCATGGAAACAGTCTGACAAAATAGCGTCATCGCTCAGTCTGTTCTGGTGCGTTTGAGCCGCCCATATCGGCCCGCGTGACGATCGCCGCGGCGGCTCGATTCAGGGTTTTAGAGCCGATTCACGATCTCGCGGGCAAGAGCGAGACAAGGCGAAAATGGCTGAGGAAGCGGAATGTGCTTGGCGCATGAGCATTTCAGAGCCGCATTCATCGTGTGACGTCTCACGACGCGCAGCAGATCGTGAACCCGTGATAAGCCCTCATCCCGGCATCAAGACCGGGGCAGAAACCAACCTTCCAGTCTGAAATCCTTCCGGCGCGCGTCGCCCATTTCCAGATTGTCACGCTCAGAGCTTTAAGAGGAATCATGGAGTTGCTTCATTCTTTTATCAATGCCGCCAATGATGTGATTTGGGGCAAGGTGCTGATCGGCCTGCTGCTGGCCGTCGGTGTGTATTTCTCGCTGCGCTCCGGCCTGTTGCAGCTGCGGCTGTTCGCGCGCGGCTGGCGCGAAATGATGGGGGGCCGTGGCGGCCACCGCAGCAAGGGCGACATCTCGCCGTTCCAGGCCTTTGCCACCGGCCTCGCCAGCCGGGTGGGCACCGGCAATATCGCCGGCGTGGCCATCGCCATCGCCGCCGGCGGTCCCGGCGCGGTGTTCTGGATGTGGCTGACCGCGATGCTGGGCATGGCCAGCGCTTTTGCCGAGTCGACCCTGGCGCAGCTGTTCAAGACCAATCACCATGACGATACCTTCCGCGGCGGCCCGGCCTATTACATTCAAAAAGGCCTGGGCCAGCGCTGGCTGGGCGTGGTCTTCGCGTTGTGCCTGATTCTGGCCTTCGGCCTGGTGTTCAACGCGGTGCAGGCCAACTCCATCGTGGCGGCCACCGAGGGCGCCTGGGGCTGGAACCGCTATATGGTGGGCGTGGCGCTGGTGGTGATGACCGCCCCCATCATCTTTGGCGGCATCCGTTCGGTGGCGCGGGTGGCGGAATGGCTGGTGCCGGTAATGGCGGCGATTTACCTGCTGATGACCTTCTATGTGCTGGCGGTGCATGCCGCCGAGCTGCCGGGCCTGATCGTGCTGATCGTCAAGAGCGCCTTCGGCCTGGAGCAAGCGGCGGGCGGCTTCGCCGGCTACGCGGTGAGCCAGGCGATGATGCTGGGCATCAAGCGCGGCCTGTTCTCCAACGAGGCCGGCATGGGCTCCGCCCCCAACGCGGCGGCGACGGCGACTTCGCGCCATCCGGCCAGCCAGGGCGCGATCCAGATGTTCGGCGTCTTCATCGACACCATGGTGATTTGTACCGCCACCGCGGCCATCATCCTGTTGTCCGGCGTGCACGACCAGGGCTTGAGCGGCGTGGCGCTGACGCAGAAGGCGATCGAGGCGCAGTTCGGGCCGATAGGCGCGTCCTTCTTGGCGGTGGCGATGTTCCTGTTCGCGTTTTCCACCATCATCGGCAATTACGCCTATGCCGAGGGCAATGTCGAGTTCATCCGCAGCAACAAGCGGATATTGCTGGCTTTCCGCCTGATCGTGCTGGCGATGGTGATGTTCGGCGCGGTGGCCAGTCTGCCGTTGGTATGGGACATGGCCGACTTCGCCATGGGCTTGATGGCCTTGATCAATCTGGTGGCCATCGTGCTGCTGTCGCGCTATTTCTTCATCGTGCTGAAGGATTACGAGCGCCAGTTGAAGCAGGGCGAGTCCACTCCGGTGTTCAAGGTGGCGGATTACCCGGAACTGGCGGCCAAGGTGGAAAAAGACATCTGGTAAGTCTGAACCTGGTTCCAACGATAAACAGCCCGCGTTTCGACGCGGGCTGTTTTGCTGTGGAGCAAGCTCAAATGGTCTTGGAGTAGCGCGCCTGAGTGCGGCGCTCGCGCAGGTGGCGGTCGAAGATCATCGCGATATTGCGGATCAGGAAGCGCCCCCTGGGTTCCACCATGATGAAGTCGCCGTCGAAGGACAGCAGGCCTAGTTGCTGGAACTCGCGGATCTGCGGCAGTTCTTCGGCGAAGTACTCGGCGAAGTTGATGCCGTGGATTTCCTCCAGCGCCTCCACCGACAGCGAGAAGCGGCACATCAGGCCCTGGATGATACTGCGGCGCAGGATGTCGTCATTGTCCAGCGTCAGCCCGCGCAATACCGGCAGGTGGCCGCTGTCCAGCGCCGCGTAGTAGCTGTCCAGATCCTTGGCGCTCTGACTGTAGCAGGGGCCGACCTTGCCGATTGACGACACGCCAAGACCTATCATGTCGCAGTCGGCGTGGGTGGAATAGCCCTGGAAATTGCGCTGCAGCCGGCCTTGGCGCAGCGCGGTGGCCAGCTCGTCGTCCGGCTTGGCGAAGTGGTCCATGCCGATGAAGACATAGCCGGCGTCGGCCAGGCGCTGCACCGAGTCTTGCAGAATATCCAGTTTGGTTTCCGCCGAGGGCAGGTCGGCCTCGTTGATGCGGCGCTGAGGCATGAACACGGTGGGCAGGTGGGCGTAGTTGTACAGCGCCAGCCGGTCCGGCCCGATGGCGATCACTTTGTCCAGCGTGCGGCGCACCGATTCCCGGGTCTGCAGCGGCAGGCCGTAGATCAGGTCTACGCTGACCGACTTGAAGCCGGCATCGCGCGCGGCCTGGATCACCTCCAGCGTTTCCTCTTCTGACTGCACCCGGTTCACCGCCTGCTGCACCGCCGGCTCAAAGTCCTGAATGCCGACGCTGATGCGGTTGAAGCCGAGTTCGGCCAGCTTGAAGATTGTCGCGGCGCTGACTTTGCGCGGGTCTATTTCTATGGAATACTCCCCCTCCTTCAAGAACTCGAAATGAGTCTTGAGCAAGGTCATCAGTCGTTCCAGTTGCGCGTCGGACAAGAAGGTGGGGGTGCCGCCGCCGAAATGCAGCTGTATCACCTGCTCGCGGCGCCCCAGACAGGAGGCGACCATGCGGACTTCTTTTTCCAGATAGTCCAGGTACAAGTCAGCCTTGCTGCTGTCCTTGGTGATGATCTTGTTGCAACCGCAGTAGTAGCAGATAGTGTTGCAAAAAGGTATATGAGCGTACAATGATAAAGGTTTACGGTTGGCGCCGATGCTGCGCTGCCGTAGCCAGTGGATGTAGTCTGTTTCGGCGAAACCCGGCGTAAAGCGATCCGCAGTCGGGTATGACGTATATCTAGGACCTGTCCCGTCGAGGCGCTCGATCAGCGCGCGGTCGAATTCAAAATGGGCAGGAGAAAATGGGTGGGTGGTCTTCATGTCGTATTTGGATAGCAAAACCTCTGGTGGACTGGTAAATTTGCGGAAATCCTGCGAATTTCGCTTTGATAAGGGTCAAGCTTCAGCGCAAGCTTGCACTAAACATGCCATGTCCGATCAGAACCATATCTCTTTGCATAACCTGAAGGTCTCCTGCTCCAACTGCAGCCTGAAGGAACTCTGTCTGCCGGTTGGGCTCAACCGCGAGGAGTTGACCCAGCTTGACGCGGTGATCCGCCAGAGCCGCCGTTTGAAGCGCGGCGAGTACCTGTTCCGCAGCGGCGAGGGCTTCCGTTCGCTGTTCGCGGTGCGCACCGGCTTCTTCAAGACCAGCGTCGCCAGCCAGGACGGCCGTGAACAGGTCACCGGCTTCCATATGTCCGGCGAATTGATGGGCCTGGACGGCATTTCCGCCAATGTACACGGTTGCGACGCCATTGCGCTGGAAGACAGCGAGGTGTGCGAACTGCCGTTCAGCCGCATGGAGAGCCTGGGACGCGAAATTCCCACGCTGCAGCACCATTTCTACCGCTTGATGAGCCGCGAAATCGTTCGTGATCAGAATGTAATGTTGCTATTGGGCAACATGAAGGCGGAGGAGCGCTTGGCCGCCTTCCTGCTCAATCTGTCGCAGCGTCTGTCCACTCGTGGCTTCGCCGCCAATGATTTCATCCTGCGCATGAGCCGTGAGGAAATCGGCAGCTTCCTGGGCCTGAAACTGGAAACCGTCAGCCGCACGTTGTCCAAGTTCCAGCAGCAAGGCTGGATCACGGTAGACCATAAGCATATCCAGCTGGTGATGGTGGATGAGCTCAAGGCGCTGATCTCCGGTTGCGCGCACGCCAACGGGCATTGAACGCGCAGCGCCGCATTGCTAAAGGCAGGCCATGAGCCTGCCTTTTTTCATGGGCTAGGGCTGCCGGCGATTTGTTCCAATAGCCGCGACAAGGGCGCTTCCTGCGGCCAGCCGGGTGGCACGGCGAAGCCGCGCGCCACTTCATGCCAGCAAGCATCGGCGCCGGCTTGCAGCTCCGCCAGCAATTGCGGCGCCGCCGCCTGTTCCAGCTGCGCGCGCAATGCCGCCGCGGTATGGGTCTGTTCGAAGCCAAGCCGCGCCGGCGCCAGCCAGCTCAGTCTGGGCAGCCAGGCCCAGCGCGAGGCCGTGCTGGAGGCCGGCCATTCGCCGCGCAGCGGCCAGTATTGCCCGTATAGCGGTTGGGCCTGCGGCGGCGGTTCCGGCGCGGTGTCCAGGGCGTGGAACAGCCAGCCGCTGAGCCGGGCGCCTACCGCGCAGCCGGCAAAACCCGACGGCAGCATGGCTTGGGCCGCCGGGTGGCGAGATAGGCGCAGCTGGGTTTGCAATTTACGGGCTTTCAAGGCCCAGGCGTCGCGCAGGCTGGGGCCGGTCAGGGTGTCCGCGTCGCGGCCCAGCTGGAGGTAGAACTTGCTGGCGGTTTCCAGGTGCAGCGGCTGGCCGTCGAGACGCAGCAGGAAGTCGAACTCGCCGATGGTGCGGCCGTCCGGGCCGCGCACCGGCAGATTGTTGGCAAGCAGCTGGATATGCGGCGCCAGCCGGAACCAGAACGATAGCAGCCGTTCCGCGTAATGGCCGAGGCGGCGGGTGGGCTGGCGCGCCAGCCAGCCGTGCAGTTCGGCCGGATCGGCGTCCAGCGCTTGCAGCAGTGCCGGGCCGTCGGCGCCCAGCAGCCGTTGCGGCGCGATGTCGGCGCCGCTGTTCCACGGCGCCGGGGCGGTCAGCAGAAAAGCCAGATCGCGCACCGCCGGGTGCGCGTAGGGCAGGGTGAACAGCGGCTTAGTCGTCATCCTTGGCGGGGGCATCGCGGCGGACTTCGCCGTCGGCGGCGCGCTGAACCTGTTTGAGGAAGCCGCGCAGGATGTCGATTTCCTCGCGCAGCAGGCCGGCGCGGTTGAACAGGGTGCGCATCCGGCGCATCATCCGCTCGCTGTTGCGGCGGCGGAAATAGCCTATCTTGTCCATGGTCTGTTCCAGGTGGCCGCAGAAGCCTTCCACCTCGCCCAGCGCCGCCGCGTCGCTGTCCGCGCGCAGGTAGTCGACGTCCACGCCGGTGTGGCTGAACAGCTCATAAGTCATCACCTGCACCGCCATCGCCAGGTTCAGCGAGAAGTAGTCCGGGTTGCCGGGAATGGTGACCAGGCGATTGCATTGCTCGACTTCTTCGATCGACAGGCCGAAGGTTTCATTGCCGAACACCAGGGCCACCTGTTCGCCGGCGCGGGCGCGCGCCACCAATTCCGGCGTGGTCTGGCGCGGGGTGGACAGCGGGGTGGTCAGCTCGCGGCGGCGGCTGGTCAGCGCGCAGGCGATGGTGACGTCTTGCAAGGCCTCGGCCAGGCTGGACACCACGGTGGCCTGCTCCAGCAGATCCACCGCGCCGGAGGCCAGGGTATTGGCTTCGTCGCTGGGAAACACTTTGGGTTCAACCAGATACAGCCGGCTCAGGCCCATGGTCTTCATCGCCCGCGCGGCGGAGCCGATATTGCCCGGATGGTTGGGCCGCGCCAACACCACGCGAATGTTTTTCAGAAAATCAGGTACTTGGGGTTTATTCATCAGCAGTTTCACATTAAAATAGCCGGCTTATCGAAAAGCCCGCGCGCCGTTTTGCGCGCAAGGCCAGCGCTTGCCGGATGGGCAGGCATGTCGCCTTGCCCGATTGCGCCGGGTTTTTCTTGTTCCTTAACCCAGATTGTTACTAGCAGACGTCGCGTCATGTGGCGGACGTCTGTCATGGTTGAAAGTGTAGAGGCCGTCAATGCATCCGATGCTCAATGTCGCGGTGAAAGCCGCTCGCCGCGCCGGCAGTGTCATCCAGCGCGCGTCGCTGAATCTCGACGCGGTGCGCGTAGAGCGCAAGAAACACAATGACTTCGTGACCGAAGTGGACCGCGCCGCGGAAGAGTCCATCATCGCTTCCATTCTGGAAGCTTATCCCAAGCACGCGATTCTAGCAGAAGAGTCCGGCGCGAAAGGCATCGGTTCCTCGGAATACGAGTGGATCATCGATCCCATCGACGGCACTACCAACTTCTTGCATGGCCACCCGCAGTACGCGATTTCCATCGCGCTGGCGCACAAGGGCCAGGTGCAGCAAGCCGTGGTCTTCGACCCCAACCGCAACGATCTGTTCACCGCCTCGCGCGGCGTCGGCGCCTTCCTCAACGATCGCCGCATCCGCGTGTCCAAGCGCTTCATGATGAATGAATGCGTGATCGCCACCGGTTTCCCGGTGTCCGACCAAAGCTATATCGACCAATACCTGGGCATGCTCAAGGATGTGCTGGCCAAGACCGCCGGCGTGCGCCGCGAAGGCGCGGCCTCGCTGGACTTGTGCAATGTGGCTTGCGGCCGCGTGGAAGGCTTCTGGGAACTGAACCTCAAGCCTTGGGACATCGCCGCAGGCAGCCTGATCGTGCAGGAAGCGGGCGGCATCGTCACCGACTTGTCCGGCGAGCAGGGCTGGCTGGAGTCCGGCGACATCGTCGCCGCCAACCCGAAAGTGCTGGCGCAGCTGCTGCACACGCTGGCGCCGCATATCGGCAAGTAAGCGCTGTCGGCTTGGCCCACTGGGGCTTGGCTAGGCGGGTCACGGCGTCCTCGGGGACGCCGTTTTTGTTTGGAGCGTGAGATGAAACAGTTTTTGGGTTCGATCGCCCTGGTGGTGACGGATTACGATGAAGCCATCGCCTGGTATGTCGACAAGTTGGGTTTTGTGTTGCTGGAGGACGAACGGCAGGGCGAGGACAAGCGCTGGGTGCGCGTGGCGCCGCCGGGGGCGAGCGAGTGCGCGCTGCTGCTGGCCAAGGCGAGCAATGCGCGGCAGCAGGCGGTGGTGGGCACGCAGACCGGCGGCCGCGTCGGTTTCTTCCTGCATACCGACGATTTCTGGCGCGATTACCGCCGCATGGCGGCGGCGGGCGTGAGCTTTAGCGAGCAGCCGCGCGAGGAAGCATATGGCACCGTGGTGGTGTTCGAGGATTTGTACGGCAATCGCTGGGACTTGCTGCAATTGAAGTCCGGCGTTTAAACGCCGGCAGGGCCCCGTGAATAACAAAGAGCCGCGCATTGCGCGGCTCTTTGTTATTCA
>NZ_JAJOHW010000109.1 GCF_021129195.1 Chromobacterium aquaticum | reverse complement strand
GCGCCGAGGTGCCGGTCTGGCGCTGCGAACGCGTGGCCTTGCTGGGCGATGCGATCCACGCGATGAGCCCGGCCGGCGGCTTGGGCGCCAATACCGCGCTGTGCGATGGCGCGGCACTGGCCCAGGCCTTGGCGCGGGCGGGAACGGCGGCCGAGGCGGCCGCCGCTTTGCGGGCGTGGGAGCCGGGGATGCGACGGCGCGCCGCCGCCGCCTTGAGCTTGTCGCTGGCGGGAACGGCGCGCTTATTGCAAACAACGACGCGGGCCTAGCCGGCGTCCCGCGCCGTCGGGGCATGGAGAGCTCAAGCTCCTTAGCCGCCGTTTTTAATGATGTGCTCGATATTGCGTTCCGCCAGCGCGGAGATGGTCAGCGAGGGGTTGACCGCGCCGGTGCTGCCGGGAATCAGCGCGCCGTCCATCACGTACAGGCCAGGATGGCCGATGACGCGTCCCCAGTTGTCGGTCGCCTTGCCTAGCACCGCGCCGCCCAGCGGGTGCGCGGTCCAGTTCAGGCCGGTGACATCGTCGATAATCCCTGGAAAACCAGGGATGGAGTTGGTGGCGTCGGCGATTTTCCGGTTCACCGCCTTGGCCGCGGCAACGCTGTCGGCATTGCCTTGCCGCGGCCAGTTCAGTACCACCCGGTCGGTGGCGGGGTTGTAGCTGAAGTGGCCGCGGTTGCTTTGGTCAAAGGCGATGCCCAGCGAGCCGATCACGGTGGTCAAATCGGTGGGCAGCCCGGGCACGTACCAGTTTTCCAGCGTGAACGGCAGTCCACGGCTGGGGTCGTGAATGCGCGAAGCGCTGGGGGTGGCTTGCGTCGCCAGCGATAGCGTGCTGAGACTGCGCACGACGATGGTGCTGCCATTGCTGCCCCAGCCTTGGCCGACATGCTCGTTGAGATTGCGCAAAGTGCCTTGCGCGCGCGCCTTGACCAGCAGTTCCGAGCTGCCTATCGAACCGGCGGCGAGAAAGAGCCGATCGCAGCTGAGCCGGTAACGCTCCAGCTGACGGCCGCTGGGATGGCGCTTGATGACGTCGACCTCGTAGCGGCTGCCGTCCCAGGCGATGCTGAGCACCTCATGGCCGGGGTAGATGGCGGCGCGGCCGGTGGCCTGTGCCTGCGCCAGGTAGTTCTGGTTCAGGTCGAACTTGGCGCCGTTCGAGTTGCCGTGATTGGACAAGCCGATGGTGGCGGAGGGCCTGGATTGCCCGCGCAGTTCCTGGCGGATCACTTCCCAGTTGAAAATGGAGTCGTTGGGCGTGGTGAGGTAGCCGGCTTTGCGCACGTGCTCATCCCAAACGCGCGAGTGGTGGAAGGGCTTGCTGCGGTAGATGTCGGCCGGCATGGCGTTCAAGTTCAGCATTTGCCGGACCCGCGGATAATAGCTGCGGTCCATCTCCTCGTAGCTGACCCGGTCGCCGAACAGCGCTTCGAAGTATTGCTTTTGCGGCTGGATCATGACGCCGGTGAACACCACCGAGCCCCCGCCGACGCAGGCGCCGCGCCAGACATTCATATTGGGGTAGTCGCTTGAATCCAGCACGCCGCCGAAATAATCGAAATACGTGCGTATGCCCGTCAGCATCTTGGCATCCTTGCGATGCCAGAACGCGCGCCCATCGGGCAGGGTGTCGTTGGAGAAGATATTGCGCCATGGGTCTTTGGGCCAGCGATGGCCACGTTCCAGCACCGTGACCTGCTGGCCGGCCTGCGCCAGGCGCAGCGCGGAAATGGCGCCGCCGAAGCCGGAGCCTATCACCAGATTTGGGGTGTAGCCGGGTGGGCGGGAGACGGGTTTGAATATTTCCGGCACTAGCAGCTTGTATTTCGCTTCCATGAGGATGGACGCGGAAGCGGGTGAGGGGAGCAGCAGGCTGGCGGTGCCGGCTCCGGCGCCAAGCAGTAGTTGTCGGCGATTGAGGCTGGGATTGAGGCTGGCGAGTTTGTCATCTTCGGGGGTGTTGGCCATGGTGGGTGCCTTTCCGTTTTTAAGAAGCACGTTGAGATAATTTGCTTGTTAAATAAGCGGAGGCATTCTTGTCTGTTGGCGCGGGCGTAGATACTGGCAGTATTAACAGTTATTTAAAAGTCATTCAATTATATTGATTGATTAACGGCGCAAGCAGGTCAATGGATTACGCTAGGCTTTTTAAGGCGTTCATATGATTTGGTAATGGTGTCTGGCGGGGGCGTCCTTGCACGGCACAGCCGGACAGGCCGCTCCAAGAGCGGCCCGTCGTGCGTGTTTAGAACGCGTTTACGATCTCGCGAGCAAGAGCGAGACAAGGCGAAAACGAGCGAAAAAGCGGAATGTACAAGTGGTACATGAGCATTCTGAAGCCGTACTCACCGTGTAACGCTCCACGACGCGCAGCAGATCGTAAACAGCTTCTCAGGCGTTGGCCTTGAACGCCGGGTGATAGCTGACCTCGCCGCCGGGCAAGCGCGCAGTGAAACTTTGCGCCATGAAGTACTCCGTCGGCACGCCCGGCAGGGTCAGGCCCGGCAGGGCCTGGAAGCCGAAGCGCGCGTAGTAGCCGGGGCTGCCCAGCACCACGCAACCTTGTGAGCCCAGCTCGCGCAGCGCGGTCAGCGCCTGTTTGATCAGCAGGCTGCCTATGCCCTGGCCCTGCCGTTGCGGGTGCACGGATACCGGGCCGATGCCATGCCAGCCGGCGGCGCCGGAGGAGATGAGCACCGGCGAGGCGGCGATGTGCCCCAGCAGCCGCTCGCCTTCCAGCGCCACGATGGACAGTGTGAGCTGGCCGCTGCGGCGCAGCGCGTTGACGATGAATTGCTCGGTATGGCTGGAGTGCTCTTTGGCGAGGAAGGCGGCGCGGGTCAGTTCGAAGATGGCGTCGATGTCGCGGCTCTGTTCGTTTCTCAGCATCAGTTTCATTGTGTTTTCCTTGCGCACGCCGGCGCGGCCGCCGCTCTGGAGCGATCGGCCGCGCGGCGGCGGTGTTCATTGGTTATCGAGTTGGCCGCGCACGGCGCGCAGGCCGGCCTTGTTGATCAGATAGGGCTGGCCGTTCTTGGAGCTGATCAGGCGTTTGGCCCTGAGTTTCTGAAACACGGTGAGGGTGCAGTCGGACAGCAGATACCCTTCGCGGGTATAGCATTCAACGGTGGCGATACGACCGGCGTCGTCGCGCAGCTGCGCGATGCGGCCGCCTTTGGCCAGGACGTGCAAAGTCCTTTGCTCCGGCTTGGAGATATTCATATTGGATTATCATTCGGCAATCAAATGCAAAACAGGCAGCTGCCGCGATGCGGGCGCTACCAGCTAATGAACATTTTGATAACGGCCAGCCGGAAAACCGGGCTGCGTTATCGGATTGCTGCAATCTCCAACATGCAAAGCCTTGTGCGAGGATAAAGAAGGGCGCTCGGAAACGAGCGGTCCTTATTTTAATGGGATAGCTGAATCAAATCAATGCTCTGCCCGGAAAGCGCCAGCTCCATCTGCCAGTCAAACGGTTCCAGCGCCAGTTGCGGCGCATGCAGCCAGCGGGCCGGCACGCAGCCGCAAGCCTCGTAGAAGGCGACGGTTTCCACGGCGGAGTGCGAGGAGATATAGAGCGCGTCCGCGCCCAGTTCGCGGCCGGCCGCGGCGCTGGCGGCCAGCAGTGCGCGCCCCAGGCCCTGGCCGCGCCAACGGCGATCCACCTGCAGTTCCTTTAGTTGCCGGTAGCCGCCGTCCGGACCCAGCGCTTGCGGGTCTATGGCGGCGAAGCCGGCCAGGATGCCATCGATTTCCACCGCCAATACCGCGCCGTCGGCGGCGATACGCGCCAATTCCCGCGCCAGCTCGCGTCGCTCCGCAGATGACCAGTCGTCGATGAAGGGCTCGGCCACGCTGCGTTTGCCGGCGGCGCTGGCGCGGTAAACCAACTGGACATCCTGACGACGCTGGAAGGCATCCAGCCAGCCGGCGGAGATGTCGCGCGGACTCAGCCTATGGATGGGCCAAGACGGCGTGAGTGGTGGATGGCCTGGAGGAGGCATGGACATGGCCTTATTGGGTCAAGAAAGCATCGGATTATCTCAAAACAGCGCGGCGGCTGCGTGATCTCGCCGCCATCTCTTGCGTGGTGGCGACAGAACTTTATTTGATTTTCATTATCATTTACTGCGATTGATAGCTAAAACGAATCAATCAATTCATTTATTTCAATTTTCACAAGTTCTAACAAGATGTTAGGATTCACAAAAAATCAAGGACATAGCATAACGAACCGCGCCGAAGAAGAGCATGCAAGCTTATTTCTTCTCGAGCGCGGTTTGTCGTAAGCGGAATGCCCGAATGCAGAGACAAGCCAGCGCCGTCGGTATAACCGCGTCGCGCCCCTGGACCGAACCGCGGCCGGAGATGGGCTCCAAGCCTGAAGCCGGCGGCGGGCTTGCCTGCAGAGACTTGCCTTAAGTGAATTCCATCAATTTGAAGAATGTGGTCTGTGAAATGAGTAATAAAGTATCCGTAGCAAAGCGTCTGCTCGCACCTTCTTTCGCGCTGAGCGCATTGAGCCTGGCCGTGGCCTGTTCCTGGGCCGTGCCGGCCAATGCCGACGCGATTTCCAGCGTCGGCACGAATAATGTCTATGGCGCCGGCGCGGTGGACCCGGCAGTGGCGACCAATAGCAATAACACCATCTATGGCGTGGGCGCCGGCAGCAATATGAACGGCACCAATAACTCGGCCTTTGGCGCTACCGCCGGGGTGAATGTGACTGGGGGCTACAATACCTCGATCGGCCAGAACGCCGGCACCAATGTGACGGGCAACAACAACGCCTTCATGGGCAATGACTCTGGCTACAACGTGACCGGCGACGCCAACGTCGGCTCCGGCATCAACACCATCCGCAATGTCACCGGCACCGGCAACACCGGCAGCGGCGCCAACTCCGGCCAGGATATCAAGGGCGATTTCAACACCGGCCTGGGCGACAACTCCAACCGCAATGTCACCGGCAACTACAACACCAGCAGCGGCACCTTCTCCGGCTGGAACATCAATGGCAACAACAATACCGCCAACGGCGCGTACGCCGGCAGCAATGTCACGGGTGACAACAATGCCGCGGTGGGCAACTACGCCGGTCGCGGCGTGACCGGCAACGGCAACTTCGCCGCCGGCAATCAGGCCGGCCAGAATGTGTCCGGCAGCAATAATGTGGCTATCGGCAACAACGCCGGCTCCAACACCAATGCCAGCAATACGGTGGCGGTGGGCAACAATGCCTCCGCCAACGCCAACAATGCGCTGGCGCTGGGCAGCAATGCCAAGGCCAACAATGCCAACGACGTGGCCCTGGGCGCCAATAGCCAGACCGCGGCGGCCAATCCCACCGCCAGCGGCGTGGTGAACGGCGTGACTTACAACTATGCCGGCGCGGCGCCTTCCAGCGTGGTGAGCGTGGGCAGCGTGGGCAATGAGCGGCAGATCAGCAATGTCGCCGCGGGCCGGGTGAGCGCCAGCAGCACCGACGCGGTGAACGGCAGCCAGCTGAATGCGACCAATCAGGCGGTGCAGAGCCTGAACACCAAGGTGAACAATGTCGGGAGCGGCACCGCCGCGGCCTTGGGCGGCGGCTCCAGCTACAACGCCCAGACCGGCGAAGTGAGCCAGCCTAGCTACAAGGTTTACGGCAACACCGTGAACAATGTCGGCGATGCGATCGACCATTTGCAGCGAAACAGCCCGATGCAATATTCCGATTCCACCGGCCGGACGACGACGAACAACGCCGGCAACGACGTGACCCTGGTGGGCGGGGACAGCAGCCGGCCGGTGACCATCCACAATGTGGAAGCGGGCGTGCAGGGCACGGACGCGGTGAACGTGAACCAGCTGAATGCGGCCAACTTCAATAATCAGCAGCAGATCAGCCAACTCCGCTCCGATCTGTCCGATACGCGCCGCGATGCGCTGGGCGCCGCGGCCGGCGCGATGGCCATGGCCGGCCTGCCGCAGGCCTTCCTGCCCGGCAAGAGCATGCTGGCGGTGGCCACGGCGACCACCGGCGGCGAATCCGCCCTCGCGGTGGGCGTGTCCGCGCTGTCCGACAACGGCCGCTGGGTGGTGAAATTCTCCGGTTCCGCCAATACCCGCGGTCAGGGCGGCGCCAGCATCGGCGCTGGCTTCCAGTGGTAAGCGGCAAGCAAGATCAATCAGCTGATATTGAATGACATATATGATGAAAAAATCGGTATTTGGCGGCACTTTCCGCTATCTGTTGCTGGCTGCGGCCGGCGCGGCCCTGGTGGGTTGCGGCACCAGCCGCCTGAGCAAGATCAATGACGACGGCCATCTGGCCGAACAGGCGAGCCCGGTATGGCCCAGCATTGAAAACAATCGCTGGCAGCCGGAAGGCAGCGTGCCCAACCTCGCCAATCTGGCCCAGGTGAAGCCAGGCCTGAGCAAGGAACAGGTTTACGGCTTGATCGGCCGTCCGCACTTCGCCGAAGGCATGATCGATGTGCGCGAGTGGGATTATGTGCTGAACCTGACCGCCAAGGGCGGCGAGCAAACCCAGGTTTGCCAGTACAAGCTGCTGTTCGACAAGCGGATGAAGCTGGCTTCGGTGATCTGGCGGCAAGAAGTCTGCGCCGAGATCGCCACCGGAGCTTGATCCGGCGTCGGAACCATGCAACGAACCGCCTTGATCGGCGGTTCGTTTTTTTATGCGCGCGCCGCGGCGGCGCAAAAAAACACGCGGCCCAAGGGCCGCGTGTTGCTTGCGGGGGTGAGCCGCGCTTATTTCAGATCGAAGCGGTCCAGATTCATCACCTTGTTCCAGGCGGCGACGAAGTCGCGGACAAACTTTTGCTGCCCGCCGTTTTGGGCGTAGACCTCGACCAGCGCCCGCAGTTGCGAGTTGGAGCCGAACACCAGGTCCACGCGGCTGCCGGTCCATTTGGGCGCGCCGGTCTTGCGATCGCGGCCCTCGTACAACTCATTGGCGGCGGAAGTCGGCTGCCAGGCCACGCCCATATCGAGCAGATTGACAAAGAAGTCATTGCTCAGCACGCCCGGCCGGCTGGTGAACACCCCGTGCGGCGCCTTGTCGACATTGGCGCCCAGCACGCGCAGGCCGCCCACCAGCACCGTCATTTCCGGCGCGCTCAGCGTCAGCAGCTGCGCCTTGTCCACCAGCAGCGCCTCCGCCGGCATCGAGAAAGCCTGCTGCTGATAGTTGCGGAAGCCGTCCGCCTGCGGCTCCAGCACGCAGAACGACTCCACATCGGTCTGCTCCTGGCTGGCGTCGGTGCGGCCCGGCGCGAACGGCACGCTGATGTTGACGCCGCCGGCCTTGGCGGCGGCTTCCACCGCCGCGCCGCCGGCCAGCACGATCAGGTCGGCCAGCGACACTTGCTTGCCGCCGCTCTGCGCGGCGTTGAAATCGCGGCGGATGGCTTCCAGCGCGTCCAGCACGCGGGCCAGCTGCGCCGGCTGGTTCACCGCCCAGTCCTTTTGCGGCGCCAGGCGGATGCGGGCGCCATTGGCGCCGCCGCGCTTGTCGGAACCGCGGAAGGTGGAGGCGGAAGCCCAGGCGGTGGATACCAGTTCGCTGACGGACAGGCCGGAGGCCAGCACCTTGGCCTTGAGCGCGGCGATGTCCGCCTCGTTGATCTGCGGCTGACAGGCGGCCGGCAGCGGATCTTGCCAGATCAAGTCCTCGGCCGGCACTTCCGGCCCCAGGTACAGCGTTTTGGGGCCCATGTCGCGGTGGGTCAGCTTGAACCAGGCGCGGGCGAAGGCGTCGGCGAAGGCGGCCGGGTCCTGATGGAAGCGGCGAGCGATCGGCTCGTAAATCGGGTCGAAGCGCAGCGACAGATCGGCGGTGGTCATCATCGGCGGGTGTTTCTTCGCCGGGTTGTGAGCGTCCGGGATCAGGTGTTCCGGCTTGACGTTCTTGGCCACCCATTGATGGGCGCCGGCCGGGCTCTTGGTCAGCTCCCAGTCGTAGCCGAACAGCATGTCGAAATAGCCGTTGTCCCATTGCGTCGGGTTGGGCTTCCACGCGCCCTCGATGCCGCTGGTGGTGGTGTATTCGCCCTTGCCGTCGCCGAAGCGGTTGATCCAGCCCAGGCCTTGCGCTTCCAGCGGCGCGGCTTCCGGCTCCGGACCCACCAATGCCGGATCGCCGGCGCCGTGGGCCTTGCCGAAGGTGTGGCCGCCGGCCACCAGCGCCACGGTTTCTTCATCGTTCATCGCCATGCGGGCGAAGGTCTCGCGCACGTCGCGGCCGGAGGCCAGCGGGTCCGGATTGCCGTCCGGGCCTTCCGGGTTCACATAGATCAGGCCCATCTGCACCGCGGCCAGCGGATTGTCCAGCTGGCGGTCGCCGGAGTAGCGGCTGTTGGCTTCGGTGCTGGTGGCCAGCCATTTGGTTTCCGCGCCCCAGTAGACGTCCTCTTCCGGCTGCCAGATATCCTTGCGGCCGCCGCCGAAGCCGAAGGTCTTGAAGCCCATGGATTCCAGCGCCACGTTGCCGGCCAGGATCATCAGGTCGGCCCAGGAAATCTGCTTGCCGTATTTTTGCTTGATCGGCCACAGCAGACGGCGCGCCTTGTCCAGGTTGCCATTGTCCGGCCAGCTGTTGAGCGGGGCGAAACGCTGGTTGCCGGTGCTGGCGCCGCCGCGGCCGTCGGCGGTGCGGTAGGTGCCGGCATCGTGCCAGGCCATGCGGATGAACAGGCCGCCGTAGTGGCCCCAGTCCGCCGGCCACCAGTCCTGGGAGGTGGTCATCAGCGCCTTGAGGTCGTTTTTCAGCGCGGGGTAGTCAAGCTGTTGGAAGGCTGCGGTGTAATCGAAATCCGGATCCAGCGGGATGGACGCGGGCGCGTGCTGATGCAGGATGTTGAGGTTGAGCTGGTTGGGCCACCAGTCGCGGTTGGATCGGGCATTCACTACGGCCGGGTTGCCGGCGGTTTGATGGAACGGGCACTTGGACGGGCTACTCATGACAGACTCCTTTGGTCAATGTGTTCAAGGACTTGTTGCGATCAGCTTAGTGAAGCTTGCCGTGGGAAGCCATTGAGCAATTTCAATGGCGGCAATGGCCAATATCAATCAATCATGTTCTAACGATAGTTAGTAGCTTATTTAGCGGTCTTAGTTCCCCGCACTGGGCCGGCAGGGTTGTCGCTCAGCGCTCAACGGTCTATCCGCGTGGTCATCAGGATGGCGGTGCTGGTGCGTTCCACTCCGTCCAGCGCGCCGATGCGGTCCACCAGCCCATCCAGTTCAGCCATGCCGGCGGCTTCCACCGCGGCGATGAAATCGTGGACGCCGCTGACCGAATGCAGGGTGCGCACCTGAGGCAGCCGGCGCAGCGCGCTTTCTATCGCCTGGCTCAGCCGCGGCGCGGCGACGATCATCACCAGCGCGCGCACCTGGGCTGTGCTGTGGACGGCGCCGGTGCGCACGCTATAGCCCAGGATCACGCCGCCGCGTTCCAGCCGCTCGATGCGGCTTTGCACCGTGGTGCGGGACAGGCTCAGCCGGCGCGCCAGTTCGGCGGTGGGGGCGCGGGCGTTTTCGCGCAGCAGCGCGAGCAATTGCTGGTCGATGGCGTCCATGGCGGCTCCATGCGGGGTGGGCGGTTTGGCGCTGTGCCGGACTTTTCGTCAATGCGATCAATAATATCCGACAGTTCGTCGTTCTGCGCGCTGCAATTGGCCGGACTTGATCCGAGAATGGGACTTCCCCAGGAAACGAGAACGAGGAGCGGCGAGATGAGGGACGCGATCATCGTGGGCGGCGGCCATAACGGCCTGGTATGCGCCCATTACCTGGCGCGGGCCGGGCTGAAGGTGACGGTGCTGGAACGGCGCGGCGTGGTGGGCGGCGCGGCGGTGACCGAGGAATTCCATCCCGGCTTCCGCAACTCGGTGGCCGCCTACACGGTGTCGCTGCTCAATCCCAGGGTGAGCCGCGACATGGAGCTGGCGCGTCACGGCTTGAAAGTGGTGGAGCGGCCCTTGTCCAACTTCCTGCCGCTGGACGACGGCGGCTATCTGAAAGTGGGGCCGGGCCGCACCGCCGCCGAAGTGGCGCGTTTCTCGCGCCGCGACGCCGAGCGGCTGGACGATTACGCGCGGCATCTGGACGCCGCCGCCGAGCTGCTGCGCGAGCTGGTGTTGCAAACCCCGCCCAACGCGGTGGAGGGCGGCTGGCTGAACGCGCTGCCGGAGCTGTTCAAGGCCGGCCGGCTGGGACGGCGGCTGGGCCGGCTGGAACTGGCGCAGCAACGCGAACTGCTGGACCTGTTCACCAAGTCCGCCGGCGATTATCTGGACGGCTGGTTCGACAGCGATCCGATCAAGGCGGTCTACGGCTTCGACAGCGTGGTGGGCAACTACGCCAGCCCGTACGCGCCGGGCTCGGCCTATGTGCTGCTGCACCATGTGTTCGGCGAGGTCAACGGCCGCAAGGGCGCGTGGGGTCACGCGCTGGGCGGCATGGGCGCCATCACCCAGGCCATGGCCTGCTCGGCGCGCGAGCGCGGCGCGGAGATCCGCACCGACAGCGCGGTGCGCGAGGTGCTGCTGGACAAGGGCCGCGCAGTGGGCGTGGTGACCGAGCGCGGCGAGCGGCTGGACGCGCGGGTGGTGGTGTCCAATCTCAATCCGCGGCTGCTTTACACCCGCTTGCTGGACCCGGCGGCGCTGCCGGCGGATTTTCTGCGCCGGATGCAGGGCTGGCGCTGCGGCTCCGGCACTTTCCGCATGAATGTGGCGCTGTCCGAGCTGCCGGATTTCAGCTGCCTGCCGGGCAAGGCGCAGGCCGAGCATCACGGCAGCGGCATCATCATCGCGCCCAGCCTGGCTTATATGGAGCGCGCCTATCACGACGCGCGCGAGCGCGGCTGGTCCGGCCGGCCCATCGTGGAAGTGCTGATCCCGTCGACGCTGGACCCGTCGCTGGCGCCGCCGGGCCAGCATGTGGCCAGCCTGTTCTGCCAGCACGTGGCGCCGCAGCTGCCGGACGGCGCCAGCTGGGACGATCACCGCGAGGAAGTGGCGGATCTGATGATAGATACCGTCAGCCGCTACGCGCCCAACTTCAAGGCCGCGGTGCTGGGGCGGCAGATCATGAGCCCGCTGGACCTGGAGCGCACCTTCGGCCTGGTGGGCGGCGACATCTTCCACGGCGCGCTGGGCCTGGACCAATTGTTCTCGGCGCGGCCCATGCTGGGCCACGCCGATTACCGCGGTCCCATTCCCGGCCTCTATCTGTGCGGCGCCGGCGCCCATCCCGGCGGCGGCGTCACCGGCGCGCCGGGCCACAACGCGGCGCGCGAGGTGTTGCGCGATTTGCGGCGCCGCATGGCGTGAGCCGCTTGTTCAAAGGCTAGCGGAGCGCGGCGGGCGAAAAAAATGCCCGCGGCGCGAGGCCGGCGGGCACAAAGGGCAAAAGCCGGGATATCAGTAGAAGCGGTAATCCACGCTGAGGCCCACGGTGCGCGGCGCGCCGATCACGCCCACCAGGTAATTGCCGCGCACATTGACCTGGGAATACAGCACGCCCTGGTTGCTCAGATTGTTGACGTAGCCGCGCACCGTCCAGCGCGCGCTTTCATAGCCGGCGTTGAGGTTGGCCACGGTGTAATCGCCGGCGGCGCCGCTGGGGCTGTTGCTGATGTCGGAGTAATAGCGGCCCACCCGGTTCAGGCTGCCGCCGACGAACAGGCCGTGATCCAGCCGCTGCTTGAAGCCCAGGTTCACCGTCAGGTGCGGCGCGTAATTGAATTGATTGCCCTGGATGCCGGGATTGGCCGCGTCGCTGGCGGTCACCTTGGTGTCCAGCAGGCCCAGGCCGGCGCTCAGCGTCAGCCGCGGCGTCACCCGCGCCTTGGCTTCCAGCTCCAGGCCGTAGCTCTCGCCCTTGGGGATATTGGTGAAGCGCGAACCCAGGATGGCCTGGTAGCCGGTGTACTGGTTGAAGAAGGCGTTGGCGCTGAGGTCCAGGCGCTGGTCCAGCAAGCTGGAGCGGCTGCTGGCCTCGTAGGCGGTGACCTCCTCCTTGTCATAGGTGTAGTACTGGTCGCTATTGTCCAGGCCGGAGCCGCCGGCGTTATAGCCCTTGCGCACCGAGAAGCCCAGCGTGGTGTCCGGGCTGTATTTGTAACTGAGCCCGGCCTTGGGCAGGAACAGGGTTTCGGCGATGTCGTAGGCGGCCTGTTTCTGGCCGGCCAGGCCCGGTTGCAGCGTGGTGTTGCGGCGCTGCCGCTCGCGCTCCACGCGGCTGCCCAGGTTCAGGCTCCACTTGTCGTTCAAGGCCAGCGTGGCCTCGCCGTAAATGGCCTGGGTCTTCAGCTTGTCCTTGGCCGCCACGCTGGTCTGGGCGTCCATGTCCTGGTCGCGGTCGTAGTAATACACGCCCATCACGCCGCTGAGCCGGCCGCCTTGCGGCGCATAGTTCAGCCGCGCCTCGGCGCTATTGCTCTTCTCGTCCAGCCGCATGCGGAAATCGCTGCTGTCGACGAAGGCGCTGACATTGTCGGCGTGACCCAGCAGCAACTGGGCGCTCCAGGCGTCGTTGAGCTGGTATTGCAGATCGGTGCTGACGGTGTTGTTGAAGGAGTCCTGATAGCGCGCCTTGATCCATTTGCGGCTATTGGCGTAGTCGAAATAATTGCCGTCCACATAGTTCAGGTATTCGCCCTTGTTCTTGCGGTGCGCCACCGTCAGCTTGGCGCTGAAGCCGGGCAGCGTGCTGGGCTTCCACAGCAGCTTGCCGCGCGCGCTGCTGTGCTTGAGCTCGGACGGGTCCCAAGGCGTGCTGCCGGGATAGCTGATATAGCTGTGGCCGCTCAGGCCCTCGGCGGCGACGCGGAAGGCCAGTTCGTCGGTGATCGGGCCGGACACCATGCCGGCCAGCGTGCTCTTGCCGGCCTGGTTCTCGTAGCCGGCGCGCAGCGCGCCTTCCCAGTCGAAGCTGGGGTCCTTGGTATTGACCACGATGGCGCCGGCCAGGGTGTTGCGGCCCTGGGTGGTGGACTGCGGGCCGCGCAGCACCTCGACCTGTTCCACGTCCCAGGGGCTGACGTCCACATAGCGCTGACCGTTCCAGCTCTCCGACATGCCGTCCACCGTGGTGCTGACCCGCGGGCGCGAGCCGGAGACCAAGGTGTTGTAGCCAGTGCCGGGGCCGGTGCCTTCCACCCCGCGGATATTGATGATGCCGGCGCCGTTGTTGGTGGCGTTGGGGGTGGCGGCCACGCTGTCGTACACCGAATTTTCGCCGCCCTTGTCCATGTCGCGGATCACCGTCACCGCGGTGCTGGTGTCCTTCAGCGAGCGTTTGAGTTTTTCCCCGGTGACGGTGACCGTGGGCAGCGCGGTTTGCTGGTCTTGAGCCTCGGGCGCTGCCAGCGCCGCGTGCGAGAGGGTCAAGCCGCCGAGGCCGGCCAGGGCCAGCCGGGTGGCCGCGGCCAAGGGTTTGTGCGGGTGTTCCATCGTGTTGCGATTCCTTGTTTTTGTGCGATAGCGAGATCGGCGCGCTCGGGGTCCGGCGGCGTCGTCTGGCTAGCGAGGAATCGTTGGCTACTGCGGCGAGGGGAAGCGAAGAGCGCAGCGGACCCGTGGCGGGTCGTTGCGATCACCAGGGTCGAATGATAATATTTCTCATTCGCATTATGCAAACAAGATGCAAGATATTCCGCCGCACAGCGGTGGAAACCGCCGGGGAGCCGCATGTCGAACAGGGAAGAAAACACGTGGAATCAACAAGCTGCGCGGAGTGCGGCATGGCTGCAACACCCTGAGGCCGGCCAGCCGGCCTGGTGGGCGCGGCTGGCCGCGGCCGGCGCGCCGCTGACCGAGCGGCTGCCGGATGGCGAGGTCTGCGTCACCTTCCTCTGGCGCGATCCCCACGGCGGCGCAGCGGCCTCGCCGCTGGTGCAGGTCTACGCCGACGTCAACTCCGTCACCGACCACCACCGGCCGCAGCCGCAATCGCTGGCGCGGCTGGGCGACACCGACATCTGGTGGTGGCAGGCCACGCTGCCGGCCAACTGGCGCGGCAGTTACACCTATATCCCGGTCAGCGCCGCGCAGACCCCGCCGCGGCCGGACGCCGATGCGCGCGCCAGCCGGCTGCGCCACCGCGAATGGTGGCTGGACATCATGAGCCGGGCGGCGCCGGACCCGCTCAACCCGCGCGCCGGCTATGTCAGCAGCTGGGGCGCGCCCTTGTCCGCGCTGCATCTGGAGGCGGCGCCTGAGCAATCCGCCTGGCACGCCTGGGACCAGGGCCGCCAGGGCGCGGACCCGGCGCGGCTGACGCGAATCCACTGGGACAGCGCGCGGCTGGGCAAGAAACGCCGGATCTGGATTTATCAGACCGGCGCGCTGCCGGAGGGCGAACGCGGTGAGCGGCCGCTGGCCATTCTGCTGGACGGCCAGTACTGGGCCGAACGCATGCCGGTGTTCGCCGCGCTGGACGAAGACACCCGGCGCGGCAGGCTGCCGCCGGCGGTGTATCTATTGGTGGATGTCATCGACAGCCGGCATCGCGAGCAGGACCTGCCCTGCAATGCTGACTTCTGGCTGGCCTTGCAGCAAGAACTGCTGCCGCAGGCGGAGCGGCTGGCCCCGTTCAGCGCGCGGCCGGAACGCACCGTGGTGGCGGGCCAGAGCTATGGCGGCCTGGCGGCGATGTTCGCCGGCCTGCGCTGGCCGGAGCGCTTCGGTTGCGTGCTCAGCCAGTCCGGCTCCTTCTGGTGGCCTTACGTGGAACTGCACGAACGTGCGCGCGCCGTCAGTGAACGGCGTTTGCCCGGCAGCCGCGGCCGGCTGACCGAACAACTGGAGGCCGGCGAATTGCCGCCGGGACGGCTGCGGGTCTATCAGGAAGTGGGCCGCCGCGAAGAAGTGATGCTGGACGTCAACGCCAGCCAGCGCGCGGCCTTGGAGCGCGCCGGCCATTGCGTGCGCTACCAGGAGTTCGAGGGCGGCCACGACTGGCTGTGCTGGCGCGGGGGCCTGCTGGACGGGCTGGCCTGGCTGTGGGAGGACGAGAGTAGGGGGGGGTAATCCGCGCCCTATGCCGGCAGACTCCCGTCATAATGCCGTTTTTTGGGGCGATGAAGATGAAAAAGCGATTGGCTTTATGCTTGGCGGGTGTCTTGGTGTGGCCGGCCTGGGCCGCGAACCCGCAGCCGCCAAAAACCGTGCCGATCAAGCAAGGCATGGCATACGCCAAAGCGAGAAAGCTCATCTTGAAAGCCGGCTGGGAGCCCATTCATGCCGTGAACGGTGAGGCGTGCGGCTACGGTGAAAAACTTTGCAAGAAATTCCCGGAGATAGAAAGCTGCTCGGCGGATGGCTATTGCAAAATGTTCTTCAAGAACGAGTGGGACATGATGCTGGTACTCATCACTCTTGGCGACATGGATGCTAAGGGAGAGAATGCCCAGATCGAAAGCTGGTCGCTTAAAAAGTAAGCCGGCCTAAATAAGATTGCGCACAGCGCTGGCCTGCCCGGCGCTTTGCGCATTCTGATCTCGGCGCTGGTCTCACCCCCCGCGCGGAATCACCATCGGCGTATGGCTGACCGGAT
The DNA here is from genome assembly GCF_021129195.1 of Chromobacterium aquaticum. Taxonomy (GTDB): domain Bacteria; phylum Pseudomonadota; class Gammaproteobacteria; order Burkholderiales; family Chromobacteriaceae; genus Chromobacterium; species Chromobacterium aquaticum. The sequence continues at coordinate 9,324 of NZ_JAJOHW010000109.1, read as the reverse complement.
CGTCCATGATCAGGCAGCGCAGGCCAAATACCTGTTCAATCAAGTCCGCACTGACGATGTCGCGCGGCGCGCCCTCGGCCACGATGCGGCCGTCGCGCATCGCGATCAAATGGCTGGCGTAGCGACAGGCATGGTTGATGTCGTGCAACACCGCCACCAGGGTGCGGCCGCCGTCGCGGTTCAAGCGGCGGAACAACTCCAGCAGCTCGATCTGATGCGCGATGTCCAGATAAGTGGTCGGCTCGTCCAGCAGCAGCAGCGGCGTTTGCTGCGCCAGCGCCATTGCCACCCACACCCGTTGACGCTGTCCGCCGGACAGCTCGTCCACCAGCCGGTCCGCCAGCGCATCGGTGCCGGTGGCCGCCAGCGCCTGGCGCACCGCCTCCTCGTCCTGCCGGCTCCATTGCCGCAACAGGCTCTGATGCGGATAGCGGCCGCGCGCCACCAGATCCGTCACCGTGATGCCGTCCGGCGCCACCGCGCTTTGCGGCAGCAGGCCCAGTTGCTGCGCCACCGTCTTGGCCGGGTAGTCGTGGATGTCGCGGCCGTCCAGGCACACCTGGCCGGCCTGCGGTTTCAACAGCCGGCTCAGGCTGCGCAGCAAGGTGGACTTGCCGCAGCCATTGGGGCCGATGATCACGCTGAAGGAACCGTTGGGGATGTTCACGTCCAGCTGTTCGCAAATCGTGCGTTGGCGGTAGCCCAGCCGCAGGCGCTCGCCGCGCAGCCGCGGCGGCTCCGTCGCCTGGGAGGCCGGCGCGGCATAGAGTTTCAAGCTCAGGGAAGTCACGGTTTTCGGGCTCCGGTTTGGCGCAGCAACAGCCACAGCAGATACAGGCCGCCAATGCAGATGGTGACGACGCCCACCGGCAGCTGGCGAGGATAGAACAGCTGCTGGGCGCCGTAGTCCGCGGCCAGCAGCAGCAAGGCGCCGGTCCAGGCCGCGGTCAGCGGGCTGGTGGCCTGGGTGCGCTGCAGCCGCTGCGCGATCTGCGGCGCGGCCAGCGCGATGAAGGAAATCGGCCCGGCCGCGGCGGTGGCGGAAGCGATCAGCGCCACCCCCAGCCCCATCAGCCACAGCCGGGTGCGTTCCGCCGGCACGCCCAGCGCGCTGGCGCAATCGTCGCCCATCTCCAGCAGCCGCATGCGCCGCTGCAGCGTCAGCGCCGCCAGCATCGCCAGCAGGCAGCACAGCGCGGAGGGCAGGCCCTTGTTCCAGGTCATGCCGTTGAGCGTGCCCGCGCCCCAGGTGGCCGCGCCCATCGCCGCTTCCAGGCTGGCGTTGATCAGCAGCCAATGGTTGAGCGCGCTCAGCATGGCGCTGACGGCGATGCCGACGATGATCAGGCGGAAACCGTGCGCGCCTTGCCGCCAGGCCAGCAGATACACCAGGGCCGCGGCCAGCAGGCCGCCGGCCAATGCGCCGCCGGCGATCTGGAAATGGCTGCCGTTGAACAAGGTAATCACCACCAGCGCGCCGGTATAGGCGCCGGTATTGAAGCCCACCACGTCCGGGCTGCCCAGCGGGTTGCGGATCAAGGACTGGAAAATCGCCCCGCTCATGCCCAGCGCCGCGCCCACCACCAGCGCCATCAGCACCCGTGGCAGCCGCCATTGCTGCACCACCGCCACCTCCAGCCGGCCGCCCTGGCCTTGCAAGGCCTGCCATAACTGCTCCAGGCTCAGCGGCAAGGCGCCGGCGCGCAAACTCAGCACCGCCAGCGCCGCGCAGGCGGCGGCCAGCAGCAGGCCGGTCCACAGCCCGCCCAGCGCCATCCGGCCATTGCAAGCGCCATCCGGATCCCCCCACTGCCACACCGCCGGCTTCATGCCCGGCCTCCGGGCGCGGCGTGACGGCGTGCCAGCCAGATCAGGGCCGGCGCGCCGATGAAGGCGGTGACGATGGACACTCGCAATTCGCCCGGCGTCAGCAGCCGGCCGACGATGTCCGAGCCCAGCAGCAACATGGGCGCCAGCAACAGGGTGAAGGGCAGCGCCCAGCGCAGATCGGCGCCGCCCAGCCAGCGGGCGAGGTGAGGAATCATCAGGCCGACGAAGGCGATGGGCCCGGCGACGGCGGTGCTGCCGCCGCACAGCAGGGTGATGGCCAGCACCGCGCCGGCCTGGATCAGCAGCGGGCGGCCGCCCAGGCTCACCGCCAGGTCGCTGCCCATGCCCAGGGTGTTCAAGGGTCGCGCCAGCAACAGCGCCAGCAGCATGCCGGCGATCATCACCGGCGCCGCCAGCGCCAGCGGCGTCATGCTGCGCACGTCCAGGGTGCCGGCGTTCCAATAACGCAGCTGGTTGAAGGCCAAGGGGTCCAGCAGGGTGATGGCGGTGGACAAGCCCATCAGCACCGCGCTGACGGCGGCGCCGGCCAGCACGAAGCGCAGCGGGTCCATGCGCCGGCCGCGCGCGCCCACCGTGTACACCAGCAAGGTGGCGCCCAGCGCTCCGGCGGCGGCGCAGCCCAGATAGCCCAGCTGGCTGTCCACGCCCCAGACCGCCACGCCCAGCACCATGGCGAAGCTGGCGCCGGCGTTGACGCCCAGCACGCCGGGGTCCGCCAGCGGATTGCGCGACAGCGCCTGGATCAGTGCGCCGGACAGGCCCAGCGCCGCGCCGGCCAGCAGGCCCAGCAGGGTGCGTGGCAAGCGGCCTTGCAGCACGATCACGCTGTCCGGATCGCCGCCGCCGTGCAGCAGGCTGCGCCAGACCACGGCGGCGGGAATCGGTTTGGCGCCCAGCATCAGGCTGAGCAGGACAATGAGAGCCAGCGTGGCCAGGCAGCACAGCAACAGGGTCAGGCGGCGGCTGGCCGCCGAGGGCGCGGGCCGAGCCGCGGCGAGGCTGATTGACATGATCAAATGCAAATGATTCCTAATACAGACTGCTGATGTTACCATGCGGCATCCATAACGGCACACCCTCTTGCCGGCCGCGCCAACGCATGCCGCGCGGCCTCCACCCCTGTCGAGATCAAAACAACCCGTCATGAAAAAGTCGCCCATCTTCGTCGATTTCAGCCTGCTCAGGCTCAATCCGCATTTCCGCTCCATCTTCATCGCCCGCATGATCTCGGTGTTCGCCTTCGGCATCCTGATGGTGGCGGTGCCGGTGCAAATCCATCAGCTCACCGGCTCCACGCTGCAAGTGGGCGCGGCGATGGCGCTGGACGGCATCGGCATGTTCGCCGGCCTGATGTGCGGCGGCGTGCTGGCGGACCGCATGGACCGCCGCCGGCTGATCCTGCTGGGCCGCTCGCTGTGCGGCCTGGGCTTTCTGGCGCTGGCGCTCAACGGTTTCATGACCAACCCCTCGGTGCTGGCGCTCTATGTGGTGTCGGCCTGGGACGGCTTTTTCAGCGGCATCGGCATCACCTCGCTGATGGCGTCGATTCCGGTGCTGGTCGGCCGTGAAAACCTGCCTGCCGCCGGCGCGCTGAGCATGCTGACCATGCGCATCGGCGGCGTGTTGTCGCCCTTGCTGGGCGGCCTGATCATCGCCGCCGTCGGGGTCAACTGGAACTATCTGCTGGCCGGCGTCGGCACCCTGGCCACCCTGATCCCGCTGACGCGCTTGCCGTCCTTGAAACCGCAGGGCGGGGAGCCGGCGCATCCGCTGCGCTCCTTGCTGGAGGGTTTCCAGTTCCTGTGGCAGAACAAGGTGGTGGGCGCGGTGGTGGCGGTGGGCACGCTGCAAACCCTGCTCAGCGCGGTGCGGGTGCTGTATCCCTCGCTGGCGGAGGACGGTTACGGCGGCGGCGCTTTCGAGGTGGGCCTGATGTATTCGGCGGTGCCGCTGGGCGCGATGATAGGCGCGTTCACCAGTGGCTGGGTGGGCGGTTTGAGCCGTCCCGGCGCGGTGATGTTGAGCTGCGTGCTGGCTTCGTCGCTGAGCATCGCGTCCTTGGGCCTGGTTCATCATCTGGCTTACGGCCTGCTGGCCTTGGCCTTGCTGGGTTATTTCGGTTCGATCGCGTCCTTGTTGCAGTTCACCCTGGTGCAGGGCAATACGCCGGATCATTTGCTGGGCCGGGTGAACAGCCTGTGGAACGCGCAGGATGTGGTGGGCGACGGCCTGGGCGCTTTGGGGCTGGGCGCGTTGGCGCGGGCCTTGGCGCCGTTGACGGCGGTGGCTTGGTTCGGCGCTGCCGCCGCGGCGGCCAGTCTGGCGATGTGCGGGGCTTTTGGGTCTTTGCGGCGTTTGGCCGGCGGCGCGGCTGCGGAGGCGGAGGCGGCCGGGGAGCCGGCGCGGCAGGGGGCGGGGTCCTAGTTTCTAGGATTTGTGGACGCTGATGTGCTTGCAGGGCGGAAACCTCGGTTGGGGTTTTCGCCCTTTTTGCATCCTCTATGAAGCTCTGCCTAGTGTGGGGGAGTTTGAATCCGCTGCGCGGATGATGATTTAGGGCCGGTTCCGCCCGGCGAACGGGAAGGGGGCGGGCCGCCGCCCCCTTTCATCCCCCCTCGTCCCCCAGGGCGCGAAACCCCGCAGAAAAAGGGGCCTGCAAGGCGCGGCTGAACTCGCGATTTGCTAACGTCAAATCGCTCAAACAAAGCAGCCGCTTAAGACCTTGCAGACCCCTTTTTCTCCGGCGCGCCCCGAGGGGACACCTGGGCGCTACACAAGGTGGTCTGCTCTCTTAAAAAAGATCCATGACTTGGCTAAGTGGCTCCCTTTTGGGGATAACTATCCAATTCCACCCGATCTGTGGATATCTCCAAAGAGCCAAGGAGAAACCACGTTTGTGACGCGCCCCTGGTCCCTTCAAGCCTGCCGTCGGGTGGCAGGCCCGAGGTTTTAAGCGGCTGCCTGTTCGAGCAGCGCGACGTTAGCGCGTCATCACTGAGCGAATCAAAGATTCGCACGTAGAGAGTTCAGCCGCGCCTCGGGCCTGATGGGACCCGGTGGGAAGCCGTAGGCCAGGCTTGCAGGGCGGCCTTTGGGGTGTCTACGTGCGAATCTTTGATTCGCTCAGTGATAGGGAATTTGGCCGAGCAAATTCCCCTTCCTGCCTGCCGGGCAGCCCCGGCAATCAAAATCATCATCCGCGCAGCGGATTCAAAACCAGATCACTCAACAAGTCAGCCACGCTCAAGCAAAGCAACCACCCCACCTTGACCCCAAGCGCCCCCTCGGCAACAATCCCTCCGTTGCCGCCCACACGCGGCACCTGGGATTGGCGTCCCGGTACATCTCCATCTTTGTGGCCTACGCAACATACTGCGCAGGCTGCTTTACCATGGCCGCGCCATTTGGCAGGCGCATGGTGGGGGAGTGCCATGGCACTCGCCGGTTTGGAGACAGTCCGGTACGCCAATCCTGCCACGCGCCTGCCCAATACCTCAGCCTTCCCCGGCAGGTGGTTTATCTTGTGTCACAGCAGGAGAAACACCATGCATCACGCTCAAACCTTTCCCCCGCGCCGCCGCTACAAACTGAACTCGCTGGCACGCCAAGAAGCCCTGCTCCCCTTTGTCCGCCTTTGCCCCGGCCGCACCTATGCGCATTACTGGCACATGCCCGCGCCCAGCAAGGACTATCCCGCCGATAGCGCCTATGGCCGCGAATGCGCGGCCCACCTATTGCAATGGCTGAAGGACAACCGCGAATACGTTGGCAAGGGCTTGCTCAGCCGCGTCGCGCGCGACATCGACTTTGATGACCGCGATGGACGCGGCCAGTGGATGGGCTTCTTCAACTATCTGGAAATCATGATGCTGTTGGGCGCGGACCGGGTCCGGGTCTACCGCCATGCCGATAGCCAACATCAGCTCTATCTAGCGCTGGGCCAGCGGATTGATTTGGAAGCGCGCATCCGCCGCATCCGCCTGCGAAACCGTTAAGCGCCTGGCCGATACCCACCGACACCGCTTGCCGCCGAGCCGGCGCGCGCAAAAAAGCGGGGCCGCTTTTAGCTGCCCCGCTTCTGCCTGGCTAAGCATCAGCCGGTGTTCCAATGTCGTACCGCCAATGCGCGGTAGACATTGAACCACGGCTTACTGGCCGTGCTTCTCCTCGCCCAGCTTGTCCAGGTAACGCAGGATGCGGCCGCTGTCCTGCTCCAGTTTCTGCATCCGCTCGACGATCTCCTGCTCGTCCAGCGGGCCTTCCTGGCCAAACACCGCCAGCGCGGCGCCGATGTGCTGGCTGGCCTGCTGCTCGGTGGCCGCCAGTTCGCTCCAGGAGCGGGTCTGGCCAAACGCTTGCTGCCCTTGCAGTTGCAACCAGCCTTGCAGCTCGCTGCCCTGCTCCAGCGGCTTGGCTTCCTCGATCGAGTGATAGGCGGTCTGCTTGAAGATCACATGCCCCACCTTTTGCAGGCTGAGCTGGGATTTGTCGTGCACGCGGTTCACTTGCGCCATCACTTGCTGCGATTGCTCCACCTGGCTGCTGAAGCGCTGGCGGAAGGTTTCCACCGAGTCCTTGACCTGGCTGGCCACATTGCCGGCGGCGCTGGCCTGGGTCTGCATATTGCCGATGCGCAGCGACAGGTTTTCCAGCACGTCCTGCACATTGTTGGCGGTGCTCTTGCTGCGCTCGGCCAGCTTGCGCACTTCGTCGGCCACCACGGCGAAGCCGCGGCCGGTTTCGCCGGCGCGGGCGGCTTCGATGGCGGCGTTCAGCGCCAGCAGATTGGTTTGGTCGGCGATGGCGGAGATGTCGGCCAGCGAGGTTTCTATGCCCTGCCATTCCTGGGCCAGCGCGGTGCTGGCGGTGTCCATGCTGCTGACGCTGTCGGCGATGGTGTCCAGGTGGCCGGACAGGTGCTGGGCGGTTTCCAGGCTGACGCGCGCGCCGTCGGCGGTGTCCTGGGTGATGGCGGCCACGTCGGCCATGGCCTGGCTGATGTCTTCCAGATCGCTCTGGTTGCTGGCCAGGTCCTTGCGCAAATGCGGGTTGTTGAGCGCGGCCAGCTGCGAGGACAGGCGGTTGCGGCGGATATAGCCGTCGTTGTCGGCCATGGTCTGGATCGCGCGGTTGACGCTGCCCAGCGAGCTGGCCAGGATGCCCGGCAGGCCCTGGCTCAGCGGGCGGCGGCTGTAGTCGCCGGCGCTGATGGCCTTGAAGCAGGTGTTGATTTCCTTGAAGTAGGTTTCGATCAGGTCGAGGAAATCATTGAGCTGCCAGGCGAGCTTGCCTACCTCGCCGAGGTTGCGGGTGCCGGTGGCGCGGTGGTGCAGTTCGCCGGAGCTGGCGTAGCCCAGTTGTTCGTGCAGGGTGTTGAGCAGGCCGAAGATGCGGCCGCTGTGACGCCACAGCAGCAGGGACAGGGCGATGGAGGCGGCCAGCAGCAGCGCGTCCACGACGCGGCCGACGATTTCCGGAAACAGATAGCTGTCCAGCAGCGAGAAGGCGACCAGCAGGTTGAAGCCTATGATGCACCAGCCCAGCTGGGCGCGCAGAAAGGGCGGTTTGTGTTGGAACTGGTTCATGCGGCCACCCCCGGCGCTTGCAGCACTTGGGCATTGAGGGACAGGATGAAGTCCTGGTAGCTGACGCCTTTGTCCGCCAGCACTTGCTGCAGCCAGGCCACGGAGGCGTCCGGCGCGTTGGCCTTGTTGTGGCTGGCTTCGATCTGGCGCATCTGGGCGTAGACCGGTTCTATCGCGGCGATGGCTTCCTGGCTGGGCGGGCGGCGCACGGAGTAATAGCCTTGCAGCTGGCCGCGCAGGTCGTAATCCGGGGTGACGTTGGCCAGCACCCAGTAGTAATCGCCGTTTTTGCTGTGGTTTTTCACCACGGCGAAGAATTCCTGGCCCTGCTGCAGGGTTTTCCACATCAGCCGGTAGGCGCCGCGCGGCATGTCTGGATGGCGGATCAGATTGTGCGGCTTGCCCAGCAGTTCATGCTCGGCGTAGCCGGCAATGCGCATGAACACGCGGTTGGCGTAGGTGATGTGGCCGGTGGGGTCGGTCTTGGTGATGATCAGTTCATGAGGAGCGAGCCGGATTTCCTTGCTGGCCGGGCCGGCGGCGGGGTGCGTCATGATTTGTTTCTCTCTTATTTGTCGATTGCATAACCTCTAGATGTTCATTTTCGGCCACTGGCCCAGTAGGGGCAAGCGTTTATTTATTTGTACTGCCCATGCTTGACGCGCGGCTGCTTAAATTAATACTTAATAATCCAGTTCTTACAAAAACAAAAAGGATGCCTGTGGCATCCTTTTGCGCTTTGGCCGGGATGGGCCTCAGAGCCTGTTCAACGTCTCACGACGCGCAGCAGATCGTACAGCTTCTCAGAGTTTGACGATCTGGCGGATCTGCGACACGCAGCCGCGGGCATCGTCTATCAGCTTGGCGAATTCCGGGCTGCTGATCTCGGCGTGGCTGAGCCAGCGCACCTTGTTGCTGATCCGGTATTGCACGCGGATGCCGGTCGCGGTTTGCCGCTGCTTGGCGTCCACTTCGTACCAGGGGGTGTTCACCTTGCATTCGAAGTCCGGCTGGATGGCCTTGGCGCCCTTGAGCAGCACGCTGGATTGCATGGCGCTGGCGTCGCCCAGGTAGACGTCGGCCAGGTTGCCGTTGCGCTTGTAGCTGTCGAAGCTGTCCCACACGCCTTTGTAGTGGGAGTCGTAGAGAAACAGGCCGGAAATCTTTTCCAGCATGCGCGGGTCGCGCACGCTCATGCGCAGCGGGTAGCTGGACGGCACCATGAAGGAGGTCTTGTCGCGCTGGACCTTGCAGCCTTCCGGCTGGCTGCTCAGCCGGTTGCACAGGCTTTGGTCGGTGGCGCTGACGCCCTGGTAGCGGTCTTGCAGAATGGTGTCGATCAGCGCGGAGTTGGCCAGTTCGATATCGGCGCGGATATCGGCGCTGCCATCGGCTTGCACGGTGTTTTCGCGCTGGATGTTCAGATCGGTGCGCGCGGCTTCCATCGGCACCTGGGTCTGGCTCACCGTGCCGTCCTTGCCGATGATGAAGGCCCAGCGATCTTGCAGGTCCGACATGATGCGGCCGGGCTGGAAGAAGGGGTTGGTCGGGTCCAGCCACCAGGTCTGGCCGGCGATGTCGGCGCGGACGATCATGTGGTTGGGCGCGCCAATGCCGGGCAGCAGCAGCGGCGGGGCGAACTTGCCGCGGAAGATCAGCGCCGGCTCGGCGGCGATGCCGGCGCGGCGCAGCATGGCGGTCAGCAGGGTGGAGAGGTCCTTGCAGTCGCCGTAGCCGTGTTTCTCGATCTCCGCCAGCGTGAACGGCACCAGGCCGCGCTCGGCCAGCCGGGTATCGTTGAGGTAGCGGTAGTTGCGGTTGATGTGCTGCATGAAGGCGGCCACTTGTTCCGCGGCCGGCTTGCCGCGGTTGGCGGCCACCACGGCGG
>NZ_JAJOHW010000108.1 GCF_021129195.1 Chromobacterium aquaticum | reverse complement strand
CACTTGGCTTTCCTGGCTCTATTGCTCCGGAGATCGTAAACAGGTTCTAAGAACCTGTTCAAAGTCTGCTGCGCTTCGGCGATACGGCGTTGAAAACAGCTTCGAAATGCTCATGTACCGCTTGTACATTCCGCTTTCTCAGCTGTTTTCGCCTTGTCTCGCTCTTGCTCGCGAGACTTTGAACAGGCTCTAAGTGGCGCCGGTATTTCAGTCTAGGCTTTCGATTTGACTAATGTACCAAAATTGGTACCATTCAAGTATGAATGCCCCCATCCTGGATGTTCGTTTCTACCAGACGGCAAGCGGTACGGAACCCGTGCGTGATTGGTTGAAAGCGCTGGAGGCTCCGGACCGGAAAGTCATAGGCGCAGCCATCAAGACGGTCCAGTTTGGCTGGCCGCTTGGCATGCCCTTGGTGCGGAAAATGGCCAAGGATTTATGGGAGGTCCGCATCCATCTGCCTGGGCGTATCGCCAGAGTGATGTTCACCGTGGTCGCGGAGGCGATGGTTCTGCTGCATGGTTTCATCAAGAAGTCGCAGGCCACCGCGAAGGAAGATTTGGGGCTGGCGCTTGCGCGGCTCAAACAGCTAGGGAATACATGATGAACAAAGAGCATATCGGCAGCCGCTTCGATGACTTTCTGGCCGAAGAGGGCATGCTGGAAGAAGCCACGGCAATCGCCGTGAAGCGGGTGATCGCCTGGCAGATTCAGCAGGAAATGAAGGCGCAGAAGCTGAATAAGACCGCTATGGCAAAGAAAATGCATACCAGCCGCGCGGCCTTGAACCGCTTGCTGGATGACACGGATACCAGCTTGACGCTGGCTACGCTGGCAGGCGCCGCGACGGCGCTTGGCAAGAAAATCAAGGTGGAGCTCGTTCCCGCCTGAAGCGTGTTTTTGATCCAATACGAGCAAAAAGCACCGTTCCCTAATCAGGAAAACGGTGCTTTTTTACGATGGCAGCGCAGTTTACGGCTAAATCCGTCGGCCGGGTTTAATGCCGGCGTCGCGGGTGCCGCGCCTCCAGCCAGGTGCGCAGGATTTGCGCGTCGTGCAGCTGGTGTTGGCTGTCGAGATGGCGGTAGACCTTAACCCGGCGCGCGCCCAGCCACAGCATGTGCTCAAGGTAGTTGAAGAAGCCCATCCAGTGGCCGCGCTGGCTGCGGTCGCCGAAGTCGATGTCGCGGGCGACGCGGCTGAGCAGGCCGGAACCGACATATTCCGGATTGTCCTTCAGCCATTGCAGCAGATGGGCGGCGCATTCGCGGCCATAGGCGCAGGCGATGTCGTAGTTCTCGGAGGCAGCGGGCATTTGCCAGTAGTGGGGGTAGTCGCGGGAGGGCAGGTAGCGGACGAAGGGGAGCAGGGTGGCCTGCTGTTCGCGGGCGGCCAGTTTGTAGCGGCGGCGGGAAGGTAGGGTGTAAGACATGGTGTTTCTCCTGCTGTGACACAAGATAAACCACCTGCCGGGTGAGGCTGAGGTATTAGGCAGGCGCGTGGCAGGATTGGCGTACCGGTCCGAAGTCTTGCCGGCGAGCGCATAGCGCTCTCCCACCATGCGCCTGCCAAAACGGCCTTGCCATGGATAAAGCAGCCAACGCAGCATGCTGCGTTGGCTTGTCGACTTCGGAAACGGGACGCCAATCCCGTGTGCCGCTTGTGGGCGGCAACGGGGGGATTGTTCCTGAGGGAGTGCTTGGGGTCAAGGCGGGGTGGTTGCTTTGATTGAGCGTGGCTTAGTTGTTGAGTGATCTGGTTTGGTTTTGAATCCGCTGCGCGGATATTGATTTAGGGCCGGTTCCGCCCGGCGAACGGGGAGGGGGCGGGCCGCCGCCCCCTTCCATCCCCCCTCGTCCCCCAGGACGCGAAACCCGGAGCGCGCCCCGAGGGGACACTTGGGCGCTACACGAGGTGGTCAATTCTCTAAATAGGAGGTAGTTGATTCACTGCTTGGGCCGCTCTGTGGGTAACTTTGCGCTGTTGCCTTTTCTGTGGATATCTCCAAAGAGCCAAGGAGAAACCACGTTTGCGACGCGCCCCTGGTCCCTTCAAGCCTGCCGACGGGTGGCAGGCCCGAGGTCTTAAGCGGCTGCCTGATTGAGCAGCGCGACGTTAGCGCACCATCACTGAGCGAATCAAAGATTCGCACGTAGAGAGTTCAGCCGCGCCTCGGGCCTGACGGGCCCCGGCGGGAAGCCGCAGGCCAGGCTTGCAGGGCGGCCTTTGGGGGACTACGTGCGAATCTTTGATTCGCTCAGTGATAGGGGAATTTGGCCGAGCAAATTCCACTTCCTGCCCGCCGGGCAGCCCCGGCAATGAAAATCATTATCCGCGTAGCGGATTCAAATTCCTTAGACACTAGCCCTAAGCAAGTGTAGGGCTGCGAAGAAGCAAACCCTACTCACCAAGCCCCCTCACGCAAACGCCAAAGCCCCGGTCAAATCCCCCGGCGGCTGCGCGCCGCGCGCGCGGAAGGCCGCATTGCGCGCGCTCACCCCCTCCAGCTCCGGCAAATCATGCAGCCGGCTGATGAAACGGATGATGGACGTGGTGTCGTAAAAGGTGTGATCCACATGTCCGCGCTTGGCGAACGGCGAGGCGATGATCGCCGGAATCCGCGAACCCGGCCCCCAGCGGTCCCCCGGCGGCGGCGCCACATGGTCCCACCAGCCGCCGTTCTCATCATGGGTGATCACCACCAGCATATGCTTCCACTGCGGCCCGCTCATCAAGTGCTGCAACACATTGGCCACGTGCTGGTCGCCGGATTCCACGTCGGAATAGCCGGCGTGCATGTTCAGATTGCCCTGCGGCTTGTAGAAGGCCACCGCGGGCAGTTTGCCGGCCACGGCGTCGGCGATGAAGCGGTTGGAAATCGGGCTGTCGCCCAGGCCGCCGTCCAGCAGATGGCGCTCGCGGGCGGCGCTGCCGGGCGCGAACTGGCGGAAGTAGTTGAAGGGCTGGTGATGATATTGGAAGTTGGGCGCGTCGCCGCCGCCCTTGCCGTCCAGCGCCGCCTGCCAGCTGCCGCCGTACCAGGCCCAGTCTATGTGCTTCTCGGACAAGAGGTCGCCTATGGTGCGGTAGTTTTGCGGCGGCAGGGTACTGGGGTCTTGCGGGTCGGCATAGCGTTTGTCGCCGCCTTCCGCCGGCCGCACGAAGCTGGGCTGGTAGGGCGGGGCCATGGTGTTGACCGCGTAGCCGTCCGGGGTGATGGCGCCGCTGTTGACGAATTTGGGCGGGCCGTCCAGCGCCGAGGCCGGGGATTTGGGGTCCAGCGCCAGTTGGCGGCCGGTGGGGCCGTCGGCCAGCACGGCGATTTTCTTCTTGGCCGGGGTCTGGGCGGCGTTGAAGTATTCCGGAGTGCGCGCGGAGATCAGGAACTGGTGGTTGAGATAGGAGCCGCCGAAGGCCGCCATGAAAAAGTTGTCGCACAGGGTGAAACGGCGGGCGATCTGCCATTGGTTGAGTGTGCGCGCGGTGTCCGGGTAGTGGCCCATCACCAGCGCGCCGGAATCGGCCCAGGCGACGAACTGGTCGTTGCGGCCATCGTTGATCTGCATCTGGTTGTGATAGAACAGATGGCAGAGATCGCGGGTGATCACCGCTTCCGGCAGCGGCTGGCCTTCGGCGTCCTTCAGCGGGAAGGGCGCGTTGGGCAGGCCGTGGATGTCTTTTTCTTCGATGAAATAGCGCTTGCCGGCCACGGTCTGGCCGGTGGGCACCAGGCCGCCCCAGATCTTGGGCAGGCCGGACAGCGGCTGACCGTCGCGGTCGCGTTGCTGCGCCTGTTCCGGCTTGACCGCGCTCAGCGGCTGGGCCACGCCGGGAAAGTTGCCGTAGAGGTTGTTGAAGCTGCGGTTTTCCAGGTAGATCACCACCACGTTCTTGATATTGGCCTTGAGCAGCGCGTCCAGCTGGCCGTGGCGCGGGTGCTTGCTGGCTGTTGGCGCGGCGGCGGCCGGCAAGGCGCAACTGGCGCCGATGGCGGCCAGGCCTTCGAACAGGCGGCGGCGGGAGGGGTCTTGCGGGGTGTCCGTTTCGGCTGGCAACGGGCTGTCCTGTTCATCGGCTGCGGTCATGATGCGTCCTTGTCTGGGGGCGTGCGGTGTGGTCCATCATCCCGCCGCCGTGTTGCGGCTGGATGTCGGTGTTTAGTTGGCGCGCAGCGCGGCGGCGCGGGCTTCCGCCAGCGGCTGCAGCACTTCTTCCGGCAGGAATTCGCGGAACAGGGTGTCCGCCGGCGGCGCTTCGCGCAGCAGTTCTATCGGGTCGCGGCCGTCCAGGCTGCCAAGGTTGGGCGCGTGGACGAAGTAGCCCAGCAGCCGTTGCAGCCGCGGCGGCAGCGTGCGGGCCAGTTCGCGGGAAACGGCGAGGTATTGGTTTTCCGCCTGGCGCAGCCAGCCCAGGTTGTAGCTGATGACCACGCCGGTACGCGCTTGGGCGCTGTGGTTGGCGCCGCCGCCGTGGACCAGCGAACCCAGATAGATCAGCACCGAGCCGGCGGGCATGGCGGCGCTAATGACTTCTTCCGGCCTGGGGTCTCGCGGCTCCGGCCAGCGGTGGCTGCCGGGCACGACGCAGGTGGCGCCGTTCTGTTCGGTGAAGTCGTCCAGCGCGTACATGCAGTTGATCATTTTTTCCGATCCAGGCGCGGTGCCGGGGAACATCAGATCATCGCTGTGCAGGAATTGGCGCGGCTCGCCGGGTCCGATGCTGATGGCCTGGGTCAGGTTGAGCTGGTATTCGCGGCAGCCGCGCAGCAGGAAGGCGTCCATCACTTGCAGGATCAAGGGATGAATGGCGAGCTCGCGGGTGGCGGGCACGCGTTCGATCAGGCCGCTGAGCCGGCGGGTGACATGGCCGTAGAAATCACCCTGACAGGGGGCGGTGCGGTCCAGCAGGGTGTGCAGCTGGGCTCGGAACTGGGCCAGGCCTTCCGGGGTCAACAAGTGCTCGATCACGATGCCGCCGTCTTGTTCTAGCGCGGCGATCAGGGTTGCCGGCGCGGTGTCCGGTCGGAAGTGTTGCAGGCTGGGCATGTGTTGGGTTCCATCGCATTGTCGAGTCGCCGACGCGGTGCGCGGCGCTGTGCTGTGGTGGGATGTTATATTCCGGACATTCGCCATGTCTGCGGAGCCGGCCTTTAGGTCAGGTCATTGACTATCTATATAGTGAATGTATTTATTAATGTGAATGGCGTTCGCCGCGGCTTGTGCGCGGCGGGTTTTCGACCTTACCCTGAGCCCTTGCCGCCATTCGCCGCTGAGGAGTCCGCATGAGTGTGTCCCTGTTGAGCCGTTACGCTTTTTTCTCCTGTTGTCTGTTGTTTACCCTGTTCAGCCTGCCTTTCGTTCATTACGAGTGGCTGTGGCCGTTCACGCTGGCTGCCGCCGCGCTGACGCTGCTGGGGGTGTTCGATCTGCTGCAAACCCGTCACGCGGTGCGGCGCAACTACCCGATCCTGGGCAATATCCGTTACCTGGTGGAAAGCATCCGTCCGGAAATCCGCCAATATCTGCTGGAGTCCGACCGTGAGCAGTTGCCGTTTTCGCGCGCGCAGCGTTCGCTGGTGTATGCGCGGGCCAAGAACGAGGGCGCGGACAAGCCGTTCGGCACCTTGATCGATGTGTACCAGCCGGGTTTCGAGTTCATCAGCCATTCGATGCGGCCGGCGCCGCTGAGCGATCCGGCCGGTTTCCGCGTGGAGATCGGCGGCCCGCAATGCGCGCAGCCGTATTCGGCGTCCCTGTTCAATGTGTCGGCGATGAGTTTCGGCGCGCTCAGCGCCAATGCCATCCGCGCCTTGAACCAGGGCGCGCAGCGCGGCGATTTCTATCACGACACCGGCGAAGGCAGCATCAGTCCTTACCACTTGGAGCATGGCGGTGCGCTGGTGTGGGAGCTGGGCAGCGGTTATTTCGGCTGCCGCGACGCGGCCGGCGGTTTCGACGCGGAGCGCTTCGCCGAGCAGGCGCGCAATCCGCAGGTGAAAATGATCGAGATCAAGCTGAGCCAGGGCGCCAAGCCTGGCCATGGCGGCATTCTGCCCAAGCACAAGGTGACGCCGGAAATCGCCGCCACCCGCGGTGTGCCGCTGGGGCAGGATTGCGTGTCGCCGTCGCGCCACAGCGCGTTTTCCACGCCGCTGGAGATGATGGCCTTCATCGCGCGGCTGCGCGAGCTGTCCGGCGGCAAGCCGGTGGGCTTCAAGTTTTGCCTGGGCCATCCGTGGGAGTTCATGAGCATCGCCAAGGCGATGCTGGAAACGGGGATTCTGCCGGATTTCATCGTGGTGGACGGCAAGGAGGGCGGCACCGGCGCGGCGCCGCTGGAGTTCACCGACCATATCGGCGTGCCGCTGCGCGAGGGCTTGCTGTTTGTCCACAATGTGCTGGTGGGTCTGAATCTGCGCGACAAGATCAAGATAGGCGCCAGCGGCAAGCTGGTCAGCGCTTTCGATATCGCCAGCGTGTTGGCGATAGGCGCGGACTGGGCGAATTCCGCGCGCGGTTTCATGTTCGCCATCGGCTGCATCCAGAGCCAGAGCTGCCATACCAACCGCTGCCCCACCGGGGTGGCGACGCAGGACAAGCTGCGCCAGCGCGCGCTGGTGGTGCCGGACAAGGCGGACCGGGTGTTCCATTTCCATCGCAACACCATGAAGGCGCTGGCGGAGATGCTGGCCTCGGCCGGGCTGGAGCATCCGTCTCAGCTGCGGCCGCACCACTTGGTGCGCCGCGTCAGCGATACCGAGATCCGCCTGTTTTCACAGCTGCACGTTTTCCTCAAGCCGGGCGAGTTGCTGGAGCCTGAGATCAAGGCGGCGTTCTATGGCCGCATGTGGCAGATGGCGCGGGCGGGCAGCTTCGAGGCCCAGCTGGTCTGAGCCTATTGCGGGGAGGGCGCGGCGCCGCTTTCTTCGTCGTCCGCGTCCTTGGGCGGCGGCAGGATGCGCCATTGACCGTCTTGGCGGCTGAAGCGCATCCGTTGCTCGCGCTCCACCGGCTTGCCGGTGAGTTTGCGGCCTTGATAGTGGACTTCGCAGTCCAGGGTGGCGTTTTCTTCGTCGGCCTGGCAGTCGTCCACCGCGGTGACGCGCAGGTCCTTGAGCATGGATTCCACCATGGAGCGCATCAGCAGGGTGTGGGTGGATTCCGGCTTGGCGTCGAGATCGGCGAGCGTCTGGGCCTTGAAGGCGGCTTCCGCCTCGGCCGGCGTTGGCTGTTCGGCCGGGGCGGCTTGGGCGAAGCCGGCGGCCAGACCGGCGAGCAATATGATGATGTTTTGTTTCATGCCGCGACTTTAAGCCGGTTTGACCGGGGCCGGCAAGGCGGTCGATGGCGCCGGTTTTTATTCGCGGTGGTGGGCGATCAGCTTGGCCAGCGCGGCGCTGACCAGCGGGTTGCTGACGCTGGAGGCGGCTTCTTCCATGCCGTCCAGCGCGTTTTGGCTGATTTTCAGTTTCTTCTCGCGCGGCTTGCGCGCCAGGCGCACGTCCACCTTGACCCGGGTCTTGCCGGCGATGAAGCCTTGCTTGGCCAACTGCGGCAATAGGCCGGGCGCGAGCATGCGCAGGCGGGCGGCGATGATGCCGGTGTCGGTGTAGATCACCAGTTCGTCGTCGCGGATGCGCACGGCGCGGCAAGTGCCGGCCAGCAGCGGCGGCAGCAGCTTCTGGAAGGCGCGGTCCAGCTTCATCAGCTCTTTGGCCTCGGCGGTGAGCCGGGTCAGGGTGCTGTCTTTGCTGGCGATGTCGTTGAATTGGCGTCCGGACATGGCAGGCTGTCTAGTGAAAACAGTTCATTGTAGCCGCTGACGGGGGCGCTTGGGGAGGCTGAGGCCAGTGTGTTTCGGAGGGCCGGCCGGGCGCGGGCCCGGCCGGAGGCCTTATTGGCCGCCTTCCACGTCTTCCAGACTGAAGGTTTCGGTATGGTCGTTGTAGGAGAAGATTTCCGCGTAGCGTCCCCAACTGATCACGGTGTCCAGCGTTTCCTCGGCGGCCTCGTCGGACAATGAGTCTTCCAGTTCCTGGGCGAATCGCAGCCGCGGCGCGCGCTGGCCGGGGCGTTCCTGTAGCACTTTGCGGATGTGGGCGGCCATGGGCACATGGCGCTGCAAGTGCTCGGCGAACTGCACCTTGCGTTCCTGGGTGCCGTAGTCGGCGAACAGCTTGCCGGCGGCGGTGAGCAGGATGTCGCCGTCCTTGAGTTCGGCGAAGCCCAGATGCTCGAGAATTTCCGCCACCGGGAATAATTCATCCACTTCCAGCCGCAGTTTTTCCGCGATTTCCGGCATGTCGGCCTTGCCGTGGTAGGGCGCTTGCGCCACTTCCTCGATCAGGCCGGCCATCAGGTTGGTGGAGACCTCGCTCAGCTGACTGCCGATTTCCAGCGGCAGCTTGTGCAGGGTGTGGGCGCTGCGGCGCGCTGTCATCAGCGCGTAGATGTCGTCCACCATCTTGCGGAAGGCCGGGTCCAGCCGGTTGCGGCGATGCGGGAACGGCACTTTGATCTCCGCCACCACGCGGCCGGGGTTGGACGACAGCACCAGGATGCGGTCGCACATGAACACGGCTTCTTCGATATTGTGGGTGACGATGAGCACCGACTTGATCGGCAGCTGGCCCTGGCTCCACAGGTCCAGCATATCGGTGCGCAGCGTTTCGGCGGTGAGCACGTCCAACGCGGAGAAGGGCTCGTCCATCAACAGCAGCGTCGGATTGACCACTAGGCCGCGGGCGAAGCCGACGCGTTGGCGCATGCCGCCGGACAGCTCGCGCGGATAGGCGTTTTCAAAGCCGTCCAGGCCGATCAGGTCGATGGCGGCCAGCGCGCGGCGGCGGCGTTCCTTGGCTTCCACGCCCAGCGCTTCCAGGCCGGCTTCCACGTTTTGCAGCACGGTCAGCCACGGGAACAGCGCGAAAGTCTGGAACACCATGGCCACGCCTTCGGCCGGGCCGGTCAAGGGCTTGTCGTGGTAGCGGACGTCGCCGCTGCTTTGCTTGATCAGGCCGGCGATGATGCGCAGCAAGGTGGATTTGCCGGAGCCGGAGCGGCCGAGCAGGCCGACGATCTCGCCTTCGCGCAGCGTCAGGTTGACGTCGTCCAGCACCTGGATTTCGTCATTGCCCTTTTTGAAACCGCGACAAACGTTTTCCAGCCGGAAAATTTCCCGCCCCGGGGTGATGGTGTCTTGAGTCATGGTTGCCCCCTTAGTTGAGACGGAGTTTGTTTTCGGCGATCGCGTACATGGGACGCCACAGCAGGCGGTTGAACAGGACGACGAACAAGGACATCACCGCGATGCCGAGCAGGATCTTGGGGTAGTCGCCGGCGGCGGTGGTCTGGGCGATATAGGCGCCCAGGCCGTGGGCGGCCAGTTTGTCGTCGCCCCAGGACACGTATTCGGACACGATGCTGGCGTTCCATGCCCCGCCGGATGCCGTTATCGCGCCGGTGACATAGTAGGGGAAGATGCCGGGCAGCATCACTTGCCGCCACCATTGCCAGCCGCGGATGCGGAAATTGGCCGAGGCTTCGCGAAAATCGTTGGGGAAGGCGCTGGCGCCGGCCACCACGTTGAACAGGATGTACCACTGGGTGCCGAGCACGATCAGCGGCGACAGCCAGATGTCCGGGCTCAGCTTGAAGTGGACGATGAAGACCACGAATACCGGGAACAGCAGGTTGGCCGGGAAGGCGGCGAGGAATTGCGCCAGCGGCTGGATCTTTTCCGCCAGCGCCGGGCGCAGGCCGATGTAAACGCCCAAGGGCACCCAGACCAGGGAGGCCAGCAGGATCAGCAGCGATACCCGCAGCAGGGTGATCAGGCCCAGGCCCAGCACGCGCAGCACCTCGGATGCGCCCACTTCGCTGTGGATGAAGGTCACCAGCTTCCAGCTGGCGAGCAGGCCCAGCACCGCCACCAGCAGCCACCAGACCACGTCGATGCCGCGCGACACCGGAGTTTGCGCTTCGGAATGCAGGCCTTGCGGCAGCCGGTAGTCGAGACGCAGTCGGGCGATCACGCGCAGCAGTTTGCTGAAGGGCTTGAGCAATTGCTGGATGGCGCGGGTGCGCTGGATCAGGTTCAGCACCCAGGATTCCGGCGCCGATTGGCTGGCGGTGTCTTCCAGGCGGAATTTATCGGCCCAGGCCACCATCGGGCGGAACAGGAATTGGTCGTAGATGATGATGACCACGGTCATGGTCAGGATCACCCAGCCGACGGCGGCGAGGTTCTTGTTCTGAATGGCCATGGCCAGGTAGGAGCCGACCCCGGGCAGGGTGACGGTCTTGTCGCCGACGGTGATGGCTTCCGAGGCCACCACGAAGAACCAGCCGCCGGACATGCTCATCATCATGTTCCAGATCATGCCGGGCATGGAGAACGGCACTTCCAGCTTCCAGAACTTCTGCCACGGCGTCAGCCGCAGATTGACCGAGACTTCTTCCAGATCGCGCGGCACGGTGCGCAGCGATTGGTAGAAGCTGAAGGTCATGTTCCAGGCCTGGCTGGTGAAAATGGCGAAGATGGCGGCGAATTCCGCGCCCAGCACCCGACCGGGAAACAGCGCCAGGAAGAAGGTGACGGTGAAGGAGATGTAGCCGAGCACCGGTACCGATTGCAGGATGTCCAGGATGGGCACCAGCAGCAGGCCGGCGCGACGGCTCTTGGCCGCCAGCGTGCCGTAGATCAGGGTGAAGACCAGGGCGGCGGCCATGGCGGCCAGCATGCGCAGCGTGGTGCGCAATGCGTATTCCGGCAGATTGGCCGGGTCCAGCGTGATCGGTACGGTTTGCAGCGCGGTCAGCGGCGCCCAGGTTTCGCGGATGCCGGTAGTGGCCATCAACAGGAAACCCAGCAATAGCGGAAACGCGATCAAATCCCAGCGGTTGGGAATCAGCCGCTTGGCGGTGGCGGGCATGAAATGGCGGACAACGGTAGTCATCTGGCCTCTCCGGTTTAGCGCCGCCGACAGCGCCGCCTGCGGCGGTCAGCGGTTCTTTAGTCTGTTTTATTCGGGCGGAGCCGCGGCAGCGGGACACGCGGCCGGAAGCGGCATGCCCGTCATCTGAAGCATAGGCCAAGGGCATCGGGCGTGGACTACGGGCAAGGCCATGCATCGGGAATGGGTACGCATGGCGTCGGCGCTGGATACTAGCAGAGTTGTGAGTGCGGGAATGTTACCGGCACGGCAGATTTGTTGGTGTTTTGTGACGAATTGTACTGACGCAAATCAAGGGCTTGGGCGTGGCGCCGCCGCGCCGTGGAACACGGGACGGCGGCGCTGCCGGCAAGGGATTTACAGCACGTTGACCGCAGCGGCGCCAGCCGCCACTTCCACGGTCTTGACGCTGAGCGTGGCCGGGCTGGGCGCGACGCCGTTGCTGACGGCGCCCACCTTGTGGAACACGCAGCTGAGCTTGGCCGGGGTCAAGGTCACCAGCGCATAGCCCTGGGCGTCGCTGTCCACGTATTTGAGCCAGCTGTTGAAGCTTTGCAAGGTGTTGGTGAAGGTGTTGACCACCTGGCCGCTGGCCGTGGTGTAGATCAGCGGCTTGGCCTTGGAGAAGGCCGGCACGGTGTCCACTACGTTCTTGAAATAGCTGAACAGCGAGTTGCTGGACACGCCGGCGGTGACCAGGTCCACCATCACCGGGCTGGGGCTGGCGGCGTCGTAGTCGTCCATCACCGGGCCGGCGAAGAAGGCGTGGATGTCGCCGGTGAGCGCCACCACATTGCCTATGGACTGGGCTTTCAGATAGGCCATCAGCGCCTTGCGCTCGGCGTTGTAGCCGTCCCATTGGTCGGCGTTGAGGATGAATTTGTCGAAGAACAGCGACGGCGGCAGGCCGGCGTCCAGGCCGGGCTTGATGCTGGCGTTAAAGGTGCCGGCGGAGATCGCGCCGCCGCTGAGGCTGCTCAACAGCGGCTGGGTGTTGGTATAGCTGACCACCGGAGTGGCGCCGCTGGTGTTGGCGGCGGCCAGGTCCAGATAGAGAGCGCCTTGTAATTGGGCGATTTGCGGCTGGCTCAGCGTCAGGCCGAAACCGGCCAATTGCGGCACCAGGCCCTGGGTCAGCAGCGCGGCGACCGCGACGGTGCCGTCAAAGCCCATGCGCAGCAGCGACACCTCATTGCCCCACAGCTTCCAGGTGGTGGTGGCGGACTTCATCTGACCCTGCCACCAGGCGCGCTGGGTTTCGCCCAGCACCGACACGCTCAGCAGATTGCCGCCGGTGGACGTCATCTTGGCGGCTTCGACCTGGGACAGGATGTCCTGCGGCACAAAGTAGCGGCTGCCGATTTCGCTGCCGGTCTGGGTTTCCGGAATGATGTGATCGCTGCGGTACAGGCGCTCGTCGGTCATCACCAGCGTGGCCAGGTCGCCGAACACGAAGCTGCGGTAGATCTGGATGTTCTGGAACGAGGGATTGTTCAGGTCCAGCTGGACATCGGCCGGCATGTTTTCGAACCAGGCCTGGCTGGCGCTGCGGCGGCGCGCGGTTTGCGGCGTGCTGTCGTCGGTGGCGCTGTATTCCTGGCGGTCCTGCCAGCAGTCGTCGGAAAACTCGTGGTCGTCCCAGATCGCTATCATCGGGAAGCTGGCATGCAGCTTCTGCAGCCGGGCGTCGCCGCGATAGGCCTTGTACAGCGAGCGGTAGTCCGCCAGCGTGGTGGCGTAGATCGCGCCGTCGGCGCGCTTGGTGCCATTGGGCAGGCTCAGCGCCGGGTGGCGGCTTTCATTGCCGCCGCTCTGGAAGCCGGCGCCGACGGTCTCGTAGATGTAGTCGCCCAGGTGGACGATGAAGTCCAGGTCCTGCGTGGCCAGTTCGTCGAAGGCGCCCCAGTGGTTGACGCTCCAATCCTGACAGGAAATGAAGGCGAACTTGAGCTGGGACAGCGGGGTGCCGGCCGCCGGCGCGGTCTTGGTACGGCCGGTCATGCTGACCGCCGCGCCGGTGAGGAAGCGATAGTAGTAAGTGGTGGCGCTGTTGAGGCCGGTGACTTTGTGGCGGAGGGTGTAGTCCCAGGCGGGCTGGGCGCTGAGCGCGACATTGACCAGCAGGGTGGAGAAGTCGGCGCGGTCGGACAATTGCAGCGTGACCTTGATGTTCTGGCCGCCGCTGCCACCGTCGGCGCGGGTCCACAGGATGATGCTGTCCGGCTTGGGGTCGCCGGAGGCCACGCCCTGGCCGAAACCGCTGCCGGCTATGCCCTCGGCCGCGTCCTTGCCCCCCGGCTGGCTGGCTGCGCCGCCGCTGCCGCCGCAGGCGGACAGGGCGCCGGCCGCGGTGGAAACGGTCAAAAAGCTGCTCCATTTCAAAAACTGTCTGCGATCCATCTGTTCCCCTCTGTAGGTGGCGCTGCGTGTTGCGCGGTTGAGCCGGGCCGTGGACGGCCCTTGTTTGGAAAGGCGCTATTGTTTGAGGGGATTATTAAATTGGCATGACAGCGGGTGTCAATTTAATTGAGTGTTTGCTCGAATTTGCCGGCGAATCGTAGTCTAAAACCAACACTTGTTTGATTCGCGGCCGGCCAAGGCCGCGGCGAGCGGGGTGGGGGCTCAGGCGGGGGAGCGGCTTCGGCGCCGGCGGAAAAAGGCCGGGTTTGTTCCGCTCGGCCTCTTGATACAGCGCAACCGCGCCCCAATAAAACAAGACTGCTAATGTGCTACACTTTCAGGCATTTTTGCGGACACCTATCTAAACAGCCCGCTGGTCTCTGGATTCGATTACATGATTTCTTCTTTGCTCAAAAAAGTATTCGGCAGCCGCAATGACCGGCTCCTGAAGCAATTCCGCCAGACGGTGGTGCGTATCAATGCTCTGGAAGAGGGCTTGAAAGCGTTGTCCGACGAGGCCTTGGCAGCTAAAACCGACGAGTTCAAACAGCGTCTGGCCAAGGGCGAGACGGTGGACGATCTGCTGCCGGAAGCCTTCGCGGTATGCCGCGAGGCCTCGCGCCGCGTGCTGGGCATGCGCCATTTCGACGTGCAACTGATCGGCGGCATGGTGCTGCACTACGGCAAGATCGCCGAGATGCGCACCGGCGAGGGCAAGACCCTGGTGGCCACGCTGCCGTCCTACCTGAACGCGCTGACCGGCGACGGCGTGCATGTCGTCACCGTCAACGACTACCTGGCCAGCCGCGACGCCGGCATCATGGCCAAGCTGTACAACTTCCTGGGCCTGTCCGTCGGCGTCAACCTGTCCCAGATGCCGCATGACGAGAAGCAGGAAGCCTACGCCTGCGACATCACCTACGGCACCAACAACGAATTCGGCTTCGACTATCTGCGCGACAATATGGTGTTCAGCGTGGAAGAGAAGGTGCAGCGCAAGCTCGCCTACGCGGTGATCGACGAGGTGGACTCCATCTTGATCGACGAAGCGCGCACCCCGCTGATCATCTCCGGCCCGGCTGACGACAATATCGACATGTACCAGCGCATGAACGCGGTGCCGCCGATGCTGAAGCGCCAGGAAACCGAAGAGGGCGAGGGCGATTACTGGGTGGACGAGAAAGCCAACTCGGTGATGATGTCCGAAGCCGGCCACGAGCACAGCGAGGAAATCCTCACCCGCCTGGGCCTGCTGAAGGACGGCGACAGCCTGTATTCCGCCACCAACATCACCCTGATGCACCACCTGATGGCCGCGCTGCGCGCCCACTCGCTGTTCCACAAGGACCAGCATTACGTGGTGCAGGACGGCGAAGTGGTGATCGTGGATGAATTCACCGGCCGCCTGATGTCCGGCCGCCGCTGGTCGGAAGGCCTGCACCAGGCGGTGGAAGCCAAGGAAGGCGTGGAGATCAACCGCGAGAACCAGACGCTGGCGTCCATCACCTTCCAGAACTACTTCCGCCTGTACGGCAAGCTGGCCGGCATGACCGGCACCGCCGACACCGAGGCTTACGAATTCCAGAGCATCTACGGCCTGGAAACCGTGGTGATCCCGACCAACCGGCCCATGGTCCGCAAGGACGCGCAGGACAAGGTCTACCGCTCCGCCAAGGAGAAGTACGACGCCATTCTGGCCGATATCAAGGATTGCCATGAGCGCGGCCAGCCGGTGCTGGTGGGCACCACCAGCATCGAGAACTCCGAGCTGATCGCCAATCTGCTGCAAAAGGCCAAGCTGCCGCACAATGTGCTGAACGCCAAGGAACACGCGCGCGAAGCCGACATCGTGGTGCAGGCCGGCAGTCCCGGCGTGATCACCGTGGCCACCAATATGGCCGGCCGCGGCACCGACATCGTGCTGGGCGGCAACCCGGAACCGGAAATCAAGGGCGTCGAGTCCGACGACAGCCTGTCCGCCGAGGAAAAGCGCGCGCGCATCGACAAGATCCGTGCCGATTGGCAAGTGGTGCATGATCAGGTGCTGGCCGCCGGCGGCCTGCACATCGTGGGCACCGAGCGCCATGAATCGCGCCGCATCGACAACCAGCTGCGCGGCCGTTCCGGCCGTCAGGGCGACCCGGGTTCCTCCCGTTTCTACCTGTGCCTGGAAGACCCGCTGCTGCGCATCTTCGCGTCCGACCGCGTCGCCGCGATCATGGACCGCCTGAAGATGCCGGAAGGCGAAGCGATCGAGCACCCGTGGGTGTCGCGTTCCATCGAGAACGCCCAGCGCAAGGTGGAAGGCCGCAACTTCGACATCCGCAAGCAGTTGCTGGAATACGACGATGTCGCCAACGACCAGCGCAAGGTGATCTACCAGCAACGCAATGAAATCCTGGTGGAAAGCGATGTGTCCGACGTGGTGGTCAATATGCGCGAAGGCGTGTTGTCCGACCTGGTGGACCAGCATCTGCCGCCGGAATCCATGGAAGAGCAGTGGGATCTGCCGGGCCTGGAGAAAACGCTGGAAGCCGAATTCCTGCTGCCGATCAAGGTCAGCGAATGGCTGAAGGCGGAACCGGCGCTGGACATCGAGTCCATCCGCGAACGCATCATCGAGCAAGCCGCCGAGACCTATCAGGCCAAGGTGGACCTGGCCGGCGACGGCGTGATGCGCCAATTCGAGCGCAGCCTGGTGCTGCAGATGCTGGACAACCACTGGCGCGAACACCTGGCGGCGATGGACCATCTGCGCCAGGGCATTCATCTGCGCGGTTACGCGCAGAAGAATCCGAAGCAGGAATACAAGCGCGAAGCCTTCGAACTGTTCGCCGACATGCTGGAGCGCATCAAGCGCAGCGTGGTCAATGTGCTGATGACGGTGCAGATCCGCAGCCAGGAAGACGTGGACGCGGTGGAGCCGCACCAGGTGGGCGAGTACGAAATGCAGCACGCGGCGCCGGGTTCGGCGCTGGGCGAGGACGAGGACAATCCGCTGTCCCCGGACGCGCTGGCGGCGCAAGGCCTGCGTATCGGTCGCAACGACGCCTGCCCTTGCGGCAGCGGCAAGAAGTACAAGCAGTGCCACGGTCGTCTGGAGTGATCCGGTAGCCGCAGGGCCAAAAGCCGACGCGAGAGCGTCGGCTTTTTTCATGCTCATGCGCTTTGCAAGCCAACGGCGCGGTGTTAGCATCGTCTCGGGTCAACAGTTCACCCAGGCGTCGCCGGTGTCCACACCACGCTAAACCTGTCTTGGCTAGATGCATCCCGCTTGGCTCGAACCCGTGCCAGGCCGTAACGGCGACCGCGGCAGTCCCTCCGACCTTGGCACGATGACAGGATTCGAACCATGTCTCGTACGCTTTATCCCTTTTATTGCAGTGATATCTCCGCCTTGGCGCGCGCGCTCAAACAGCAGTGGCAGCAGGAAAGCGCCCCGCCCAGCCATTTGAGCATACTCAATATGCTGGCGCGCGCCGCCGGTTTCCAGAACTTCCAGCATTGGCGCGCCGAGTGCGAGCGCCCGACGCTACCCGAGGCATCGGCCGAAACCACGCGCTTGTTGCGCCATTACGACGCCGAGGGACGCTTGACGCGCTGGCCGAAGAAGTTCAGCGAGCAGCGGCTGTGTCTGTGGGCCTTGTGGGCGGCCTTGCCGCGTGGCCGGCAATGGTCCGAGCCGGAAGTCAACGCGCTGTTGCGCGCGGAGGAGGTGTTCGGCGATCACGTGCTGCTGCGGCGCGAACTGGTGGAGCAGGGCTTGCTGGGGCGCACGCCGGATTGCCGTCAGTACTGGCTGATCGAGAAT
Source organism: Chromobacterium aquaticum (assembly GCF_021129195.1). GTDB lineage: Bacteria > Pseudomonadota > Gammaproteobacteria > Burkholderiales > Chromobacteriaceae > Chromobacterium > Chromobacterium aquaticum. The sequence continues at coordinate 70,038 of NZ_JAJOHW010000108.1, read as the reverse complement.
GAGGCGCCGGCGGAGGCCGGCGGGTTAATCGAACAGCTGGGCCTGCGCCGGACGCAGCGCCGCTAGCGCGGGCTGCGCTCAATCACGCCCGGCCACGGCCGGGCGTTGTCGTCACAGATAGGGCTTGATCGCCGCTTCCAGCTTTTTCTCGTCCAGGCGGCCGATCAGCTTGGCGGCCACCTTGCCCTTGCGGTCCAGCACCAGGGTGTAGGGCAGGCCGCCAGTGGCGTTGCCCAGGCTGCGCATCAGGCCCAGCGTGTCGCTGTCGCCCAGCAGGATGGGGTAGCTGATTTTCAGCTGGCGCACGAAGGCGCCGACTTCTTCCTTATTGTCCAGCGCCACGCCCACCACTTCCACGCCCTTGGGCGCCAGCTTGGCGCGCATGCTGTTCAGCATCGGCATTTCCTCGCGGCACGGCCCGCACCAGGTGGCCCAGAAATTCAGCACGGTGACTTTGCCCTTGTAAGCGGCGAGGGTGGTGTTGCCGCCTTGCAGGGTGGCGAAGCTGGTTTGTTCCAGCGTGGCCGCGGCCATGGCGGTCAAGGGCAGCAGCGCGATCAGCGCGGGGGCGAGCAGGCGTTTGAGCATGAGTGGATTCCTGGTAGGTGCTTGATGTTGATTGAATATTTACGTGCGGCGCCAAGCGCGGGCAGCGCGTCAAAATGGTTTCATGTTAAAATGGTCGATTGACCTTTTTGCGGAGTGGGCATGTCTATCCTCGTCTGCGGGGCGCTCGCATACGATACCCTGTTCTCGTTTCACGGCCGGTTCGACAGCCAGATCCTGCCGGATCAGCTGCACAAGATTTCCACCACCTTCCTGGCGCCCACCATGCGCAGGGAGTTTGGCGGCATGGCCGGCAATATCGCCTACAGCCTGTGTTTGCTCGGCGAAACCCCCATCGTCATGGGCGTGGTGGGCGAGGACTTCGAACCGTATCGCCAACATCTGAAACGCGCCGGCGTGGATGACCGCTTCATCCGTCTGATCCGCAAGCAGTATACCTCGCAGTGCTTCGGCATTGCCGACAAGGATGGCAATCAATTGATGGCCTTCCATCCCGGGGCCATGGATTTCGCCACCGAGAATCACGTTGCGGATATTCCGGACCCCATCGAGCTGGCCATTCTGTCGCCTGGTGGCTACACCGCCTTCCTGCAGCACTCCAAGGAGCTGGCCGCGGCCGGTATTCCCTTCATCTTCGATCCGGGTCAGGAACTGCCCTTGCTGTCGCGCGACGAGATCCACGAGATCGTCGAGCTGGCCAGCTATGTGGCGATCAACGACTACGAGAGCGAGCTGATGCGCGAACGCGCCGGCCTGTCGGTGGAGGAGCTGAGCAAGAAGGTGGAGGCGTTGATCGTCACGCGCGGCTCCAAGGGCGCCGAGATCTACGTCGGCGACACCGTGCACCTGATCCCGCGCGTGCAGATGCCGATCAAGCCGGTGGATCCGATGGGCTGCGGCGACGCTTTCCGCGCCGGCCTGCTCTATGGCATCAGCCGCGGCCTGGACTGGAAGATCACCGGCCGCCTGGCCAATGTGATCGGCGCGATCAAGGTGACCACGCCGGGCTGCCAGAACCATTTCTTCGACTGGGACTCGCTGAAGGATTTGTATCAGCAGGCTTACGGAGAACCCTGGCCGTTGTGATGATGCGGCCGCAATGGCCGGATCGCGGCAAGGTGACACTGGAAGGACGCGCGAGCGTCCTTTGCTTTTTGAATGGTCAAAACACAATAAGTCTTGAATTCGCCCCTCGCCACCCCCACCATTAGCGAATTCAATTCGAAAACCCAAGGGGATCTCATGCCGCCCGTTCCGCATCTGGCAACCGCTTTGACCGGCCCGCTTTACGAACTGGAAAGCCGCATCCTGACTGCCCAGCCTCAGATCGAACACTGGTTCCGCAGTCAGTGGCACAACCACGCGGCGCCGTTCTATGGCTCGGTGGACCTGCGCAACAGCGGCTTCAAGCTGGCGCCGGTGGACATGAACCTGTTCCCCGGCGGCCACAACAACCTGAACCGCGATTTCCTGCCGCTGGCGGTGCACGCCGCGCAAAGCGCGGTGGAGAAAGTGTGTCCGGAAGCGCGCAGCATTCTGCTGATTCCGGAAAACCACACCCGCAACACCTTCTACCTGCAGAATATCGCCGCGCTGGTGCATATTTTCGAACAGGCCGGCCTCAAGGTGCGCTTGGGTTCGCTGAATCCGGAAATCACCGAGCCGACCGAGCTGCTATCCGCCAATGGCGACACCGTGCGCCTGGAGCCCATAGAGCGCCGCGGCAACCGCCTGGTGCTGGCGGATGGCTTCAATCCCTGCGTGATCCTGCTGAACAACGATTTGTCCGGCGGCATTCCCGACCTGCTCAAGGGCCTGGAGCAAAACCTGTTGCCGCCGCTGCACGCGGGCTGGGCAGTGCGCCGCAAGAGCAACCACTTCGCCGCCTACGACAAGGTGTGCGAGGACTTCGCGCGCTTGATCTCCATCGATCCCTGGACCATCAATCCCTATTTCGCCAGCTGTAGCGGCCTGGACTTCCACGCCCGCACCGGCGAGGAGCAGCTGGCGGACGAAGTGTCGCGGATGCTGGAGAAAATCCGGATCAAATACCGCGAGTACGGCATAGACAACGAGCCCTTCGTCATCGTCAAGGCCGATGCCGGCACTTACGGCATGGGCGTGATGAGCGTGAAGAGCCCGGACGAGGTGCTGGGCCTGAACCGCAAGGCGCGCAACAAGATGTCGGTGGTCAAGGAAGGCCTGGAGGTGTCCGAGGTCATCGTCCAGGAGGGCGTGTACACCTTCGAAACGGTGGAAGACGCGGTGGCGGAGCCGGTGGTTTACATGATGGACCGCTACGTGACCGGCGGCTTCTACCGCGTGCATACCGGCCGCGGCATAGACGAGAACCTGAACGCGCCCGGCATGCACTTCGTGCCGCTATCGTTCGAGACCGCTTGCCTGCCGGATCGCCAAGGCACGCCGGACTGTGCGCCCAACCGTTTCTACGCCTATGGCGTGATCTCGCGGCTGGCCTTGCTGGCGGCGGCGCTGGAACTGGAAGCCACCGATCCGGACGCGGAGGAATGAAAGCCTGGCTGAGCCTGGCGTTGTTGGCGACGACGGCCTCGGCGGCCGACGACGAGGCCTTGACGCCGCAGGCGCTGGAGGAATTGGTGCAGTGCGCATCGTTCGAGCGCTACCAGGCGCTGCAGCCGGCCTTGCTGGACGTGGTGTTCGACAAGGGGCCGGCCTGGATACGCAAGAGTGAGCAGGCCAGCAGCCTGGGCGTGTATGTCTACGATCTGCAGCGGCCGATCCGGGTGTTCGGCGTGGAGACGACGCGGCTGGCGCTGCACAAGGAGTTCGTGTCGGTGCCGCTGCCGTCCGTTTGGACAATGGCCGAAGCCGCGTCCCGGCTGCGGCTCAAACGCGCGCCTATCCGGGCGACGGAGCAGTATTACCGCTTTGTCGGCAATGACGGGCCGATGTTGTCGGCCTATCAGATGCCGGCCAATCCGATGGCGGCGCTGCTGGGCGCGCCACAGGACGAGCCACTGCGCTATCTGGGCTGCTCCTATAATGGAGCCGGCGAGGAGGCCTTTCTTGCCGTCGCCGCCCAAGCCGATGAGATGATGGAAAAAGCGCGAGGCGATATGGCGCGCATATTGCGCGATACCGCCAAGCCAAGCGAGGACTGACAAGCATGCGTATCTTGTTCATTGCCGATCCGCTGGATCACTTCAAGCTTTACAAGGACACTACCTTCGCGATGATGCAGGAGGCCGCCGCGCGCGGCCACGCCCTGAGCTTCGCCGAGGCGCACCAGTTATCGGTGGAAGGCGGACGCGTGCTGGTGGATGCGCGCGATCTGAGCCTGACTGGTCAGAACGCGGGCGAACATCCCGTCTGGTTCAAGCTGGGCGAGCTGCACCGCCAGCCCTTGCAGGCCTTTAGCGCCGTGGTGATGCGCAAGGACCCGCCGTTCGACATGGAGTACTTGTACGCCTCGCAGTTGTTCACGCTGGCGGAGGCCCAGGGCGCCAAGGTGTTCACCAGCGGCCAGGCCTTGCGTGATTTCAACGAGAAGCTGGCCATTCTGCAATTCCCGGAACTGACCGCGCCGACGCTGATCACCGGCGAATCGCACCGGCTGCGCGCCTTCGTCAATCAGCATCAGGACGTGATCCTGAAGCCGCTGGACAGCATGGGTGGCGATAGCATCTTCCGGGTGCGTCCGGACGACGCCAATCTGTCGGTGATCATTGAAACCATTACCCTGCGCGGCAAGCGCACGGTGATGGCGCAGCGTTATATTCCGGAGATCCGCGACGGCGACAAACGCATCCTGGTAATCGACGGCGAGCCGGTGGACTGGTGCCTGGCGCGGATTCCCGCCGCCGGGGAAACCCGCGGCAACCTGGCGGCAGGCGGCCGCGGCGAGGCGCGGCCGCTGAGCGCGCGCGATCGCGAGATCGCCGAGGCAGTGGGGCCGGAGCTGAAGAAACGCGGCATTCTGCTGGCGGGCCTGGATGTGATCGGCAACTATCTGACCGAGGTCAACGTCACCAGTCCCACCTGCTTCCGCGAGATCATGGATCAGACCGAGATCAATGTCGCCGGCCTGTACATCGACGCGCTGGAGCGGCGCTGCCTGGCGCATTAACACCGATTGCAGCGACCTTTGACACGGCCGGCGGCAATGCCGGCCGTTTTGATTTTTTATTGGCGTCATCTTGGGCTGGCATGCTGGGGCGCCGGTCGTCATCCGACGCCGCTTTGTGCCCCAAGCGCATGGACCTAGCAATGAAAGAAAGCCCATTCAAAGGCAAAACCGGGATCACCCGCCTGATCAACGCCTTCGGCTACTCGCTGGACGGCCTCAAGGCGGCGTTCCGGCATGAGGACGCCTTCCGTCAACTGGTGCTGCTGGCGGTGGTGTTGATCCCGCTGGCCTTCGTCATTCACGCCCAGCCGTTGGAGCGCGCCTTGCTGGTGGCCAGTTCGCTGGCGACGCTGATCATCGAGCTGCTGAACTCCGCGATCGAGGCGGCGGTGGATCATACTTCGCTGGAGCGGCATCCGCTGGCCAAGCGCGCCAAGGACATGGGCAGCGCCGCTCAATTGCTGGGCCTGATCAATCTGGCCGCGGTGTGGAGCCTGGTGCTGTTCGGCTGAAGCGGGTAAGGTGAGCGCTGCCTGAATCAAGAGGAGCCGTCAGATGATGTCGCCAGTGGAATCCGGAGTCGAGGAGTGGGTGCTGAATATGGTGCTCTGGCTCAAGCTGGGCGTGGAAGCGCTGGGCGCGCTGGTGATAGGCATCGGCATCCTGACCCTGGGCCTGCGCTATATCCGCCGCTGCCTGAGCCCGGATCACGCCGATTACAATCAGGTGCGGCTCAGCTTCGCCCGCTTTCTGGCGCTGGCCTTGGAGTTGCAGCTGGCGGCCGACATCCTGTCCACCGCGGTGGCGCCCAGTTGGGATCAGATCGGCAAGTTGGGCGCCATCGCGGTGCTGCGCACCGCGCTCAATTACTTCCTGGGCAGGGAAATCCGTGAAGCCGAGGCGGTGCGTCGGCTCAAGCCGCCGCCGGCCTGAACCGGCCTCTTGCCTGCGCAGTAATAAACAAACAGCCCTGCACGGTTTTCCCATGCAGGGCTGTTGCTTTAAGCGCGGGCGACTTAGCTTGGCTCGGCTTCCTTGCCTTCCGGCGGCGCGATCACCTCGCTATAACCGCATTCCTTCTGCGGGCAGACTTTCTCGGTGCCGCGGCGCTTGGTGGTCTTGATGGTCAGGATCGGCCAGTTGCACTTCGGGCACGGCTCGGCCACCGGCGGGTTCCAAGTGGCGTACTTGCACTTGGGATAGGTATTGCAACTGTAGAACAGCTTGCCGTAGCGGCTCTTGCGCTCGATCAGCTGGCCGGCCTTGCATTCCGGGCATTCCACGCCGGTTTCGCGCGGCTTTTCCAGCGGTTCGATGTGTTTGCACTTCGGATAGTTGGCGCAGCCGATGAACTTGCCGTAACGGCCCTTCTTGATGTGCAATTCACCGCCGCATTCCGGGCAGCTGCGGCCTTCGATCACCGTCGGCGCTTCTGCCTCTTCCGCCGCCTGTTCGGCGGTTTCGCCGATATTGCGGGTGTAATCGCAGTCCGGATAGCCGGTGCAGGCGATGAAGCGGCCGCGCTTGCCGAACTTGATGGACAGCGGCTTGCTGCATTTGGGACAGGCTTCGTCCAGGCTCTCGGTGGTGACCTCGGCGCGGGAAATGCTTTCCTTCTCCGTGATCTGCTTGGAGAAGTTCTTCCAGAAGCTGTCCATCACCGGCACCCACTCGCGCTGGCCGTTGGCCACTTCATCCAGCTGGTTTTCCAGCTTGGCGGTGAAGTTGTAGTCCACGTATTGCGCGAAATGCTCGGTCAGGAATTTGTTGACGATGTCGCCGGTGTCGGTGGGCAGGAAGCGCTTTTTGTCCAGCACCACGTATTCGCGGTCCTTCAGCGTCGAGATGATGCTGGCGTAGGTAGACGGGCGGCCAATGCCGAATTCTTCCAGCGCCTTCACCAGCGATGCTTCCGAATAACGCGGTGGCGGCTGGGTGAAGTGCTGGGTACCGTAGAGCTTGTCCACCGGCAGGGTCTCGCCCTCTTCCAGCAGCGGCAGCTTGGCGTTGTCCTCATCCTCGGCGTCGTCCACGTCTTCTTCATACACGGCGAGGAAGCCGGCAAAGGTCTGCACTTGGCCGGTGGCGCGGAACATGCCTTCGCCGACGGCGATGTCTATGCTGGTGGTGTCGAACTTGGCCGGCGCCATCTGGCAAGCCAGGGTCCGTTTCCAGACCATGTCGTAGAGCTTGAACTGATCGGTGGTCAGGAAGGGCTTGACCATTTCCGGCGTGCGCAGGATGGAAGTGGGGCGGATCGCCTCGTGCGCTTCCTGGGCGTTCTTGGACTTGTTCTTGTAGGCCACCGGGTTCTTCGGCAGGTAGTCGCCGTCGAACTTGAGGCCGATATAGCCGCGGATTTCCTCCACCGCTTCGCCGGCCAGCGCCACCGAGTCGGTACGCATATAGGTGATCAGACCGACGGTGCCCTGGCCGATGTCTATGCCCTCGTACAGCTGCTGCGCGGTACGCATGGTGCGGTCAGTGGTCATGCCCAGCTTGCGCACGGCCTCCTGCTGCAGTGTGGAGGTGGTGAACGGCGCGGCGGGGCTGCGCGATTTCTTTTTCTTCTCGATGCTGCTGACCACCGCCGGGTGGCCTTCCAAGCGCGCCAGTATGCCGGCCTGCTCGGCCTCATTGGGTATGTCGAATTGTTCCAGCTTCTTGCCGGCCATTGTGGTCAGCTTGGCGCCGAACTTGGTGCGGCCCTTGTGGCTGTCCAGATGCACCGACCAGTACTCCTGCTCGACGAAGGCGCGGATTTCGTTCTCGCGCTCGCAGATCAGCCGCAGCGCCGGGCTCTGCACGCGGCCGGCGGACAGGCCGCGGCGGATCTTCTTCCACAGCAGCGGCGACAGGTTGAAGCCCACCAGGTAGTCCAGCGCGCGGCGGGTCTGCTGCGCGTCCACCAGGTTCTGCGCGATTTCGCGCGGGTTCTGGATCGCTTCCAGCACCGCGTTCTTGGTGATCTCGTGGAACACCACGCGTTGGGCGGTCTTGTTCTTCAGCAGTTTCTTGCTGTTCAGGATCTGCACCAGATGCCAGGAAATGGCTTCGCCTTCGCGGTCCGGGTCAGTTGCCAGATAGATGTGTTCGGCGTCGCCCACCGCCTTGACGATGGCGTCGACATGCTTGCTGTTGCGCGCGATCAACTGGTATTTCATCGCGAACCCTTTTTCCGGGTCCACCGCGCCGTTCTTGGGCACCAGATCGCGCACATGGCCGTAGGAGGCCAGGACTTCAAAGTCCGGGCCTAGGTATTTCTTCAGCGTTTTCGCCTTGGACGGCGATTCGACGATCAAGAGACTGGTGGGCATATTATCTTTTCAATTGTTTGCAAGCGCCGGCGCGCCGGCTGATCCGTCGGGCTTCGCAAGCCTGCCGTCGCGGCATGGCTTTGAGCCTCTGCGTGGTGCTGCGTTCCCGTCGACCGTGCGGGAATGTCCGTTCGGAAAAATCGCGTCGACAGAAAATATATTCGTCAAATAAAACAAGAGCGCAAGAGCGCTCTTTGGTTCGGGTGCCAGCCGAGACAAGCAAGGGCGGCATGTTAAGCCCGGCCCAGACGCCTGACAAGTCATTGCATGGTGGGTTCGCCATGCACGGCATCCAGCAGCGCCTCTCCCAGCAGAATGGGCAGCTCCGCCTGTTGCGCCCACAACACCATCAAGGCCACCAGCTTGGCGCTGCCTACGTTGATATCGTCGGCGGGCAGGTCCATCAGCCGGTCTATCACCATTTCGCGCTGCGCCGGCGTCAAGGCGCCGTGGTCTTCCAGAAACTGCAGCAGGCCGCGCACGTCTGCGGGCAGGTGTTCCACCTCGTCTTCGGCGTAGACGCGGATGCCGCTGGCCTCGTTGGCGCCGAGATAGCCGCTGTCGTCCAGGCCGCTGACGCCGTCCAGCCAGTCCAGCGCGTCGTTGATCTCCTCGTCTTCGAAACCGGCGGCTTCCAGCTGGCGCATCAGCACGCCGCGGTCGCCAAAGGCTTCCGGATCGCGGAATTGTTCAAACAGGAAGGCGAGTACGTCAAACATCAATCTGTCTTTATCAAAATGCGGGTTAGCGCGGTTCAGCCCGATTTCAGGCGTTGAAAAAGCCCGCCGGGATGGCTGGCCACCAGGCCGGCCAGCTCAAGTTCGAGCAGCATCGCGTAAAGCTCCCCCACAGTCAACCCGAGCGTGGTTGAAAGTGCATCGATACTGATGGGGTCGAATCCCATGGCTTCAAGCAGCGGCGATTCCGCGGCGACAGCCGCCGGCTGGGCGCGGGGAGGCTGGCGTTGCAGGCGGCCCACTTCGTCCAGCACGTCGTCCACGGTTTCCACCAGCTTGGCGCCGTCCTTGATCAGGCGGTGGCAGCCGCGCGATTGCGGATTGTGAATGGAGCCGGGGATGGCCATCACTTCGCGGTTGTTCTCCATCGCCAGCCGCGCGGTGATCAGCGAGCCGGAGCCGGTGTTGGCCTCGGCCACCAGGCAGCCGCGGCTGAGCCCGGCGATGATGCGGTTGCGGCGCGGGAAATGGCCGGCCAGCGGCCCCATGCCCAGCGCGAACTCGGACAGGATCAACCCTTCCTCGGCGATGCGGTGCGCCAGCTGGCGGTTGCCGGCCGGGTAGACGCGGTCTATGCCGGTGCCGACCACGGCGATGGTGGAGGCCGGCTGGGTCAGCGCGCCGTGGTGGGCGGCGGCGTCGATGCCACTGGCCATGCCGCTGACGATGCAAAAGCCGTGCTCGGCCAATTCGCTAGCGAAGCTTTCCGCGTTCTGCCGGCCCTGCGGTGTGGCTGCGCGGCTGCCGACGATGGCCAGCATGGGTTGGGCCAGCAGTTCGCGTCGACCGCGGGCGAACAGCAGCGGCGGCGGCGAGCCGGATTCGGCCAACTGCGGCGGATAGTCGTCATCCAGCAAGGACACCAGTTGGCAGCCAGGGGTTTGCGCCCATTGCTGCGCGGAGTCGGCGGCGGCTTCGGCCTCGCGGCCGCGCAGCGCGGCGGCGGCTTCTTTGCCGATCAGGGGCTCGGTCTGGCGGCTGTTGGCGTCCAGCGCGGCGGCGGCGCTGCCGAAGGCGTCGATCAGCCGCAGAAAGCCGGCCGGACCGATGCCGGGGGTCAGCGCCAGCAACAGCCAGTCGTGCGGAGGCTGCGTCATTCTTGCTCGGGACTGGCCACGCCGTCGCCGACATAGATCGGGCCGGTGCTATCGAGAACCAGCGCGTAGGAGACTTTGTCGAACACGCGGTAGACGAAGGCATTGCCGGCGCGCTCCGCCGGCAATGCCACCGTGCGCTTGCCTTGCTCGTCCTTGATTTCCAGTGGGCGGCCCTTTTTGAACAGACCGAACACATGGCCGTTTTCAACTCCCTGCGCGCTGCCCAGATTGAGTACAATAGTGGAGTATTGCGCCGCGCCGTCCACGCCGTTGTAGATTGAGACCACTTTGCCGCTCATCTGCGCGCTGGCCGGGTGTGGCGCGTAATTGTTGAAATTCTGGCGCGGCGCGCGCATCAGGCGATCGCCGACCATGATTTCCTCGCTGGTATTCCTGACCTTGAGCGTCTGGACTTCGCCTTGCGCCTTGTCGGCAACCAGGTCGCCGCTATACGTGGCTTCTATGCCCAGCACCTGTTTGCTGTCCGGGTCCAGCAGCGGTTTGCCCAGGCGGTAGGCCTGCCAGGTGCCGGCCTCGGTGATGCCGGTGGCGTAGACCCGGTCGCCGGTGGTGACGCTGATGCGTTCTTCCGGGCCGGCGATCAGCTTGGGCGCTTGCATGAATTGCGCCATGTCCACCACCAGCGGGCGCTTGAGAAAGGGCTCGATCGCGGAAGCCGGGATGCTGGCCACCGCCAGGTCCTGGGCTTCGATGCGCGCCTGCGGCGACAGCTTGACCTCGCGTTGCGCGCCCCTGGCCAGCGACAAGCGCGGCTGGCCGTCCACATAGTCCAGCGCCAGCACATCGCCAGGATAAATCCAGTGCGGGTTCTTGATGTCGCTCTGGTTCATCCGCCACAGTTGCGGCCATTTCCACGGGCTGCTCAGATAGCGTCCGGAAATGCTCCACAGCGTGTCGCCGCGCACCACGGTGTATGTGCCGGGCGCGTCCGGTTTCAGCTTGAGACCGGCGGAAAAGGCCGGCGCGGCCAGGCCGATGGCCAAGGCGAGGGATATAATGCTTTTACGCATGGGAAATGCCCCAATATAAGGTGAGCGGACACCTGCGGGAGTGGCCCGCTTGCAAGGAATCGCGTGTCGAACATGTCTATTATCGGCGTGCTGATCGCGATACGACAACTTGATGAGTGATTGAAACGATGGGGAGTCATTAAATCCGATGGCATTGTTGAATATTTTGCATTACCCGGACGAGCGGCTGCACACCGTGGCCAAGCCGCTGGAGGTCTTCGACGAGGCCTTGCAGACCCAGATCGACAATATGTTCGAGACCATGTACGAAGCCAAGGGCATCGGACTGGCCGCGACCCAGGTCGATTTCCACCACCGCCTGGTGGTGATGGACATTTCCGAGGAGCGGAACGAGCGTCGCGTGTTCATCAACCCGGAAATCCTGCAGAAGGACGGCGAGACCGTGTACGAGGAGGGGTGCTTGTCTGTGCCCGGCATCTACGACAAGGTGACCCGCGCCGAGCGCGTCAAGGTGCGCGCGCTGGACCGCAACGGCAAGCCGTTCGAACTGGAAGCAGACGGCCTGCTGGCGATCTGCATCCAGCACGAGATCGATCACCTGGACGGCAAGGTATTCGTCGAATACCTGTCCCAGATGAAGCAGACCCGCATCAAGACCAAGCTGAAAAAGCGTGAAAAACAGAATATGTGATGGACGCGCCATCGGCGCTCCGTCCGGAATGGTTTGAATGAAATTGATCTTTGCCGGTACGCCGGAGTTTGCCGCCGCAGCGCTGCGAGAGCTGATCGCCGCCGGCCATGAAATCGCCCTGGTGCTGACCCAGCCGGACCGTCCGGCCGGCCGCGGCATGAAATTGAAACCCAGCCCGGTCAAGGCCGTCGCGCTGGAGCACGGCCTGCGCGTGGAACAGCCGGTGTCGCTGCGCAACGAGGAAGCGCAGCAGATGCTGCGCGATGTCGGCGCCGAGCTGATGGTGGTGGCCGCTTATGGCCTGATCCTGCCGCAGGCGGTGCTGGACATCCCGGCGCGCGGCTGTCTGAACATCCACGCCTCGCTGTTGCCGCGCTGGCGCGGCGCCGCGCCGATTCAGCGCGCCATCCTGGCCGGCGACGCCGAAACCGGTATCACCATCATGCAGATGGACGTGGGCCTGGACACCGGCGACATGCTGTCCATCCATCCGGTGGCCATCGCCGCCGATGAAACCGCCGCCACGCTGCATGACAAGCTGGCGGAGGAGGGCGCGCGCGCCATCGTCTCCACGCTGGCCGGGCTGGACGCCATTCAGCCGCGCAAGCAGCCGGAAGCGGGCGTCACCTACGCGCAGAAGCTGAACAAGGCCGAGGCCTTGGTGGATTGGAGCCTGCCGGCGCAGGACGTGGCGCGGGCGATCCGCGCCTACAACCCGGCGCCCGGCGCGCATACCTTGCTGGCCGGCGAGCCGCTGAAACTGTGGATGGCCAGCGCTGAAGCCGGCGAAGCCGAACCGGGCGTGATCGTCGCCGCGGACGCTGACGGCGTGCTGGTGGGCTGTGGCGCTGGCCTGGTGCGCTTGAGCGTGCTGCAGGCGGCGGGCGGCAAGCGGCTGGCCGCGCGCGATTTCGTCGCCGGCCGCGGCCATTTGCCGGGTGTGCGCCTGGGGGTGTGAACGGATTGATGGACAAGGAGTGAAAGGCAGCGAGCGATGACGGACAACTGGTTCAAAACCACTTTGCTGATGGCGGCGATCCTGGCGCTGTTCGCCGTGATCGGCGGCATGATAGGCGGCAAGAGCGGCATGATCCTGGCCCTGCTGTTCGGTGGGGCGATGAATGTGTTCGCCTGGTGGAATTCCGACCAAATGGTGCTGCGCATGTACAACGCGCAGGAAGTGGACGCCCAGAGCGCGCCGGAATTCTACGGCATGGTGGCGGAACTGGCGCAGCGCGCCGGCCTGCCGATGCCGCGCGTCTACGTGATCCACGAAGAGCAGCCCAACGCCTTCGCCACCGGTCGCAGCCCGGAGCACGCGGCGGTGGCCGCCACCAGCGGCATCATGCGCATGCTGGATTACCGCGAGCTGCGCGGGGTGATGGCGCACGAACTGGCTCATGTCCAGCACCGCGACACCTTGATTTCCACCATCTCCGCCACCATGGCCGGCGCGATTTCGGCGCTGGCCAACTTCGCCATGTTCTTTGGCGGTCGCGATGAGAACGGCCAGCCGGTGGGTTTGCTGCCGCGCCTGGCCATCGCCCTGCTGGCGCCGCTGGCGGCCAGTCTGATCCAGATGGCGATTTCGCGCGCGCGAGAATTCGAGGCCGACCGTGGCGGCGCCGAGATTTCCGGCGATCCGCTGGCGCTGGCGTCCGCATTGCAGAAGATCGAGTATTACGCCCAGGGCATCGTGATGCCCACCGCCGAGGCGCATCCGGAAACCGCGCAGATGATGATCATCAATCCGCTGTCCGGCGGCGGCGGGATGGGCGATCTGTTCCGCACCCATCCGCAGACAGCTGATCGCATCGAACGGCTGCAAGCGATGGCGCGCGGCGTATATTAATTGAAGAGCGTCGCGCGGCCGCCGCGCCGCGATGACCGCGCAAGGCCAATGCCGACCGGCATTGGCCTGTTTGTTATGTCGTTATAGAAGGCACCCATGCATCATATTCAGCAATTGGCCGCCAACATCCTGTTGCGCGTCGAGTCCGGAACCAATCTGACCGAGGCCTTGGCCGAAGCCCAGCGCAAGGCGCCCGATCTGAGCCCGTCCGAGCGCGGCGCGCTGCAGGATCTGAGCTATGGCAGCCTGCGCCACTTGGCGCGGCTGCGCTTTTATCTGCGCCAATTGGTGGCCAAGCCCTTGCCCGAGCCGGTGCTGGAGCGGGTGTTGATCGTGGCCTTCTATCAATTGCTGCATACCCGCGCCGCCGAGTACGCGGTGGTGAACGAGGCGGTGACCCTGGCCGGGCGGCTGGCCAAGGGTAATTTCAAGGGCCTGGTCAACGGAGTGCTGCGCAACTTCCTGCGTCAGCGCGCGGCGCTGGAACGAGCGGCGGAAAAAGACCTTGAAGCCAGCTTCAATCATCCGCTGTGGTGGGTGAAGGGCTTGCAGCGTGCCTATCCCGATGCTTGGCGCGCCATCCTGGACGCCGACAACAGCCATCCGCCGATGACCTTGCGCGTCAACCGCCGCCATGGCGACGCCGCGGCCTATCTGGAGCGGCTGCGCGCGGCCGGCCTGGACGGCGAGGCGCTGGACGGCGGCTCGATCAAGCTGGCGCGGCCGGTGAATGTGCGCGAGCTGCCCGGCTTCGCCGACGGCGACGTGTCGGTGCAGGACTGGGGCGCGCAGCAGGCCGCGCATTGGCTGGACCTGCGCGCCGGCCAGCGCGTGCTGGATGCTTGCGCCGCGCCCGGCGGCAAGACCGGCCACATTCTGGAGAGCGCCGATGTCAGCGTGACCGCGCTGGACATCGACGAGCAGCGGCTGCAGCGCGTGGCGGACAATCTGGAGCGCATCGGCGCCACCGCCCGGCTGCATGTCGCCGACGCCGGCCAGCCGGACGGCTGGTGGGACGGCCAGCCCTTCGACCGCATTCTCGCCGATGTGCCGTGTTCCGCCAGCGGCGTGGCGCGCCGCCATCCGGACATCAAGTGGCTGCGTCGCCCGGGCGACTTTGCCGCGCTGGGCGTGCAGCAGGCGGCGATTGCCGACGCGCTGTGGCCTTTGCTCGCCTCCGGCGGCAAAATGCTTTACGCTACGTGCTCCATTTTCCCCGAAGAGAATCAGCAACAGCTCGACTCCTTCCTGAACCGCCACGCGGACGCCGCGTGCCTGAAGCAGGAGCAGTTGCTTCCTTGTGAGCGTCATGACGGCTTTTATTACGCGTTGCTTGAAAAACATTAGCCTGCTGCTGTGTTTGCTGGCCGGCCTCGCCATGGCGGCGCAGGCCGAGACCATCAGCTCGCGGCGGGCCGAGGCGGAAGTGACGGCGGACGGCCAGCTGTCCGTCAGCACTCGCTTTCAGACGCGCTTGACGCCCAGTCTCAGCGATGCGCTGGAGCAAGGCGTGGTGTTGCCGTTCCGGCTGGAGTTCCAACTGACCAAGCCGCGGCTGACCGCTTACTATCTGAATTTCAGCGAATGGTTCGATCCGCACGCCCAGCTTGGCTTCAAGCTGTCCTACCAGTCCTTGACCAATCGCTACCGGGTCACCATCGGCGGACTGTCCAATTTCTATCCCACATTGCGCGAGGCGCTGGGCGCCGTGGGCGCGATCCAGGGCTGGCGCGTGCTCAATAACGGCACGCTGGACCCGCGCGCGCCGGGGCGCGTGGCCGGTCAGGTGCGGCTGCTGCTGGATATCGGCGAACTGCCCAAGCCCTTCCAGCTGAACGCGCTGGGTTCGGCGGACTGGTCGCTGTCATCCGACTGGGTCAAGCTGGACGTAAAGGATGGCAGCTGATGCGCTACGCGGTTGTCGCGCTGGCGACGCTGGGCGCCATCCTGCTCTATTTGCTGGCGCTGGCCACTGGCAACGCCTCCAAGCTTAACGATTACTACTGGTGGGTGTTCGGCCTGAACGGCCTTTTGCTCGCCACGCTGCTGGGCGTGGTGGCGCGCCAGTTGCTGCGCTTGCGCCAGCGGGTGCGCGACCGGGTGTTCGGCGCCAAGCTGACCCAGAAGCTGGTGATGATGTTCGCGGTGGTGGCCCTGGTGCCCGGCATCCTGGTGTTCACCGTCTCCGCCCAGTTCCTGACCCGCAGCATTGAGAGCTGGTTCGATGTGCGCGTCGAATCGGCGCTGGACCGCAGCCTGGGGCTGGCGCGCAATTCGCTGCACTATGTGCAGGAAGATCTGAGCCGGCGTGCGCGCTCGGTGCAGGACGAGATCGAGTCCTTGCCGGAAGGGCTGCTGCCGGCGCGGCTGGAGCGGCTGCGCGAGCAATTGGGATTGCGCGAGCTTGCTGTCTATAGCCGCAGCGGCCAGCTGCTGGCCTTTGCCGGCGGCCTCAGCGAGCGAGTGCCTCCTTCCTTGGGGCGCGACAGCATAGCCAAGCTCAGGCCGCGTCAAACTCTGGACAGTTTCGAGAACGACGGCGGCAGCGGCCTGGTGCTGAAATCACTGCTGATCTATCGCAATCTGGACAGCCAGCAGCGCGTGCTGCAGGCCTTGCAATCGGCGCCGGGCAGCATTGCCCAGGACGCCGAACAGATCGAGACCGCGCGCGCGGAATACCGGCAACTGCTGCTGGGGCGCGAGGGCCTGACCACCTTCTATATGCTGACGCTGGCCTTGTCCGCGCTGCTGGCGCTGACCGCGGCGCTGGCCTTCGCCTTATTCCTGTCCGAGCGGCTGTCGGCGCCGCTGTCCGAACTGGCCGCCGGCACCCGGGCGGTGGCGCAGGGCGACTTTTCCAAGCGCCATCCGGTATACCGCCGCGATGAACTGGGCATGCTGACCACGCTGTTCAACCGCATGACGCAGCAGCTGGAGGACGCGCGCCACGCCGCCGACCTGAGCCGCAGCGAGCTGGAAAGCAGCAAGCTTTACCTGGAAAGCATCCTGGCCAACCTGAGCGCCGGCGTGATCGCCTTCGGCGCCGACTGGCAGCTGCGCGCGGCCAATACCAGCGCTTCGCGCATTCTGGGCGTGGATTTCGCCGAGGTGTCCGACCGCGATTTTCCGCACTGGGCCACCACGATTCCGGCGGTGGCGCCGTTGGTGGAGTGCGTGCTGGAGTATGCGTCCAAGAACAGCGACAGCGATTGGAAAACCCAGCTCAGCTATCTGACGGTGCAGGGCGAGCGCACCTTGCTGGTGCGCGGCGCACATTTGCCGGAAGCGTCGGCGGACGGCTATGTGGTGGTGTTCGACGACATTACCGAACTGGCGCGCGCCCAGCGCGACGCGGCCTGGGGCGAGGTGGCCAAGCGGCTGGCGCACGAGATCCGCAATCCGCTGACGCCGATTCAATTGTCGGCGGAACGGCTGGCGATGAAGTTGCAGGACAAGCTGGCCGGCGCCGATTCCGACATGCTGCGCCGCTCCACCGATACCATCATCAAGCAGGTGGGCGCGCTCAAGGCCATGGTCGACGCCTTCCGCGATTACGCGCGCGCGCCGCGCACCAAGTTGACCGAATTGGACCTGAATCAAGTGGTGCGGGAGGTGATGGCTCTTTACGAATCCAACTCTGCTGTTAAGATGGCGCTTGATGAAAGGCCGTTGATGATCATGGCGGATGCGGCATTGTTGCGCCAAGTTTTACATAACCTGATTCAGAACGCGCAAGATGCGGTCCTTGACGTTGACATCCCGATGATTCAAATTAGCAGCCGAAAAGAAGAAGGCTATGCGCTCGTTAGCGTGGAGGATAATGGTCCGGGCTTTGCTCCGGAGATCCTGCAACGCGTGTTCGAACCCTATGTGACTAGCAAGACCAAGGGCACCGGTCTTGGCCTGGCGGTGGTCAAGAAGATTCTTGAAGACCACCACGGGCAGATCAAAGTGGGCAATCTCGAACCGAACGGCGCGCGCATCCTTCTCTCCCTGCCATTGCTGGAGGCCTAATGCGTAGCAGCGATATTTTGATTGTTGACGACGAAATCGGTATCCGTGAATTACTCTCCGAGATACTGCAGGACGAGGGGTATACCGTTGCGTTGGCGGAAAACGCCGAGGTGGCCAGACAGCTGCGCAACCAGACGCGTCCGGCGTTGGTGTTGCTGGACATCTGGATGCCGGATTGCGACGGCGTGACGCTGCTCAAGGAGTGGGCCAAGTCCGGCCAGCTGAACATGCCGGTGGTGATGATGTCCGGCCATGCCAGCATCGACACCGCGGTGGAAGCCACTCGCATCGGCGCGTTCGACTTCCTGGAGAAGCCGATCGCGCTGCAAAAGTTGCTGACCACGGTGCAGCGCGCGTTGAAGTATGGCGACATGCAGGCCAATACCTCGCTGAACCTGGACAAGCTGGGCCGCAGCGAGCCGATCCAGGAGTTGAAGCGGCAACTGGAACGCGTGGCCAAGGTCAAGTCTCCGGTGTTGCTGACCGGCGAACCTGGCTCCGGCTTCGAGCTGGTGGCGCGCTTTTTCCACCAGGGAAATACGCCGTGGGTGACGCCGGCCAAGCAGGAGCAATTGGCGGACGCGCCGCTGGAGCTGCTGCAAAAGGCGAATAACGGCGTGTTGTTCCTGCCGGAGATCGGCCAGTACGGCCGCCGCGTGCAGCAAGGCCTGCTGTTCCTGCTGTCCAAGCTGGACCGTTTCAATGTGCGGCTGCTGTGTTCCTGCAGCCGTCCCTTGCAGGAATTGCTGGTCGATCCCGAGTGCGACAACCGGCTGCTGACCGCCTTGTCCAGCGTGATCGTGCCGATTCCGCCGCTGCGCGAGCATTCCGAGGACATCATCTTCATCGCCGAGCAAATCCTGACCGAGCTGGTGGAGTCCAAGCAGGTGCCGGCGCGCAAACTGACCACCGCCGCGCTCAACGCGCTGCGTCAGTATGACTGGCCGGGCAATCTGGAGCAGCTGCGCAGCATCATCAAGAGCCTGGCGCTGACGTCGGAGTCCGACGAGGTGGATGCCGGCGAGGTCAACAAGGTGCTGGCGCAGTTCCGCCACGAGAAGCCGGTGGAGGAGTCCGGTTTCGACTTCAATATGCCGCTGCGCGAACTGCGTGAGCAGTTGGAGCGGCGCTACTTCGAGTACCATATCTCGCTGGAGAACGGCAATATGAGCCGGGTGGCGCAGAAGGTGGGCCTGGAGCGCACCCATCTGTACCGCAAGCTCAAGCAGCTGGGCATCAAGTTCGCCCGCAAGACGGTGGAAGAATAAGTCCGCGTTTCAGCTTTGAACATAAGGCCAGCCAGCATACGGCTGGCCTTATGCTTTTGGGCGATGGCGTGGTGGCTACGTTCGGATTAGGCTGGAAAGATGATGGAACTCAACGACGAAGCGCTATTGCGCTATAGCCGGCATATCCTGCTGCCGGAAATCGATATCGCAGGCCAGCAGCGCTTGGGCCAGGCGCGGGCGCTGATCGTCGGCGCCGGCGGATTGGGTTCGCCGGTGGCGTTGTACCTGGCCAGCGCCGGCGTAGGGCAGATCAGCATCGCCGACGACGATGTGGTGGAGCTGTCCAATCTACAGCGCCAGATTATTCACCACAGTGATAGCCTCGGATGTTTGAAGGCGGAGTCCGCCGCCGAGCGCATGCGCGCGATCAACCCCGAAGTGACGGTAACGCCGCTGGCGCGGCGTTTGGGCCCAGAGGAGCTGGCGCAGTTGGCCGCCGACCACGAGCTGGTGCTGGATTGCAGCGATAATTTCGCCACCCGCCACGCGGTGAACCGCGCCTGCGTCGCCGCCGGCACGCCGCTGGTGTCCGGCGCCGCGGTGCGTTTTTCCGGGCAGTTGGCGGTGTTCGATCCGCGCGACGCGGCGTCTCCCTGCTACCACTGTCTGTTCCCTGACGAGGGCGAGGCCGGCGATGGGCCGTGCGCGACTTTCGGCGTGCTGTCGCCGCTGGTGGGGGTGATAGGCAGCTTGCAGGCAGTGGAGGCGGTCAAGCTATTGGCTGGCATCGCGCCGCGGCTGGGTTGGCTGACGCTTTACGATGGGCTGGCTGGCGAGTTCCGCCAGATCCGGGTGCCGCGTGATCCCACTTGCGCGGTGTGCGCCACGCGATGAAAAACGCCCCGGCTGACCGGGGCGTTGGTTTTGGCGGCGGCGAGCGGGCTCACAGATGCTGCTGCACCAGCGCGCGCACTTCCTTGAAGTCCATCACGCCGACGTAGCGCTTGATGATCTTGCCCTGTTTGTCGATCAGGAAGGTGGTCGGCGCCAGCTGGATGTCGCCGAAGGCCTTGGCGATCTCGCCATTGCCGTCCAGCGCGACAAAGAAGGGCAATTGATATTTGTCGACGAAGCTCTTTACGTAATTGGGCGGATCGTAGCTCAGCGCCACCGCGATGGTTTCCAAGCCCTTGCCGGCGAACTCCTGATGCATCTTCTTGATTTCCGGCATCTCTTCCACGCAGCCCGGGCAGCTGGTGGCCCAGAAGTTGACCAGCACCACCTTGCCCTTCAGCGACTCGGTGCTGGCGGTCTGGCCGCTGAGCGAGGTATAGCTGACCTGCGGCGCCGGCGTGCCGGCGAACAGCGTCATATAGCCGATGACGGCGAGCAGAGCGACGCCAAGCAGCGCGAGCAGAGCTTTCTTCATTTCCTTGTCCTGCGGGTAAGGTCCGGGCGCGGCCCGGACGGTTCATGCCATGATGATCAGGCTTGTTCGGCCAGCATCTGTTCGAGGAGTTCCTTCAGTTTGCCATCCAGCGCCACCGCCTTGCCCTGTTTGGCGTCAAAGACGGCGAAAGTGACATCGGCCTCGGCCACCAGTTTGCCGCTGCCGGCCAGCGTCACGCGCTGGTGCATCACCGCGCTGCGGGTGCCTATCGATTTCACGCCGGTGTCGATCTGCAGTTCGTCGCCCATGGTGGCCGGGTAGCGGTAATCGATATTGATGTTGACGACGACCAGGGCCAGGCCCGATTGCAGGAACCAGGGCAGGTCGCCGCGGCTTTCGAAGTAATTCCAGCGCGCCTCTTCCAGGAACTCAAGGTAGCGGGCATTGTTGACATGGCCGTACAGGTCCAGGTGATAGCCGCGCACTTTGATCTTGGTATTGTGCTGCATGATGGTGTTTCCCCCCTTGGGTGTTGGTGGCGGCGCCGATGAGCGCCGCCGTTTCTCCGTGTTATTCGCCCAGTTCCAGCGGCACGAAAGCTTCGCGCTCCAGCGGCTCGTCGACCAGGTCGGTGACGATGGAGTGGATTTCCACCGCGAACCATTGCTGGAACAGCTCCAGTGTCAATGCCCCGGGCCACATGCCATCGTCATCGCACCAGTCGGATAGTTCGGCTTCGAACAATTGCTGGTAGCGTTCGAGGATGAAGGTCTGGGCATCGGTGTAATCCTCCGCCGGCGGGATCAGCAGCGCGTTGCAATCCTGACCCAGCTGGTCCAGCGACATGCCGCCGTCCAAGCCGCCGGGCAGTTGTTGCAGCCAGGCGTGGAAGGGCGCCAATGGGCGGATCAGGGCGATGCTGCGGTTGACTTCGTACATGGAGATTCCTTGATGATGTGTCAGCGACTGGATAATTGATTGTCGCGGGTGAAGACGAATTTCTGACGGATGCGCTGCGAGCTGTATTGCTGCGCGAGCGAGGCCGGGAACGGCGGATAGGGCGCGGCCAGTTCGACGATGCGGCGGGCGGCGTCATCGAGCACATCGAAACCGGAACTGCGCAGCACGCGGACTTCGCGCAGGCCGCCGTCGGCTGCAATCAGCACTTCCAGCGTGACCGCGCCGTGAATATTCTGACGGCGCGCGGTTTCCGGATAATTGAGGTTGCCGATGCGCTCCACTTTCAGCCGCCAGTCTTCCTGGTAGCGGGCCCAGGGGTAGCCGCGCGCGCTTTCCGCCAGCCGGCCTTGCTTGCCGCCACTTTCCTGCTGCTGGTCGGCCAGTCCGCTGTCGCCCAATTGCCGGCTCAGGTCGCCGACTTGCGCCAGCAGGCTGCCGGCGCTGACGTGGCCGACGTTGCCGGATTGCGCTGGCGGCAGCGCAGGTTTTTTGCCGGTGTCCGGTGGCCGGGTAATGGTCTGCTGTCGCGGCGAGGCGTCGGCGGGTTCGGGAGTGCCGGGATCCACTGGCGCGGCCGGCGGTTTGGCGCGGTGGCTAGCCAGCCGGTCGGTTTGCGCGCTGTTGCCGGCGCCCAGATTGTTTTGTTCCGCCAGTCGGCGGGTCTTGGGCACGGTCCGGCTGGGCGCCTGGTTCAATTGCACATTGATGATCTGGACCGAGGCCGGCGCCGGCGGGCTCGAGCGCGGCCGGATTTCCAGGCTGAACAGCAGCGCATGAACCAGCAGCGAGGCAAACAGCGTCGTGGCCAAGGGCAGCATGGCTGCGTTGGACGACGAGGGCGAAAGCGGACTAGTGGACATGGTGGCTGATCTTTTACCGGGTAGGCGGAGCGCCGACAGATGCCGCCGCAGGCGGGGCGCGCGCTGCTGAAAGTGTAGCACGATGGCAAGCAAAAACGCCGCGTGGAGCGCGGCGTCGGGCAGAGGGCGTTGCGGCCTATTATTTTTCCAGCAGGCTGCGCAGCATCCAGGCGGTTTTTTCATGCACTTGCAGGCGCTGGGTCAGCAAGTCGGCGCTGGGCTCGTCGCCGGCGCGGTCAACCACGGCGAAAATGCTGCGCGCGGTGCGACATACGGTTTCATGGCCGTCCACCAACTGGCGGATCATTTCCTCAGCCTTGGGCGGGGTGCCGGCGGCTTCCGGGATCGCGGTCAGCTTGGCGTAGTCGGCGTAGCTGCCCGGCGCGTGGTGGCCCAGCGCGCGGATGCGCTCGGCCACGGCGTCCACCGCCAGCGCCAGCTCGTTGTACTGGGTTTCGAACATCAGGTGCAGGGTGTTGAACATCGGCCCGGTGACGTTCCAGTGAAAATTGTGAGTCTTCAAGTACAGGGTGTAGGTGTCGGCCAGCAGGCGGGACAAGCCGTGGGCGATTTCCTGGCGGTCTTGTTCGTTGATTCCAATATCCATCGCGATATCCTCATAAGTGAAGGGAGAGCGGAGGCCGCGGCCGGCGGTGCCGACGCGGCGGCTTTTCGACTACACTCTCCCGTTTTGCGGGAAAAAGATCATGAAACCCTGGCTGGACTGCAGTAAGGGCACAGTCCGTCTTAGCTTGCATGTTCAGCCCGGCGCCAAGAAGACCGAGGCGGCGGGCGAACACGGCGATTGCCTGAAAATACGTTTGGCGGCGCCGCCGGTGGACGGCAAGGCCAATGCTGCGCTGCTGGCTTGGCTGGCGCAACGCTTCGCCGTGGCCAAACGCGACGTTCAACTGCTGTCCGGCGACAAGAGCCGGCACAAGGTGGTGTTGATTCAGTTCACGGCAACCGACGAGGAGGTCTTGCGGCTGCTGGGCATTCAATGAAGACGCCGGTCCGCCGGAGTTTCCTTGTCCACCCGAGTGTATTCACCGTCGATCACGTCATTATCGGCGGAGCTGTGGCCGCCGCCAGCGGCCCCACGAGCGTTGACGGCAATGTTGGGGCCTTTGAAGGGCAATAGCAACAGCACTGCGGCCAGGTCGCTGATGACGCCTGGAATCAGGAACAGCACGCCGGCCAGCAAGTAGCGCAGCGGCCAAAGCAGGGAATACAGCGATACGCGCTCGCCTTGGCGCATCACGCTGCCCAGCGTGAACAGGGCGCCGATTTGCTGGTTGCGCAGCATCCATAGCCCCAGCAGCGAAGACAGCACGACGAAGACGAAGACGGCGAGTCCGCCAAAGCGGTCCGCCAGCGCCACCAGGGCGGCGATTTCTGCGAAGGGGTACAGCAATAACAGGATGAGGAATGTGCGCATGAGCGAGCTGAGTATCCGGTAAGTGGGTGATCGCGATCCGGCGTTTGCGGTCGCCGCCTGATCCCTTGTTATACACATGGGTATGGTCCGGCGACTTTACAAGTCGGGATCTGGCTTATCGTTCGGGCTTAGATGGTTCTTCCTCGTTTTCGGTTCCTGCCGGCTTGAGGTTTTTCGCCGCGTGCCAACGTCATTCATGTAAAAAAAAATGCAAAAACCCGTTGACGACCCTGAACTGTTTCATTATAGTTGCGCTCTCTCTTGGGTCGTTAGCTCAGCTGGTAGAGCAGCGGACTTTTAATCCGTTGGTCGCAGGTTCGAATCCCGCACGACCCACCAGTTTCCGATACCGGAAATTGCCAGGAGTTTTGTTAGAGGGTCGTTAGCTCAGCTGGTAGAGCAGCGGACTTTTAATCCGTTGGTCGCAGGTTCGAATCCCGCACGACCCACCACTCAAAACTTTCTGCGCATACTGGATCGGGTCGTTAGCTCAGCTGGTAGAGCAGCGGACTTTTAATCCGTTGGTCGCAGGTTCGAATCCCGCACGACCCACCAATTTACAGCAATCAGGCCAGTTCGCAAGAACTGGCCTTTTTGTTTTTCGCTGTTCTCCTCGTGTTTCCCCTCTCTGATTAGCGTTGATCGGCCGTCGTGGCGCGCCTTTCTCTCGAGCATGCCGTCGTTATGGTAAATTTGATAATGATTGTAAGAATCATTCGCATTATAATGGCGAGTTAATCGCCTCATCCCGGCGCCCTCGCCGCCGCGCGCAGGCGCCGGGTTCGCATCAAACAGGAAACACGAGCATGACTACCGTTGTCGAGAAAACCCGCACCCAGGATCTGAAAGCCCGCACCCACGAAACCCACGACGCGCTGGACCAGCGCATCATGGCGAATCAGCCGTTCGCCACCCGTGAAAACTACGCGCGCTTCCTGTTGGCGCAATACCGCTTCCTGCGCGATGCAGACGCGCTGTACGACAACCCCGAGCTGGCCCGCCTGTTCCCGGATCTGGCCGAGCGCCGCCGTTACGACAGTATCGCCGCCGATCTGCGGGACCTGGACCGGCCGCTGCCGGAATTGCGCGAAGCGCCGATCAGCAGCACGCTGGACGTGGCCAGCGCGATGGGCTGGCTCTACGTGGTGGAAGGCTCCAAGCTGGGCGCGGCCATTCTGTACAAGCTGGCCGGCAAATTGGGCCTGGACGAGAATTGCGGCGCCCGCCACCTGGCTGGCCATCCGGATGGCCGCGCCCGCCACTGGCGCGCGTTCACCGCCGCGTTGGACGGCCTGCTGCTGGATGAGGCGGCCGAGCAACGCGTCACCGCCGGCGCCGTGGCCGCTTTCGCCTGCATGAACAGCCACCTGGACCAGGTGTACGCTTGAGCGGGCGAGCGCGGCACCCGGCGGTGCGCTGGCTGTATCTGTGCGCCGGCATGCTGATGCTGGCGCTGGGCGTGATAGGCGCCTTGCTGCCGGTGATGCCGACCACGATCTTTCTGATCCTGGCGCTGGCCTGTTTCAGCAAATCGTCCCCGCGGCTGGAGCAGCGTTTGCTCACGCATCCGCGCTACGGCCCGGCGCTGCGGCTTTGGCGCGAGCAGCGCGTGGTGCCGGTCAAGGCCAAGTGGTTCGCCGGCCTGGGCATGGGCGCGGGGTTCGCCGCCCTGCTGTTGGCGCGGCCGCCGCATTGGGTGCCGTGGCTGGTCGGGGCGATCGAGCTGAGCGTCCTGCTCTACCTGCTGTCGCGGCCATCGCGCGCCGTCGGCTGAGCGTCGGGATTTAGCCAAAATCCGGTGGCCGCGTTAAGCTTGCGTCGTTGAAACCGAAAAACGGGAGCTGAGATGAAAGTGAACGGAATCGCCGCGGCGCTGGCGGGCTTGCTATTGTCGATGCCGGCGCTGGCGCAGACGGCGGATGAGCAATTGCTGGCGGCGCAGATGTATTACCAGCAGGTACGCGGTGCGCAACAGAAAGCCGATGCGCGCTTGACGCAGGCGGAGACGGACAAGGCCAAAGCCGAGCAGCGGCTGGCGGATGCCCAGGCTGGGCTGAGTGGCGCGAATACCGAACTGGAGGCGGCCAAGACCGCTCAAGCGGCGGCGGCGCAGGCTAGCGAGGCGGCCACCAAGGCCTTGAACGAGGCTTGGCAGCGCAAGGAAGGCGGCCAATAACAGCGGCCTTAGGCTTGTTGTGAGAAGCTTCGCGGCGCCAAGTCTTATTCACCGCGCAGTTGGCGATAGCGGCTGAGGTCGTTCTGGGTTTTCTGGCGAAAAGCCGCCAGTTCCTGTTGCTTGACGGTAATCTGCTTGGCCAGATCCTGTTGTTCGGCCTGCAGCACTTTCAGATTGCGCAGGCTGTTTTGCGGCGGCGCTTGCTTGTTGCGCTGGCTTTGCGCGATGTCTTGCTGGGTATTGCGGACTTGCATCGCCAGTCCTTGAGCGCGCAGCTGCAGCGCGTCCAGCGCACTTTGCAGCACGGCCTGCTGCTTGGCGCGCTCGGCTTGCAGCTGTTGCAGGCTGGCGTAGCTTTCCACCAGCGCGTTGTCGCGGCGGGTGTTTTCCAAGCGTTGGACGTCGTGTTGTTTTTGCGCGGCCTCGGCGGCTTCGCGCGCCTGGCGCGCGGCGGGGCTTTCCGCCGGCTTGGTGACGGTGCCCTGCTTGGAGAGCTCGGCGACGCCCTGCTGCTGGCTCTGCAGCGGCGGGGAGTCGCTGTAATGAACCTTGCCGGACTCGTCCACCCACTTGTAGAGGCCGCCGGCATTGGCGGCGGTTCCCAGCAGCAGTAGCAGTCCGGCAAGCGTTTTCATCAGTCGTTGACTCCGTATTGCGCCCGGTAGGCGCGCACCGCGTCCAGGTGCGCCGCCAGTTCCGGGCTGTGTTCCAGGAAGCCGAGCAGGTCTTTCAGCGTGGCGATGGCGATGACCGGCAGGCCATGCTGCTGAGCGACTTCCTGCACCGCGGACAACTCACCGCTGCCGCGCTCCATGCGGTCCAGCGCGATGGCCACTCCGGCCGGTTCGGCGCCAGCGGCGCGGATCAGCTGCACCGATTCACGCACCGAGGTGCCGGCCGAGATCACATCGTCTATGATCAGCACCTTGCCTTGCAGCGGCGCCCCCACCAGGGTGCCGCCTTCGCCATGGTCCTTGGCTTCCTTGCGGTTGTAGGCGAAGGGCAGGTTGCGGCCTTGCTCGGCCATGGCCATGCACGCGCCAGCGGCCAGGATGATGCCTTTATAGGCCGGGCCGAACAGCATGTCGAACTGCAGGCCGTTTTCCAGTATCGACTTGGCGTAGAAGCGGGACAAGTGCAAAGTGGACAGACCGTCGTTGAACAGGCCGGCATTGAAGAAGTAGGGAGACTTGCGGCCGGCCTTGGTGATGAACTCGCCAAACTTCAAAACCTGCTTGTCGAGCGCAAAACGAATAAAATCCTGACGGAAATCGCTCATCATTACTCCTTATTAACTGTTAACTGTTTGAACGGCTGAAAAAATTGCCGGCAAGCATATCACGGGAGACTCTCTTGCTTCGAATCGTTTCCGCCAATTTGAACGGCATCCGTTCCGCCGATAAAAAAGGTTTCTTCGACTGGCTGGCCGGCATGGACGCCGACTTTGTCTGCGTGCAGGAACTGAAGGCCCAGGCTGGCGACTTGTCAGAGCGCATGCGCCAGCCGGATGGGATGACCGGCTATTTCCATTATGCGGAGAAGAAGGGCTATAGCGGCGTTGGCCTGTACACCCGCCATCTGCCGGACGCGGTGGTGGAAGGGCTGGGCGTGGACTGGATCGATGCCGAAGGCCGTTTCCTGCAACTGGATTTCGGCAATCTCAGCGTGATCTCGCTGTATCTGCCATCCGGCTCCAGCAGCGACGAGCGCCAGCAAGTGAAATTCGACTTTCTCGACGTGTTCATGCCGCATCTGGAAACACTGCGCGCGGCCGGTCGCGACATCGTGATCTGCGGCGATTGGAACATCGCCCACCATGAGATCGACCTGAAAAACTGGAAGGGCAACCTGAAGAACTCCGGCTTCCTGCCGGAAGAGCGCGCCTGGATGACCGATTTGCTGGGCCGTGTCGGCTGGTGCGACGCCTGGCGCAGCCTGTACCCGGACACGCCGGGCTACACCTGGTGGAGCAATCGCGGTCAGGCTTACGCCAAGGACGTGGGCTGGCGCATCGATTATCACATCGTGACCCCGTCGCTGATGGCGCTGGCGCGCAACGCCTCGGTGTACAAGGACGAGAAGTTTTCCGACCATGCGCCGCTGATCGTCGATTACGAGCGTAGCCTGTGATGTTGGACGAGGACGACATCACCTTGATCACGGTGCCGGGCTGGGGCAACTCCGGAGCGGAGCATTGGCAGACCGCCTGGGAGCGCAGCTATCCGCTGGCGCGCCGGGTGGAGCAGGACGACTGGCTCTACCCGGAATGCGAAGCCTGGGTGGACGGTATCCGGCGTACCTTGGAACAGGTGCCGGGCCGCTGGATGCTGGCGGCGCACAGCCTGGGCTGCCATGCGGCGGCGGCCTGGCTGCGAACCTTGTCGCTGCGCGAACAGAAGCGGCTGCAAGGGCTGTTGCTGGTGGCACCGCCGGCCTTGCCGATCAGCGAGATACGGGCGCGCGCCAGCGGCGAACTGCCGGAGGACGCGCCCTTGCCCGCTTTCGCCGGCTTTAATGCGCCGACGCTGCGCTTGTCCGCGCCGGCCTTATTGGTGGCCAGTCGCGACGACCTGTTCTGCGACATGGCCGAGGCCGAAGCGATGGCGCAAGCCTGGGGCTGTCCCTTGGTCGACGCCGGCGCGCATGGACACCTGGGCAGCGCCGCGCGGCTGGGGCAGTGGCGCTTCGGCCAGGATTTGCTGCAGGAACTGATGCTGGCTTGAGCGGGCTCAGCGCTCAACCGGCCGCGCCGGATCGCTGCACCATTCGCTCCAGGAGCCGGGGTAGAGCCGGCTGCCCGCGAAGCCGGCATGGCTCATCGCCAGCAGATTATGGCAGGCGGTGACGCCGGAGCCGCACTGGTGGACGATGGAGGCTGGATCGAATTCACCGAGCAGTGCCTGCCATTCGGCGCGTAGCTGCTGCGCGCTCTTGAAGCGATTTTCGGCGTCGACGTTGTGCATGAAGAAGCGGTTGGCCGCGCCGGGAATGTGGCCGCCCACCGGGTCCAGCGTCTCGCCTTCGCCGCGGAAGCGCTCGGCGGAGCGGGCATCCACCACGGTGAAGGCGGGCTGCTCTATATTGGTCAGCACGGCCGCGGCGTCGACGCTATCCACCAGTGGCGCGCGGACGGAGAAGCGGCAGGGACGGCGCTGCCCGGCTTCGCTGCTGAGCGCGTGGCCGGCCTGGCTCCAGGCGGCGATGCCGCCGTCGAGCACGGCGACGGCGGGATGACCGAGCCAACGCAGCAGCCACCAGGCACGGGCGGCGTATTGTCCGGCCATATCGTCGTAGGCGACCACCTGGGTGCCCGGCGTCACGCCGATGGCGCCCAGGTCCACCGCCAGCCGGCTGCCGTCTGGCAAAGGGTGGCGGCCGTTGTCGCCGGTCTTGCTGCCGGACAGGTGGTAGTCCAGGTGCAGGTAGTGAGCGCCGGGCAGGTGGCCGGCCTCGTAGGCGGCCAGGCCGTAGTCCGGCTGCTCAAGCCGGAAGCGGCAATCCAGGATCACCAGGTTTTCATCGGGCAGAGTGGCCAGTTGTTCGGCGGAAATCAGCGTTTGGTACATGGCATACCTCTTGAATGGAGTCTGGCTGCTCAGCGCAGCAACGTGGCTTGGTAGGACGGGACGCCGGGGACCAGGCGGTAGCTGCCGGCCTCCAGCCGCAGTGTCTCGACACTGCTAGCTCCGTTGTCGTCGACGCGGCGCAGCGCCAGCCAGTGGCGGCCGTCGGCATCCACGCCGTCCACCGGCCAGGCCAGGCCGGATTCGGCGAAGAAGCGGTAGCAGGCCAGATCGGCGCCTTCCAGCCCGTCCGGAACCTGGGTCACCTGGATTTGATAGTTCAGCCAGCAATGGCTGGCGGCGTCGGCTAGTTGTGAGCGCAGTTGTCCGGCCAGGTCTGGCCAGTGGCGTACCGCGCCATCGCGGCGCGCGGCGGCCCAGATCGGGGCGGGAAAGTGGGCGTCGTCTTCGAAGCGCGGAATCACGTGCCAGTGGAGGTGGGGAACCATATTGCCCAGGCTGGCCAGGTTGATCTTGGCCGGCTTTAGAATGTGGCGCAGCGCGGCTTCGGTATATTGGACCCAGTCGAGCAAGTGTAGGCGGTCTTTATCGGAAAGGTCGCTCATCTCGCGGACATGGGCCTTCCAGATCACGCGGCAGAAGCCAGGGTAGCCGGCCTCGTCCACCAACAGCACTCTGAGGCGCTCGTCTTCATGCAGTAGTTGCCCGGCTGGAGCCTGGCACAATTCACAATCCATGGTTGCGGCCTTACTGAAATGTGGAGCGGTCATTGTAACGGTTGCCGTGGGCTTCGGTGAAACCACGGTTCGCTGCTATCATTACAGAAATTATGATTTGAACTATTTATCATGCCTTCTGCCCTAGCCCGCCTGCAGCGGTGTTCAGGCGCTGCGATGGGCAAGAGTGGAGAGCTTGATGACGGATATGATGATTATCTTGGCGCTGATTCTGGCCAGCGCCTTTTTTTCGGTGTCGGAAATTTCGCTGGCGGCTTCGCGCAAGATTCGCTTGCGCCAAATGGTGGACGAAGGCAATGCCAATGCCGAAAAAGTGCTGGCCTTGCAGGAGCATCCCGGCCATTTCTTCACCGTGGTGCAGATAGGCGTCAATGCGGTGGCCATCCTGGGCGGCATCGTCGGCGAAGCGGCGTTCACGCCCTTCTTCGCCCGTGTATTGGGGTTTTTCCTGTCGCCGGATTTGGCGCAGAGCCTGGGCTTCCTGGCATCCTTCCTGTTGGTGACCAGCTTGTTCATCCTGTTCGCCGACTTGACGCCCAAGCGTCTGGGCATGGTGGCGGCGGAGACGGTGGCGGTGCGCATCGTGCGGCCGATGTTGTTCATGGTGCTGCTGTTCAAGCCGCTGGTGTGGCTGTTCAACGAGTTGTCCGGCCTGTTGCTGCGCCTGGTGGGCATGCCCACCAGCCCGCGCGACGAGATCACCAGTGACGATATTTCGGCGATGATGGACGCTGGCGCCGAAGCCGGCGTGCTGCATCGGCAGGAACATCAGGTCATCGAGAATGTGTTCGAGCTGGAAAGCCGGCTGGTGCCGTCGTCGATGACGCCGCGCGAGAGCATCATCTATTTCACGCTGGACGAGGCGGAGGACAGCATCAAGTCCAAGGTGGCCGAGCAGCCGCATTCCAAGTTCCTGGTGTGCGACAACGGTATCGATAATGTGGTCGGTTACGTCGATTCCAAGGATTTGCTGCGCCGGGTGCTGGCGGGCCGCGCGATCTCGCTGAAGGAACCGGGCTTGTTGAAGACCGTGCTCTTGATCCCGGATTCCTTGACCCTGTCCGAGTCGCTGGATCAGTTCAAGGGCACGCGCGAGGATTTCGCGGTGATCTTGAATGAATATGCTTTCGTCGTTGGCCTGATCACGCTCAATGACGTGATGTCCACGGTGATGGGCGATCTGGTGGGCCAGGGTCAGGAAGAGCAGATCGTCAAGCGCGACGAAAACTCCTGGTTGGTGGACGGCATCACGCCGGTGGAAGATGTATTGCGAGTGCTGGAGATCGATGAGCTGCCGGACGATCAGAACTACGAAACCGTGGCTGGCTTCATGATGTATATGCTGCGCAAGATTCCGCGCCGCACCGATTGCGTGCAATACGCCGGCTACAAGTTCGAGGTGGTGGACATCGACAATCACAAGATCGACCAGATCCTGGTGACGCGGGTGGTGGCCAAGGAGCCGGCGCAGGTTTAAGCGCTTGTACGATCGGTTACATGATTTAACACAGGCCTCACAGACTACGGCGAGGCGGCTTGCATATGATGAATTCAAGGATGCACCAGGACGGTGCCCTGACAACCGATAAGTCGCAGACTTGGAGAATCACCATGAAAAAGATCGCCGCACTGATCCTGGCTTCCGTAATCGGCCTGACTTCAGCCGCCACCTTCGCCGCCGACGCTTCCGGCCCGGCCGCCAAGGCCGCCGCTCCGGCGCACGCCAAGAAGCATCACGCCAAGAAACATCATCATAAGAAGCATGCCAAAAAGGCAGCTTCCACTCCGGCCGCGCAAAAAGCCCAAGCCGCCAAGAAACACGTGAAGAAGCAGCATCACAAAAAAGCGCACGTGAAAAAAGCGGCTTGATTCTGCGGCTACAGGCAGGGTATCGGGAGGAGGCTTCGGCCTCCTCTTTGCATTTCCGGAGCCGTGGGCGATTCCCGTTTCGGATGCCATTGAAAATTTAATGGTTTTGTAGTGGCATGGTTTTATGAAGCCAATGCTATTGCCGTGTTGTTTCTGTCTCAAATTGCCAACAGGCATTCTCAAGTTCCCCTTCTCCGCGGCGCCGCGCTGTAATGCCTGCTGGAAGACTCCCATTTCCACCTTGCCCATGGTGGTTCTTGCGTTAAATTCATTGAAATTCACTTAAGCTCAGGCTTGTTCCGGCTTGTTGGAGCTGGCTGTATTGTCGGCGACGTAAGGCAATACTTTTGACCTGTTTTAACTGTTATTAAGGACAGGTTGGTGAAATTTGGGTTGGCAGCGGTGGAGTGATTGCTCGAATCTGATACCACTGTAATACCACATGTCCGAACTAAAACGCCGGCTTGCGGTGCTGCAGCGGGGACAGCATGACGCTGCCGTGATCACTGACAGAATTGAGGAGGTCCGAATGTCGAAGCTTTCGTTGACGTTGTCGGCGCTGTTTGGAGGGGCCGGCTTGTTGTTGAGCAGCGCGGCGGTATTCGCCGCGCCGGCCTGCAATGCGTGGAGTGGTGCGCAGACCTATAACGGCGGCGATTACGCCCTGCACGCCAACAAGACCTGGCGCGCCAAATGGTGGACACAGAACAATCAACCAGGCGCGGATCAATGGGGGCCGTGGGAAGAGCGGCCGGCCAGCGAATGCACGCCCGGTGGCGGTGATCCCGGCCCGGGTCCGGGCACCGGCGTGCCGCCGGAACCGACGCCGACCGTGGGCCGCCATGTCGGCTCCTATTTTGCGCAATGGAGCATTTACGGCCGCAATTACAAGCTGCGCAATCTGGTGGACGCAGGCGGCGATAAGAAGCTGACCTTCCTGAATTACGCTTTCGGCAATGTCTACGCCGACGGCAAGTGCGGCATGGTGACTCGCGCCGAGAACGGTAATGGCGACGGTGGCGATGCCTGGGCCGATTACCAGAAATCCTTTGGCGCCAATGAGTCGGTGGATGGCAAGGCCGATAGCTGGAGCGATCCGCTGCGCGGCAACTTCAACCAGTTGCGCAAGCTGAAGCTGGCCAACCCCTCGCTGAAAGTGCTGATTTCGCTGGGCGGCTGGACCTGGTCGAAAAACTTCGGCAAGTTCGCCGCCAGCGACGCCGGCCGCAAGGCCATGGTCGCGTCCTGCATCGATCTGTATCTGAAAGGCAATCTGCCGGTAGGCGAGAATGCCGGTGGCGCCGGCGTGGCCAAGGGCGTGTTCGACGGCATCGACATCGACTGGGAATACCCGGGCGGCGGCGGCTTGCCGAGCAATAGCGTGGATCCCAACGACAAGCAGAACTTCACCTTGCTGATGGCGGAATTCCGCAGCCAGTTGGACGCGTTGACCGCGCAGAACAAGCGCCGCTACTACCTGACCGCGGCGATTGGCTCCGGCGTCGACAAGATCCGCCAGACCGAGCCGGCCAAGTACGCGGCTTATATGGACTGGATCAATGTGATGACTTACGACTTCAACGGCGGCTGGGACGCCAAGGGGCCGACCAACTTCCAGTCCAATCTGTTCCGCGATCCGGCCGCGCCGGTGACTGGCGACCGCGTCTACTACAACGTCAACGACGCGATCCAGACCCTGGTCACCGCCGGCGTGCCCAAGGCCAAGCTGAACGTGGGCATCCCGTTCTATGGCCGCGGCTGGGCCGGCGTGGCGGCGGGAGCCAAGGGCGATGGCCTGTATCAAGTGGCGACCGGAGCCGGCAAGGGCACTTACGAGGCCGGCATCGAGGATTACAAGGTGCTGAAGACGCGTTCTGCCAAGCAGTTCGTGCATCCGGTCAGCAAGCAGTTGTGGACTTACGACGGCAATGAGTTCTGGAGCTACGACGACCCGGCCACCATCCGCACCAAGCTGGATTATGTGCGTCAGCAGCAACTGGGTGGGGTGTTCAGCTGGTCCCTGGACGGCGACGACGCCCAAGGCACTTTGTTGAAGACCACCAGCGAAGTGCGTCAGGACTCCGCCGCGGCCAAGAAGAAGGCGGCGGCCAAGGCCTCGGCCGCATCGCCGTTGAAGTAACAAGGAAGCAGCAAAGAGAAACCGCCGGGCGTGCCCGGCGGTTTTCGTTTAAGCCGCGCCGCTTTCCAACTCGGCGATGCCGCGCACGCGTAAGGGCTTGGGCGTTTCGTCCAGATTGGACCAGACCCAGTTGAAGTGATCGATCACCTGTTCCGCGTTCAGTTGAGGTCGTGGTTTGCAGGTGTGAGCGTCGGCGATCAGGGTGACGCTGTATTCCTGTGACATCGCCGAGCGCAGCGTGCTGTCCACGCAGAACTCGGTGGCGGAGCCGGCCAGCCACAGCTCGTCGATATCGTCGCCGCGCAGCAGCTCGGTCAGCGTGGTGTGCTGGAAGCTATCGCTGAAGCGTTTGTGCACCACGGCATCGCCATCCTGCCGCGCTAGCGCCGGATGCAGCCGCCAGGCCTCGCTGTCGCGCGCCAGATCGCTGCCGGGGCCGCTGTCGTGCTGGATGAAGATCACCGGCATGTGTTGGCGGCGCGCCAGCGCGATGGCGCGGTTGAGATTGGCCAGCACGGCGTCGGCGCGGCCGGCGCGGGGCTGGCCTTCGATCTGGCCGTATTGCACGTCGATGATGATCAACGCTTTATTGCCCATGGGTTGTTCTCCAACCTTATAGAAGCACGCGTTCGATGCCGCCATCGCGCGCCTGGTCCACATACTGCTTCAACCAGTTCGGCCCCAGCACATGCTTGGCGATTTCCACCACGATGTAGTCGGCTTCGGTGCCGGTGTCCGGGCTGTAGCGCGACAGGCCTTGCAGGCAGGACGGGCAGGAGGTCAAGATCTTCACTGGCTGGGCAGGCTTGGCGCCACCGGTCAGTGCCTGCAGGTTCTTGTTGATTTCCTCTTCCTTGCGCGAGCGCACCTGAGTGGCGATGTCCGGCCGGCTGGCGGCGAAGGTGCCGGATTCGCCGCAGCAGCGGTCTGACAGCGCCACGCCGCCGCCCAGCAGCTCGTTGACCACCTTCATAGGCTGATAGGCCTTCATCGGCGTGTGGCAGGGATCGTGATACAGGTATTGCTGGCCGCCGACGCCGTCCAGCTTGACGCCCTTCTCCATCAGGTATTCATGGATGTCGATGATGCGGCAGCCCGGGAAGATGTCCTCGAAGCGGTATTGCGACAACTGGTCGTAGCAGGTGCCGCAGCTGACCACCACGGTCTTGATGTCCAGGTAGTTCAGCGTGGTGGCCACGCGGTGGAACAGCACCCGGTTCTCGGTGGTGATCGCGTCGCCCTTGTCCTGATAGCCGGCGCTGGTCTGCGGATAGCCGCAGCACAGATAGCCGGGCGGCAGCACCGTCTGCGCGCCGACATGCCACAGCATGGCCTGGGTGGCGAGGCCAACCTGGCTGAACAGGCGCTCCGAGCCGCAGCCGGGGAAGTAGAACACCGCTTCCGCGTCTTCCGACAGCTTGGGGTTGCGGATGATGGGCACGATGCTGGCGTCTTCCACGTCCAGCAGCGCGCGCGCGGTTTTCTTGGGCAGGCCGCCGGGCATGGGCTTGTTGATGAAGTGGATCACCTGCTCCTTGACCGGCGCCTTGCCGACGGTGGCCGGCGGTTGCCGGGTCTGGGAGCCTATCAAGCCCAGGCGCTTGCCCACCGCGTTGCCCAGCCGCTGCGCCTTGTAGGCGACGCCGACCAGGCCGGTGCGCAAGGCCTTGATGGTGGCCGGGTCCTTGGCGGTGAGAAAGGCCATGCCGACGGCGGTGCCGGGGTTGAAACTTTTGTTGCCGGTCTTGCGCAGGAAGTTGCGCATCGCCACCGAAACATCGCCGAAGTCGATCTTGACCGGGCAGGGCTTGACGCAGCGGTGGCAGACCGTGCAATGGTCGGCGACATCGGATAATTCTTCGAAATGCTTGAGGCTGACGCCGCGGCGGGTCTGCTCTTCGTAGAGGAAGGCCTCGGTCAGCAGGCCGACGCCGAGAATCTTGTTGCGCGGCGAGTACAGCAGATTGGCGCGCGGCACATGGGTGGAGCACACCGGTTTGCACTTGCCGCAGCGCAGGCAGTCCTTGATCGAATCGCTGATCGCGCCGATGTCGGATTGTTCCAGGATTAGCGATTCCGCGCCCAGCAAGGAGAAGGACGGCGTATAAGCCATGGCCAGGTCGGCGCCGGGCAGCAGCTTGCCGCGGTTGAAGTGGCCGTTGGGGTCCACTTGCTGCTTGTAGGCGCGGAAGGGGGCGATTTCCTCCTCGCTGAGGAATTCCAGCTTGGTGATGCCGATGCCGTGCTCGCCGGAAATCACTCCGCCCAAGGAGCGCGCCAGCGCCATGATGCGCTCCACCGCCTTGTGCGCGCTTTGCAGCATCTCGTAATCGTCGGAGTTGACCGGCAGGTTGGTGTGGACGTTGCCGTCGCCGGCATGCATGTGCAGCGCGACAAACACGCGGCTGCGCAGCACTTTTTGCTGGATGGCGCGGATGGCGGCCAGGATGGGGCCGTCGGTGTTGCCGGAGAACAGTTGCTCCAGTTCGGCCTGCATTTCGCGCTTCCAGCTAACGCGCACGACCATGTCGCGCAGCGCGTGAAACACCGAGGCTGGCGTCGCCGCGGCGTCTTCCAGCGGCGCGTGCGGCCAACGCTCGCGGTATTCGTGGAAGGGACGGTCAAGGTGTTCCAACAGCCACTGCCAGCGGTCGCGGGTGATGGCGAGCTGGGACAGCGCCGAGGCGCGGCGGTCGCCGATCAGTTCTTCCGATGGCAGATTGGTGTCCAGCTTGTCCACCGGCAGCCGGCCGTGGAAATACTCGGTCAAGGTATCGAGCAGGCGCAGCTTGTTCTGGATCGACAGCTCGATATTGATGCGTTCGATGCCGTCGCTGTAATCGCCCAGCCGAGGCAGCGGGATCACCACGTCTTCGTTGATCTTGAAGGCGTTGGTGTGCTTGGCGATGGCGGCGGTGCGGCTGCGGTCCAGCCAGAAGCGCTTGCGCGTTTCCGGGGTGATGGCGATGAAGCCTTCGCCGTGACGCGCGTTGGCCAGCCGCACCACTTGGCTGGCGGCTTCCGCCACCGCGTCCTCGTGGTCCGACACCAGGTCGGCGATCAGCACCATCTTGGGTCGGCCCTTGCTCTTGGCCTTGGTCACATAGGACACCGCGCGCACATAGCGCCAGTCCAGGTGTTCGAGGCCGGCCAGCTGCACGCCGGCGGCCAGCGCCGTGCCGCCGGGCTTGAACAGATCGGTGATTTCGACGATGGCCGGCGTGGCTTCGGCCACGGTGCCGAAGAACTCCAGGCAGACGGTGCGGATATGCGCGGGCATGCGATGCAGCACAAAGCGGGCGCTGGTGATGATGCCGTCGCAGCCTTCCTTCTGCACGCCGGGCAGGCCGGCCAGGAATTTGTCGGTGACGTCCTTGCCCAGGCCCACTTTGCGGAAGGCGCTGCCGGGGATGTCCAGCTGACGGCTGGACTCCACGGTCTGGCCGTCGTCCTTGAGCTGGCTGACGCGGAAGCGGGCGACGTCGACGTCGTGGATCTTGCCGTAGTTGTGCTCCAGGCGTTCGATGAACTGCCATTGGCCGTTGGCGTCCACCATTTTCCAGTTGGCGAGGTTGTCCAGCGTGGTGCCCCACAGCACCGCCTTCTTGCCGCCGGCGTTCATCGCGATATTGCCGCCGATACAGGAGGCCTCGGCCGAGGTGGGGTCCACCGCGAACACCAGGCCGGCGGCGGAGGCGGCCTCGGCGACGCGGGCGGTGACCACGCCGGCGCCGCATTGTATGGTGGCGCGGAGGCCGTCCAGGCCGGGCAGTTCGATCTGTTCGACGCCGAGGTGGCGGTCCAGCTTTTCGGTATTGATCACCGCGCTCATGCGGTCCAGCGGCACCGCGCCGCCGGTGTAGCCGGTGCCGCCGCCGCGCGGAATGATGGTCAGGCCCAGCTCGATACAGGCGCGCACCAGCGGCGCGATTTCGGCTTCGCTGTCCGGGCTCAGCACCACGAACGGATATTCGACGCGCCAGTCGGTGGCGTCGGTGACGTGGGCGACGCGGGACAGGCCGTCGAACTGGATATTGTCGCGGCGGGTGAGCCGGGACAGCTTCTTCAGGATCTTGGCGCGCAGCTCGCGAGTGTCCTCGAACTGTTCGGCGAAGCGCTCGACGGCGGCGCGCGCCGCGGTCAGCATCTTGCCCACCTTGTCATTGCCTTCGCGGCGTTTTTCCACTTCGGCCAGCCGGTGGCGCATCGCGTCCACCAAGGCCGCCAGCCGCTTGGGATTGTCCAGCAGATCGTCGACCAGATAGGGGTTGCGGTCCACCACCCAGATATCGCCCAAGACCTCGAACAGCATGCGGGCGGAGCGGCCGGTCTTGCGCTCGGCGCGCAGCTCCTCCAGCAGTTTCCACATCGGCTCGCCCAGCAGACGGATGAAGATTTCGCGATCGGAGTACGAGGTGTAGTTGTACGGGATCTCCCGCACACGGGCTTGGGTGGTGGTGGTCATTGTCCGTGCAGCTGTCATTATTGGAAAAACGTCCACCAGTGTAGCCCAATTGTTGCGTTGCGAAAAACCCGTATTCGCTAGGGATTTCCCTCTTTACTTCAAGATATTGCGGAGATTGGATATTGTCCTACCGTCTCTGGGCGGTGCATGGCGGCAGCGTTTCGGAGGAATGGATAGGGCTGGGTGGCGACACCGCTGCGTGGGTGGCGGCGGCCAGGATGGCCGCCGGCTAGACGAGGATCAGCGCGTGGAGGAGTTGAGGGCCAGGCGTTGGGCCAGCTGCACGGCTTCGAATAGGCTGCCCGGGTGGGCATGACCGCTGCCGGCCAGGTCTAGCGCGGTGCCGTGGTCGACCGAGGTGCGGATGATGGGTAGTCCCAGGGTGATATTGATGCCGGCGCCAAAGCTGGCGTGCTTGAGCACTGGCAGGCCCTGGTCGTGGTACATCGCCAGCACCGCGTCGCAGCCGGCCAGTTTGTCCGGGTTGAACAGGGTGTCGGCCGGCAAGGGTCCGATCAAGTCCATGCCCTGGCCGCGCAGCCGCGTCAGCAGCGGTTCGATGATTTCGATTTCCTCGCGGCCCAGATGACCGCCTTCGCCCGCGTGCGGGTTCAGGCCCGCCACCAGCACGCGTGGCGCGGCGATGCCGAACTTGGCGCGCAGGTCAGCGTGCAGGATGCGGCTGACCTGTTCTAGGCTGTCCGGGGTGATGGCGTCGGCGACCTCACGCAGCGGCAGATGAGTGGTGGCCAGTGCCACGCGCATGCCGCCGCCGGCCAGCATCATCACCACTTTGGGCGTGTGCGTGCGCTCGGCCAGGTATTCGGTGTGGCCGGAGAAGGCGACGCCACCGTCGTTGATGATTCCCTTGTGCACCGGCGCGGTTACCATGGCGGCGAATTCGCCGGTCAGGCAGCCGTCGATGGCGCGGTCCAGCGTTGCCAGCACATAGCCGGCGTTGGCCGGGTCCAGCCGCCCGGCGACGACGGGCGCCGCCAGCGGCACATGGCAGACTTCCAGTCCCTGTGTCGGCGGGGGCGTGTCCGCAACATAATCATGCAGCGGCAGCGCGAGGCCCAGTTGGCGCGCGCGCGCCGCCAGCAGCGATTTGTCGCCGATCAGCACGCAACGCGCATCGACGCCGGCTTCGGTCAGCTGCAGCGCCAGGTCCGGGCCGACCCCGGCCGGCTCGCCGGTGGTGATGGCCAATACCGGGACGTTCATGCTTACTTCTCGTCCAGCCGTTCTTCGACAAAGGCGGAGTCGCGCAGCTGGCGCACCCAGTCGGCGTAGGCCTGTTCGATCTTGCGGGAGCGGATCTGCTGCTTGATCGCCAGCCGTTCGCGGTCGCCGGACACGTCCTGATTGCGCTTGCCCTCGACCAGGATCAGATGCCAGCCAAACGGGGTGCGCACCGGCTGCGACAGCTGGCCGATCGGCAACTGGGTCATCGCGTTCTCGAAGTCCGGCACCAGGTCGCCGAGGTTGACCCAGCCCAGGTCGCCGCCCTTGGCGTTGCTGCCGTCTTCGGAGTATAGCTTGGCCATGTCGGCGAACTTGGCGCCGCGCTGGATGCGGTCGCGCACCTGTTCGATGCGGGTCTTGGCGTCATTGGCCGATACCGCCTCGTTGGTGCGGATCAGAATGTGACGCACATGGTATTGCTCCACCATCATCGGCGCGCCGCTGTCACGCTTGTCCTGCAGTTGGAAGATGAAGAAGCCTTGCTGGGTGCGGATTACATTGGTGTGCTGGCCGGTTTTCAGCTGCTCCAGCATCTGCACGAACTCCACTGGCAGCGACACCGCGCTGCGCCAGCCCATATCGCCGCCTTTCAGCGCATTGGGCGCGTCGGAGTAGCTGGCCGAGACCTTGGCGAAGGGCTGGCCTGCGTCCAGTTCCGCCAGGGCTTTCTCCGCTTTCTTCGACAGGGTGTCGATCTGCTTGGCATCGGCGCGCTCCGGCACATTGATCAGGACGCTGGCCAGGTGGTATTCGGCGCGGTTGCCGCTCTGCGCGCTTTTCAGCACCTGGTCGACTTCGGTCTCGTTGACATTTACCTTGGCGGCGACTTCGCTGTCGCGCAGGCGGGCGATGGTCAGCTCCTTGCGCACTTCGGCGCGCAGCTTGTCGAAGGCCAGGCCCTCCTTGGCCAGCTGCGCTTTCAGGCCGGCCAGATCCATTTTGTTCTGCTTGGCCAGATTGGCCACGGCCTGGTCCACCGCGGCGTCATCGATGCGCAGGCCGCCACTGGCGGCGTATTGCAGCTGCACTTCTTCGGTGATCATCTGCTCCAGCATCTGTTTTTCCAGCACCTGGCGCGCCGGAGGCGCCACTTTCTGAGCCTGTAGCTGTTTGATCGCTTCGTCGACGCGGGCTTGCAGGTCCAGCCAGGTGATCACGTTCTTGTTGACCACCGCTACGATGCGGTCCACTTCTTTGACCGGGGTGGCGGGAGCGGCGACGGCGCCTTGCAGGGCGCCGGCCAGCAACAGGGCGAGCAGAGTCTGTTTCATGATCATCGCTTATAAGTCGTTAGTCTTGCTATAACCGGGAATCGCCAGCTTCAGCGTGTTGACTGGGTTGTTGCCGAAACCGCCCAGGCCTTTGAATTCCAGTTGGAAATAAATGGCGTTCTTGGTGGTGGTCAGATCGCTGACATAGCGCTGACCGACCATGCGCGCCGACCAGCAACCGTCGTTGTACTCGAAACCGGCCAGTTGTTCCAGCGGCTTGCGGTCGGCCAGCGAGTAGTTGTAGCGGCCTAGCGCATACCATTTCTTGGCGATCGGCCATTGCGCGGCGATGTCCACCTGGCGCAGCGGGCCGTAGAGCGAGGAGTTGTCGAGCTGCTCGTAGCGGCCATAACGGTAGCGGGCGCTGAGCACCTTGCCCGCCGCCGGGTTGTAGCGCAGCTGGGCATTGTAACGCTCGGTGGTTTTCAGCGCCTCGTTCCATTCATAGGAGCTGTCCAGCCGCCAGCCCTTGGCCAAGTCACCGCTGGCGCCCAGCAACAGGTTGGAGCCGCTGACGGTGCGTTGCTGTGGCACGCCGGCCAGCGTGATGTCGTCCTGGTTGAAGTAGTAGCGCTTGCCCACCGTCAGTCGGATCCGTTCCATGCCG
The DNA here is from genome assembly GCF_021129195.1 of Chromobacterium aquaticum. Classification (GTDB taxonomy): domain Bacteria; phylum Pseudomonadota; class Gammaproteobacteria; order Burkholderiales; family Chromobacteriaceae; genus Chromobacterium; species Chromobacterium aquaticum. Next base: position 28,752 of record NZ_JAJOHW010000108.1, on the reverse strand, counting down.
TTTTCCTGGCTGATTAGGCGGCTGGTCAGCGCCGTGGTCAGCTGATTGGCGCCGTTGACACGGTCGGAACCGGAGAAGCGGTTCTCGGTGAACAATTGAGCGAAGTTGAAGTCGTTTTCCGAGGTATCGAAGTTGGGTAGATTGTTCTGATTGCGGGTCGGAATATTGACGTAGAACAGCCGCGGTTCCAGCGTCAACAGATGGTCCTGCCCCAGGAACTCGGTGTCGCGGTCGAAGTAGAGGCCGGCATCGGTGCTGAAAATGGGCAGGCTGCGCGACACCGAACGCGCTTGCTGACCGGGTAGCGCGTCCAGCTGGTACTCGGTCAGATGCACGCCGATCTTGGGCCGCAGAAAGCCCCAACTCTTGTCCAGGCTCCAGCTCAGGCTGGGATAGGCGACCAGACGGTCACCGTTTTGCAGCGTAGGGTGCGAGAAGCGGGTCAGCTCGCTTTGCAGATTGGCGCTGAAGCCTTGTGGCAACTGCTGGTTGGCGTTGAAGATCAGCTGCGGTAGCCGCGCATAGGGGATATCGCCTGGGGCCGGGTTTTCCAGCAAGGTCTGGTAGCGCTGCGCGCGCAAGGTGGCGTTGGCCGAACCGCCCTGCCAGCCAAAGCCGTAGCTGAGCCAGGCTTCGCGCACCAGGTTGACGTTGGCGGCGATGCTGAGACGGTCGCCGAAATCCTTGAAGTAGTTCGGGTCGGAGACGTAGTTGGCGTTGTAGCCGAAGCTCAGGCCCGGCGCCAGCGTCTGGTTATGTGTCGCATACCAGGCGTAGCGGTTCTTGTCGGTAACCTTGTCCTTGGGCAATTGCTCGGTGTAGATCGAACCGGTGTAGTTGGGTTGCAGGTAGCGGAACTCCGCGCCCAGCATTGTGCCGTGCTTGTCGTTGAAATGCGGGGTGATGGTCGCGTCGTAGTTGGGCGCGATATTCCAGTAATACGGCAACGCGACCTCGGTGCCGTTGCTGCCGGTCTTGAAGGTGGGCGGCAGGAAGCCGCTCTTGCGGTTGCCATTGAGCGGGAAATCCATCCACGGGGTGTACAGGATGGGCACGCCGTAGAAATTCAGCCGCGCGTTGCGGGCGGTGCCGACGCCGTTGACGTAGTCCAGATCCAGCAAGGAAGAGTTCAGATACCAGGAGTCGTCGCCGGGCTCGCAGCTATTGATGCGGCTATTGTAGACCCGGTATAGATTCTGACCGCGGAAGTCCACTTGCTGGCCATCGCCGCGCATCGGCACCGTGCTCATCGGGCGGGTGCTCGCCGGTGCTCCCTTGGCGGCCGGTGCCGGCTTGCCCATCGCGAACACCGGGTCCATGCCGGTGCCGCTGTAGTCGGCGACGTTGTAATCCAGCGTGGTGCCGGTGACGACATCGACGCCGCGCGTCATCTTGAAGCGGTCGCCGGCTTTGACCCGATCCTTGTTCTGGTAGTAGTCCAGCCAGTCGGATTCCAGCTTCTGGTCGTCGCGGGTGACCACCACATTGCCGCGCGCTTTCAATTCCACATTCATTTCACCGTCCATATCGTCGGCGGTGACATGGGTTTGGCCTTCGGCCTTGGGCGGCGTGGGCAGGGCGATCGGCGCGTCTTCATCGGCCAGCGCCAGCGCGGGGTTCAGCGAAAACGCGGCTGCCAGCGCCAAGGCTAGCGGATGGGGTTTGATTCTGGGCATGCACAAAGCCATATCTAAGGGGCGGCGGGGCAGTATAAAATCAGCCAATTCTATCAGCACCAAGACGAAGCGACATGCACAGACAGGAACTCATCAAGAAATGGCTGGCGGATTTGTATCCCGGGCAGGACATCGGGCTGGAATTCGCCGCCGCGGATGCCGATTTCCGGCGCTACTTTCGTGCGACTTGGCCGGACGGCGCGAGTTGCATCGTGATGGACGCGCCGCCGGAAAAAATGAGCACCGATGCCTATGTGCAAGTGCGCGACGTTTTCGCGATGGTCAATGTTCCCAAGCTGCTGGCGCGTGATCGCGAACAGGGCCTGCTGTTGTTGGAGGATCTGGGGCGGGTGACCTATCTGGCCGCCTTGGAACACGATGGACGCGAACAGGTGCGGCGTCATCTATTGCTGGAGGCGCTGGACACCCTGGTGGAAATCCAGTCCGCCAGCCAGCCGGGAGTGTTGCCGGAATACGACGCAGCGCTGCTGACGCGCGAGTTGAATCTGTTTCCGGAATGGTTCTGTGCCAAGGAGCTGGGCCAGCCGCTGAATTTCGCCCAGCGCCAATTATGGGACGCCGGGGTCCAGGCCTTGCTGCCGGTGCTGCTGGCCCAGTCCAGGGTGTTCGTGCATCGAGATTTCATTGTGCGCAACCTGATGCTGACACCGGGCAAGCCCGGGGTCCTGGATTTTCAGGACGCGGTATTCGGTCCGATCAGCTACGACATCGTCAGTCTGCTGCGCGATGCCTTCATCGAGTGGGACGAGCCCTTCGTGCTCGATATCGCGATCCGCTATTGGGAAAAGGCGCGCGCGGCGGGTCTGCCGGTGCCGGCCGAGTTCGATGCCTTCTACCGTGATTTCGAATGGATGGGGGTGCAGCGTCACCTGAAAGTGGCCGGCATTTTCGCGCGGTTGTTCCACCGAGACGGCAAGGACAAATACCGCGCCGAGATTCCGCGTTTCATCAAATATCTGAAGCGAACCTCCCGTCGTTATCAGGAACTGGCGCCGTTTTATCAGTTGCTGCTGCAATTGGTGGGCAAGGATGAGACTGACGAAGAACTGCAAGCGGCCTATCCGGTGCTGAGCTACAAGGGGTGAGCATGCCTAAAGCCATGATTCTGGCGGCCGGCCGCGGTGAACGGATGCGGCCGCTGACCGATCACACGCCCAAGCCCTTGTTGCCCGTGGACGGCAAACCCTTGATCGTCTGGCAGATCGAGCGCTTGGTGGCGGCCGGTTTCGCCGATATCGTGATCAACCACGCCTGGCTTGGCACGCAGATTGAAAGAGAGTTGGGCGATGGCCGGCGCTTTGGCGCGCGCATCGCCTACTCCGCCGAGGGCGAGCCCTTGGAAACCGCCGGCGGCATCGCCAAAGCCTTGCCCTTGTTGCGCGAGGAGGGCGATTGCGCCTTCCTGTGCGTGGCGGCGGATATCTACACCGATTTCGACTATGCCCGCCTGCTGCCACGCTTGGATGCGCTGGAGCGCGGAGTTGAACCGGGCATGCATCTGGTGATGACCGACAATCCGGCTTTCCACGCCGGCGGCGACTTCGCCTTGGCGGCGGATGGCCTGCTGCGGGCGGACGGCGAGCGCAAGCTGACCTTCTCCAGCATCGGCCTGTACGATACCCGCATGTTCGCCGCCATCCAGGCCGGCAGCTTTGTGCCGATGCGGCCGTTTTACGATGCGGCCATCGCGGCGGGCAGAGCCAGCGGCGAGTATTTCAACGGCGCTTGGCACAATGTGGGCACGCCGCAGCAATTGCAGCAGTTGGATGCGCAATTGCGCGCCGTCCCGGGTTGAGGCGATGTCGGCTCCATCCCTTCCCGGCGCGCGTCGCATTCTCGGCATCGATCCCGGCAGCCGTATCACCGGCTTCGGCGTGATCGACTTGCTGGGCCAACAGCGCCACTATGTCGCGTCCGGCTGCATACGCACGCCGCCAGGCGCGCCGCTGAGCGAACGCATCCGCGTGATCGTCGACGGCCTGTTCGGCGTGATCGATACCTACCAACCACAGGCGGCGGCGATCGAGCAAGTGTTCGTCAACGTCAATCCGGCGGCCACGCTGATGCTGGGACAGGCGCGCGGCGCCTGCATCGCCGCGCTGGTGTTGCGGGACCTGCCGGTGGCGGAATACACCGCGCTGCAGGTCAAGCAATCCGTAGTCGGCCATGGCAAGGCCGCCAAGGAGCAGGTGCAGCACATGGTGGTGCGGATGCTGAATCTGTCCGGCACGCCGCAGGCCGACGCAGCCGATGCGCTGGCGGTGGCCCTGGCGCATGCCAACCTCAGCGCCGGCGCCTTGGGCCAACTGGCGCAGAGCGGCTTGAAAATTCGCGGCGGCCGGCTGGTATAGCCGCTTGCCTGTTATCGCTTGAAGAAAGAACCAGAACATGATCGGACGCCTGAGCGGCAATCTCATCGAAAAACTGCCGCCGCAAGTGGTGCTGGACGCCAATGGCGTCGGCTACGAAGTCGATGTGCCGATGACCACGTTTTACCAACTGCCGGCGCTGGGTCAGAAAACCACGCTATTCACCCATCTGGTGGTGCGCGAGGACGCTCATCTGCTGTTCGGCTTCGCCAGCAAGGAAGATCGCCAGACTTTCCGTCAGTTGATCAAGGTGAGCGGCATCGGCGCCAAGATCGCGCTGGCCATTCTTTCCGGCATGACCACCGATGAACTGGCGGTGGCGGTGGCCAGCGAGGACATCAAGCGTCTGTCTGCGGTGCCTGGCATAGGCAAGAAAACCGCCGAGCGCCTGGTGCTCGAACTGCGCGGCAAGCTGGCCACTGGCAGCACGCTGACCGCGCCGGGCGGGCTGGCTTTCGCCGCGACGCCGGACGAGAAGAGCGACATCGTCAACGCCCTGCTGGCATTGGGATATAACGAGAAAGAGGCGGCGGCCGCCATCAAGGGCCTGCCGGCCGAGGTGACGGTGAGCGAGGGCGTGCGCCTGGCCTTGAAGAGCCTGATGAAGTTCTAGCACCTGTCCAGAGGGCAAGGGCGAGGCAGCGGAAGGTATTCGCGATATCTGTGCTCTTCGAAGCGGTTTTCACCGAGTTAGCCTCGCCGGGCACTGCTGAGCGTGAACGGCTTCTAAAGCCGCTTACTGCTCGCCTATAGTGGGGGGAGCCATGCGCGGGCATGGCGCGACACTGTGGCGCGGCGGGGAGGCGGGTTCATCGTGAAGACATGGATGGTGCTGAGCGGTTTGGCGCTGGCGGCCTGTTGGGCGGGCGCCGAGGGCGGCGTGGCGTGTCCGCCGCGTCCCATTCGCTTCGCCTTCTATGAAATCGGCCAGTTTTATAGCGCCGGTCAAGGGCTGGATCGGGATGTCGCCGAAGAACTGCGCCGCCGCAGCGGCTGCCGTTTCGAGTACCTGGTGATGCCGCGCGCGCGCATCTGGCAGGAGTTGGAGGCCGGCATGCTGGACATGACCGGCTCCGCGATCGAAACCCCGGAGCGGAGCAAGATTTACTGGTTCTTCAACTATATCCAGTTGCGTCAGTACGCGATTCTATCGGCCGAGGTATCGGCCTCCATCCAGTCCATGGAAGCTTTTATCCAGGACGCCCCGTCCAGCCGCTGGGCCATCGTGCGCAGTTATAGCACCAGCCGCTACTTCGATCCCTTGGTGACCCAATTAGCGGTGCAACGCCGGCTGATCGAGGTCGCCGACGAGGATGCCTTGTTCCGATTGCTGGCCCAGCGCCGTGTCGCCGGCATCTTTTCCACGCCCATGGTTTATCGCCAGAAGATCCGCCTGCATGGTTTGGAGGGCAAGGTGCGGGTGGCTGACTGGGAGCGCGAGGAGACGCCAAGTCCGCGCAGCCTGGTGCTGAACAAGCGCGGTTTTTCCGAAGGCGAAGCCCGGGCCTGGCATCAACTGCTGGACGGCATGAATCGCGACGGCACCATGCTGCGGCTGATCAGCCGCTATATGAGCAGGGACGAGGCCGCGGCAGCGGTGTGGGCCGGTGGAAAACGATAGCATCCGCGAATAAAAAAGGCCGCCCAGAAGGGCGGCGAATGGAGGCGGGCACACTTGCGTGCGTCCCTTGGGACGACTCCGGGTAAAGCGAGGGTCGGCGCTGCTGTACTCAGGGCAAGCGAGCCAGGGGGCAGCGCGCCGATGAACACTAGGGGTTTAGCCTGCGGCTTTGAGAGTGACGTTGGTGCGAACCGCGGTCACGCCAGGCACGCGAGAGGCTTCTTCGGCTACGCGGCGCAGCGCTTCTTCGCTGGGCGCGGTGCCGGTCAGAATGACTTCGCCCGCTTTCACGCTGCTCTGGATATTGGCGCCGACTTGGGCCGCAGCCTTGGATACCGTTTCCTGAACCGCCTGGTTCAGGTTGGCTGCAGGTGCGCTGGGCGCGGCTTCCGCCACCATGGCTTCCGCGGCGCTGGCATCGCCCTTGGCGGCGGTGGCGCGTTGAGCCTGGTCGTCGGCCGGAGCGCTGGCATCGCCCTTGGCGGCGGTGGCGCGTTGAGCCTGGTCGTCGGCCGGAGCGCTGGCATCGCCTTTGGCGGCGGTGGCGCGTTGAGCCTGGTCGTCGGCCGGAGCGCTGGCATCGCCCTTGGCGGCGGTGGCGCGTTGAGCTTGGTCATTGACCGGAGCGCTGGCGTCTTGAGCTGCCCAGCTAGTGCCGGCCAGCAAGGAACTCATCAGGGCAAGGGCAAGAGTGGTTTTTTTCATGGGATCAGCCTTTCGATAAAGTGAGGTACAGCGTTTGCGCCTGAACTTCTTGAGGCGCCGCGAACTTTGCACCTCCCCTAGGGCAAAAGGCGTGCCAGTTCTTTTTTGTCTTTGTTTTTAAAGGGTTTTTATTTGTTCTGACGGCGGGGGGCGAGGCTGGGGCAGGCTGATTTGTCGCCAGGTGGCGACAGCATTGAAGGCGTGAAAGGCAAGCTGGTGTTTTTGCAGGGATTTTTTTTGTCGCTGCCAGGCGACAGTCGACGGCGCCGCCTGACCCAGCGGTGAGCGGCGCCTGCCTGGTGCTTATTCCTGCTTGAAGGCCGCCGGCGTCAGTTCGTGTTTTTGCAGCAGGCGGTAAAACTCGGTGCGGTTGCGATCGGCCAAGCGCGCGGCATCGCTGACATTGCCGCCGGTCAGCCGCAGCAGGCGCTCCAGGTAATCGCGCTCGAACTGGCGTTTGGCTTCCGCCAGCGTTGGGATTGCGCTGGCCTCGCCGGCAACTGCTTTCTGCACCTGGGCCAGCGTCACCAGCGAGCCGGTGGTCAGCACGCAGCATTGTTCGACCACATTGGCTAATTGCCGGATATTGCCTGGCCAGGAGGCGGCGCTCAGGTATTCCAGCGCATCGGCGGCAAAGCCGCTGACGGCTTTCTGGTAACGGGAGGCGATTTTTTCCAGGAAATGCGCGGCCAGCAATGGAATGTCTTCGCGCCGCTCGGCCAGCGGCGGCAAGCGCAGCGACACCACGTTCAGGCGATAGAACAGATCCTCGCGGAAGCTGCCTTCCTGAATCAGCGTTTCCAGTTCGCGATGCGTGGCCGATACCAGACGGATATCCACCGGGGTTGCCCGCGCCGCGCCCACCGGGCGCACTTCGCGCTCCTGCAGCACACGCAGCAGTTTCACCTGCAGCGGCGCCGGCATGTCGCCGATCTCGTCCAGGAACAGGGTGCCGCCGTCGGCCTGTTGCACCAGGCCGGTCTGGCGGGCGCTGGCGCCGGTGAAGGAGCCTTTTTCATGGCCGAACAACTCGCTTTCCAGCAGATTGTCCGGAATCGCGCCACAGTTGACCGCGATGAAGGCTTGGCCGGCGCGCGGGCTGGCCAGATGGATGGCCTTGGCCAGCACTTCCTTGCCGGTGCCGCTCTCGCCGCGCAGCAGCACGCTGGCGCCGGTGGAGGCTACCATGCGCGCCTCGGCCAGTAGTTCCTCCATCACCGGGCTGCGGCTGACCAGGCCGGAGCGCCAGCCGGCGGCCGCCTGATCGACCGCGCGGCCGGGGCTCGCCAGCGATAGCCCCTGGGCAACCTTGTCCAGCAACGCCTTGCCGTCGAAGGGCTTGACCAGATAGCCGAACACGCCGCGGCTGACCGCGTCTACCGCGTCCGGCACGGTGCCGTGGGCGGTCAGCAGGATGACCGGCATGGCCGGATAACGTTGGCGTACTTGTTCGAATAGCTCCAGACCATCGATGCCGGGCAGTCGCCAATCGGTCAGCAGCAAGTCGGCACGGCGCGCGGCCAGCGCGTTCAGCGCCGCCTCGGCGCTGCCCAATGCTTCCACTTCGTAGCCGGCGGCGCCGAGGCGCAAGCCGACCAGGCGCAGCAAATCCGGGTCGTCGTCGACCAGAATGATGCGGGCGGGCGTGCTCATGGCTGTGCTCCCTTGGTCTTGCTGGGTTTCAATTGCAGATCGCGCTCCACTTCGCGCAATGCGTTCAGCTTGGCGTTCAGATCATCGTAGCGTTTCTGCAAGTCGCGGTTTTGCGCCTGCTGTCGCTCCAGCGCCTCGGTCAGCTTGCGGCGTTCCTGCAATTGTTGCAGCACTGAGCGCGCCAGGCTGAGGCTGGCGGGGTCCAATTGCTCGGGTTTGCTTAGCAAGCTTTCGAACTGGATTTGCAGCCGTTGCGCATCAGCGCGGTTTTCCGGGGCTTGGAGCTGTTGCAACAGCCCCAGTAAGCGACTGCTGCCGCAGCTTTCCCGGCCCGCGAGGGCCAAGGCCTGGACATCGCGGGTCTGACCTTGCAGCAACAAGATCTGGTTGGCATCCGGGCAGCGGATGATGGGCGCCGCCGGCGCGGTGGCGCGCGGGCGTGGCTGGGCGCAGGCGCCCAGGCTCAACAGACAGCAAAGCCAGAATAGCCGGCGCGGCCAGGCGTCAATGAAGGGGAACGTCATGATAAATTCTCCGGTTCCGGCCAGCTCAGGCGGAAGCAGGCACCGGCGGTCTGGCGCTGTTCCAGCGTCAGTTCGCCGCGCATCAATTGGGCGAAGCCGAGCGCCATCGCCAAGCCCAAGCCGGTGCCGGGCTGTTCGCCCGGCGGCGGCGGGCCACTCCAGAATGGTTCGAAAATCCGCTCGCGTTGCGCCGTCGGCACGCCGGGACCCTGATCGCAGACTTCCAGCCAGACGCCGCCGGTGTCGCGGCCATGGCGGATGGACAAGGCGCTGCCGGCGGGGCTGTGGCGGATGGCGTTGATCAATAGATTGTCGAGAATGGTTTCCACCTTGGAGCGGTCGCCGCGAACCCGGGACGCCGCGCCGGCGACATCGACACCCAGACGCTTGGCTTGCAGCAGCGGGCGGCTGGCCTGCAGCCGGTCCGCTATCAGCGCCGGCAGATCGAAGACTTCGACGGTCAAGATATCGGACAGCCATTGGCCGGCATCATAGCGCAATAAGGCCTCGACGCGCAGACGCAGGGTTTGCGCGTTGTTCTGCAGAATGAGCACGATTTCCTGCTGCTGCGGGGACAAGCGGCCCAGCACTTCTTCCCGCAACAGCGCGGCGGCTTCGTGAATGGCGGCCAGCGGGGTCTTCAATTCATGGGAAACCTGACGGAAGAAACGGCCTTTCTGTTCTTCCAGCGCCGCCAGCCGCCGATCCAGCTGAGCGAGCTCCAGCGCCAGGCGCTGCAGGTCGGCGGGGCCGGATTGCCGCCAGTCCTGCAGGCGAGCGCCATCGCTCATGCGCGCAATCTTGGCTTGCAGCTTGCGCAGCGGCCAGCTGATCAGCAGCGTCATCGCCAGCGCCAACAGCAGGGCGGAGACCAGCGACAGCCAGGCCAGCCGATCGGCGGTGCGGCGCATCTCAGTGATCGAGGACTGCCATTCGCGCTGGCTCTGGTCCAATTGTTGGTTGATCTGCAGGCTTTGCGCGCTCAGGTGCTGATCCAGTTGCCGGAACAGGCGGTCCCGTTGTGAGCCGGCGCGCGCAGGCAGCGCCTGTAACTGTGGTTGTATCGATAGGATCGATTCGGCGCTGCGCGTCAGCGCCGGATTGCCGCTACGCAGCAGCTTCTGTTGGGACAGCGCGATTTCCTGCCAGGCGCCGGCGGCGGCATTGGCCAGCGCGCGGTCTTTCAGAATCTGGGCCTGGCGCGTGGCGCGTTCAAACTGCGCGGATTGCTCGCGAGACACGCGGTTGGCGTCCTGCCAGTCCTTGGCCTGCTCCTGGTGCGAGCGCAGCGTGGTGGCGGCCTGCCCCAGTTCATTGCGCAGTTGGATCAGCACCGCGGAGGGCACGACGGCGACGATCAGAAAGCTGCTTAGCAGCAGACTGCGGAAGGAGAGAAAGCGAAGCATGGTCGGATCGGCGGTAGAGCCGCGGGCAGTTGCCCGCGGCTGGAGGCAAAGATCAAGCAGACAGCGGCGCGGCGGCTAAGTTCTGGCCGGCGATCCAGGTCGCGAGCTCGGCCACGCTCAAAATGGGCAGCGCATGCCGCTGCGCATAGTCCTGGATTTGCGCGCCGCGCATCATGCTGCCGTCCGGATTCATCAACTCGCACAGCACGCCGGCGGGCTGGAAGCCGGCCAATCGCGCCAGTTCCACCGCGGCCTCGGTGTGGCCGCGCCGGCTCAATACGCCGCCGGCGGCGGCGACCAGAGGAAAGACGTGGCCGGGACTGACCACGTCGTCGGCCTGCGCCTGTGGATGGACGGCGGCTTGTATGGTGCGCAGCCGGTCGGCGGCGGATACGCCGGTGCTGACGCCTTGAGCGGCTTCTATGCTGACGGTGAAGGCGGTGCCGTAGCGGCTGCCGTTGCGCTGCGTCATCGGCGGCAATTGCAGCCGGGCGGCATGCTCGGCGGTCAGACACAGGCAGACGATGCCGCTGCAATCGCGGATCAGGCGCGCCATTTCGGCTTCGCTCAGCACGTCGGCGGCCAGGATCAGGTCGGCTTCGTTTTCGCGATCGTCATCGTCGGGAACGATGACCGGCAGGCCGAGCCGCAAGGCGCTCAGCGCCGCCTCGATGCGTTGGGACAAGGTGTCGGGGGATAAGGCGATACTCATGGAAACGGTCCTCTGATAGTTTGAGAAACAGGTTCCAGGGCGTGAAAAGGGCCGGCGCAAGCCTGCCCGCGCGCCAAGCGCGCAGCGACCACGCCGCGGGCGGCGACTGAGCGCGGCACGCGGCCTTGTCGTCTTCTCTCATCCGGACTATTACCGTCGGCTCTGGCCTGTCACCAGATCTGCTGACCCTCCGCCGGGAGGCGGAAGCGCTCGCGGGCTCGATCTTGCGATCATACCGCCGGTGGGGAGTTGCACCCCGCCCTGAAGACGTTGCGTTGGTCCGCCAGGATTGGGCGGACCAGCGGCGATTATAGCGCCGCGGTGGTAAGATTGGGCATTCGTTTTTTTGGCCGGCGGCTGACACCATGATTGAAACCGACAACTTGTACGGCGGCGCGCCCGAGCCGCGCGTCGTTACCCAGCAAAGCCTGTCCAGCCAGGAAGAGGCGCTGGAACGCGCATTGCGCCCCAAGCAGCTGGACGAATATGTCGGCCAGAAAAAGGCGCGCGAGCAGCTGGAAATCTTTATCGAGGCGGCCAAGCGCCGCAAGGAAGCGCTGGACCATGTTTTGCTGTTCGGGCCGCCCGGCCTGGGCAAGACCACGCTGGCGCACATCGTTGCCCGCGAAATGGGCGTCAATCTGCGGCAGACTTCGGGGCCGGTGCTGGAGCGCGCGGGGGACCTGGCCGCCTTGCTGACCAATCTGGAGCCGCATGATGTGTTGTTCATCGACGAGATCCACCGGCTGAGCCCGGTGGTGGAGGAAATCCTCTATCCGGCGCTGGAGGATTACCAGATCGACATCATGATAGGCGAGGGGCCGGCGGCGCGTTCGGTGAAGATAGATCTGCCGCCGTTCACCCTGGTCGGCGCCACCACCCGCGCCGGCATGTTGACCAATCCGCTGCGCGATCGCTTCGGCATCGTCGCGCGCTTGGAGTTCTACACCGCGGAAGAACTGACCCGCATCGTCAGCCGCTCCGCCGGCTTGCTGAACGTCAAGCTGGCGGACGACGGCGCGTTCGAAGTGGCGCGCCGCAGCCGCGGCACGCCGCGCATCGCCAACCGGCTGCTGCGCCGGGTGCGCGATTACGCCGAAGTGAAGGCCGACGGCACGGTCAGCGCCGAGGTGGCGGACGCCGCGCTGGCGATGCTGGATGTGGACCCGGCCGGTCTGGACATCATGGACCGCAAGCTGCTGCAGGCGATTCTGGAGAAGTTCTCCGGCGGACCTGTGGGTCTGGACAATGTGGCGGCGGCGATAGGCGAGTCCACGGATACCATCGAGGATGTGATCGAGCCTTTCCTGATCCAGCAAGGCTATTTGCAGCGCACTCCGCGCGGTCGGATGGCGACAGCGCTGGCCTATCAGCATTTCGGCTTGCCGCTCAAGGATTGAGGCGGTGTCGCTTGTGCGCAGCAGCACGGCAATCCCTTGATCGCCGCCGCCGCCGCTCAGGCGTACAATCCCGGCTTTGACACGGCATTCCGCTGCGGCGGGGGACGATTATGTTTTACGCTCTGTTTGGCCTGACCCTGGCGGTGGCGATTGCCACTTCGGTATTCACCGCGCGTTTTTTCGATCCGGCGGTCAACAAGATTCTGGCGCGCATCCTGGGACAGGATCTGACCGACGCCTGGCGCAAATACATTTTCTTCGCCATCGTGGTCACCGGGGTGTCCGGCGGGGTGCGGCAATGGTCGCTGGAGAAATACCTGCCGCCAGCCGCGGGCAAGGGCAGCACCGCACTGGACCTGACCGGTGAACGCTGGCTGCTGGAATTATTCAATACCTTCATCGACACGCTGCGCTCCATCGCCTGGGTGATGCTGTTGTTCTTCCTGTGCGCGATGTTGGCCCATGTGATCATGAAGGCGGTGGAAATGCGCAAGGGCGAGCACCCGCCCAGTGAATGAAAAAAATCCCGGTCTCAGGACCGGGATTTTTGCATCGATCAACGACCGATCTTGATTTGCGACCATAAGCGGTTCAATTCGCGTCGGGACTTCACATCCAGGTCCTTCAAGGCCACGTACTTGCCCTTGGCCGGGTCCAGCATGATCACCGGGTTGGCCTTGATCTGCGGCTTGAAGAACGCTTCCGCGGCCTTGACCGGGTTGGTGGCGCCGATCTGGTTGGAGATCTCGGCGGCGTTCTTGCCGTCCAGCATGAAGTTGATGAAGCGGTGCGCCAGGTCCGGCCGCGGCGCATCCTTCAGCACCACCATATTGTCCACCGCCAGGATATTGCCTTCTTTCTGCGGCTGGTAAGCCAGCTTGAATGGACGTTTGGCGTGCTGCGCATCTTGCTGCGCCTGGAACAGATCGTTGGAATAGCCGTGGGCCACCCAGATATTGCCGACGGTCAGTTCCTTGATATAACTCTGGTTATTGAAGGCGGCCCAGTAGGGCTTGGCCTTGCGGATCACTTCAGCGGCGGCTTTCCAGTCGGCGGGGGAGGTGGAATTGGCGTCCTTGCCTAGGTAGAGCAGGGCGGCGGACATCAGTTCGCGCTGCGAATCCAGCACGGTGACCCTGCCTTTGATCTTGGCCAGCACCGCGGGGTCGAACAGCAGCGCCCAACTATTGGCCTGGGCCAGCACGCCGGCTTTTTGCAGCTGGGTCTCGTTGTAGCCTAATAAGGTCAGCGATACCACGGTGGGCGCCGCCACCTTGTTGCCGGCGTCGAATGGCGCGTTCAGCGCCAGGTAGCCTGTATTGAGGTTTTTCCAATTGGGCAGTTGCGCCTTGTTCAACGGCTGGGTCTTGCCCTGCTTGATCAAGGTGCTGACCGCGAAGGCGGTGGGAAACACCATGTCGTAGCCTTTGGCGCCGGCGGCCAGCTTGGCCAGCATTTCCTCGTTGTCACCGTAGTAGTCCTGTACCAGCCGGCATTTGCACGATTGTTCGAAACGCTTGGCGGTATCCGCGGACAGGGCGTTGTTCCAGTTGTAGATATGGAGTACGTCCTCGGCCATTGCCGAGCCCCAAGTCAGAGCCAGAAGCGCCGAAAGGGCCAGCTTTTTCATACGCGTGAATCCTCTAAAAAGCAGGTGATTAAGTGAACGGCAAGCCTGGACCGGCTTACCGCCTGGGGTGCGGCCACGCGCGCGGCGGGCCGGCAGGGTGTTACAAGGCGACCATATTGTCGCGATGGATCAGCTCCGGCTCTATCATGTAGCCGAGCGCGGCCTCGATTTCCCGCGTCGGCTTCTGCATGATGGTGCGCGCCTCGCTGGAGCTGTAGTTGACCAGGCCGCGGGCGACTTCCGCGCCGTCCTGATCGACGCAGGCGACTGCTTCGCCGCGCAGGAAATCGCCCTCCACCGCGCAAACGCCGATAGGCAGCAGGCTGGTGCCGCGTTCGCGCACCGCTTGCGCGGCGCCGGCATCCAGCACCAGGCGGCCGGACAGCTTCAGGTGATCGGCCAGCCATTGCTTGCGCGCCGCCATGCGGCTGGTGGGCGGCAGCAACTGGGTGCCTATGCCCTCGCCGTCGGCCAGGCGCGACAGCACTTGATGCTCGCGGCCGCAGGCGATGACCGTGGCCGCGCCACTGCGCGCCGCGCGCTTGGCGGCGAGTATCTTGGTGATCATGCCGCCGGTGCCGACGCTGGAGCCGGCGCCGCCGGCCATCTCTTCCAGCCGGGCTTCGCCGGCAACGGCCTCGTGAATGAATTCCGCGTCCGGGTGTTTGCGCGGGTCGGCGCTGTACAGGCCTTGCTGATCGGTGAGAATGATCAGCGCGTCGGCCTCGATCAGATTGGTCACCAGCGCGCCCAAGGTATCGTTGTCCCCAAAGCGGATTTCATCGGTGACCACGGTGTCGTTCTCGTTGATGATGGGCACCGTGTTCAGGTTCAACAGGCTGGTCAGCGTGGAGCGGGCATTCAGGTAGCGCGTGCGATCGGCAAGGTCTTCATGCGTCAGCAGAATCTGCGCGGTTTGTAGGCCGAAACCGCGGAAGGCGGTTTCATAAGCCTGGCACAAACCCATTTGCCCGACCGCCGCCGCAGCCTGCAATTCGTGCACGCCCTTGGGGCGCACGGTCCAGCCCAGGCGCTGGCAGCCTTCGGCAATAGCGCCGCTGGAAACCAGCACCACCTGTTTGCCGCGCCGCTTCAGTTCGGCAATTTCCGCGGCCCAGCGATTGAGCGCCGCCATATCCAGGCCCTTGCCATCATTGGTGACGAGACTGGAGCCAACCTTGACCACAATCCGGTCGGCGGCGTGAATAACCGAGCGCATCCAAAACTCCATGAATCAAACGATAGATGCCGGGGAGTTTACCCGAAAAAAACGCAGCCGCGCCGCTGACGCCGGGCTGGTTGCGGGTTTGCCGCCCGCTTGAGCGCGTAGCTCATTGATTCAATACGGTTTGGCGCTGCATCTTGGGCGAGCGGAAGGGGCGTGTCGAGTTAAAAGCTTGATCTGAATCAGAAATGGTTGCTATTGCGATATTCCATGATCTGGAACAGCGGCGTTTGCAGATGCAGTCGCGACACGCGTATCAGCGTTTCCTGTTCGCCGTCGCGCAAATGGAATTCGCGCAGCTGGCTGTACGGACGTCCAGCCATTAGCAGCAACTTGGGTGTGCCCGGCCGCTCTTCCAGCCGCAATGCGAACTGGAAGCTGTCACCAGCGTGGGTGATGCTGGGCATGGCCAGCACCGCGTGTGGCGGGGGAGCGATGAATTCCACGCCGCATTCGATTTCCCGGCCATCCGCGCGCAGCGAGATCCAGCGGACGATGGCCAGGCGGGCGTTCTCCGCTTGACCGGGCGGGGTGGTCAGCAGCAATTCGCCGGCGCGCAGCGATTGTTCACGCGGCAAGCCATGCAGCAGCAGGCCGTTGTCGTTTTGATTGGCAATGGCCAGCAGGCAAGGAGGCGGTGGCGCGCGCAGGCGGCCGGCGCTTTCTTCCTCCATGCCCGGCAATTGCCAGCTCAGATCATTGCAATGGAACCAGACGCCGGGCACCGAGGCGATGATTTCGACGATGGCTTGGGTTTTCAGGCGCGGATGCCGGCGTCGCTTGGGCTGGTGCCACTCTTCCACCAGCATAGACAAAAGCTGCAATTCGTCGGTCATCAGGCCTTGCTGGCGATTGTTCTGTGCCTTTTGCAAGGCTTCTCGGCTTTTTTCCAGGATATCGCGCAGCGGCTCAAGATCGAATAGAAAGCAGTTGGGGCCGAGCTTGTTCGCCGAAATCGGCAGAAAGCGCGGCGGCGAGTCGATCTGCTGGTCCACCAGATAGCCATGGACAGCCTGGGACAAGGCTTCGACCGGTATCAAGCGGGACTTGGGCGCCAGGTCGAAGATCAATTGCCGCGACAGCGCTTGTTCGGTGGGCGCCAGCCGGTTGCTGGACGTCAGGCCCATCAGCAATAGCTGCAGATAGATGGTCTGGATGGTGTCGTCATTGGCCAGACCCTTATCCAGCCAGCCACGGCCGCGGGCGAAGGCGTGCAGTTGATGACAGTCGTACCAGAACTCTGGTGGAGTTGGGCAATAACATTGCTGGCTGATGCTGAGCAACTGGCGCGCGGCCATCATGGTATAGGCCATCAGCTCGATCTTGGGCTGCTCTCTATCCAGCAGGCTGCGTTTGTTCAGCCGATCGTGCAGGATTTGCTTGAAGGTGATGAAGATCAGCGCAAACAACTCAACGCTCAGCAGGGCAAGCTGGCGCACCTTCTGATTGCCCAGGCTGTCATGTTGGCGGATCTCGTTTTCCAGCAAGGGGTAGTAGCGATCCAGCGCCTTCAAGTACAGCTTCAGCAATTTGTGGCGCAAATGGCTGTCCAGCGCAATCCGGGACAGGTTTTGCAAGGACTGGCTCAACAAACGCCCGCATTCAGGCAAGTCGGTGAATGGCAACCGATCCAGCCATGCCGCCACGCTATCCGGTTGAGTGTCTATCAGCAGAGGATCCATGTTTTGTTGTGGCAGGCTGAGTGAGCGCATGCAAGTGGATTCATGATGTAAATCTTGCCAAATCCCATGCTATTTGCACTCCACCGTCATGGCAAGGCGGATCAAGGCAAAGCGATGCCGTGACCGTCCGGGCTGTTGGATGCATGCGCCAGTTCATCCAGCGCGGCTGTGGTCGCGGCGATCAAGAACGCCATGTCCTCATCGCTGATCGTATAGGGTGGCATGAAGTAAATGGTGTTGCCTATCGGGCGCAACAGGCAGCCGCGATGCAGCATGGCGGCGAAGCAAGCCTGGGCGAAGTCGGCGCGGCAGGTGGCGACTTCAAAGGCCCAGATCATGCCGATGCGACGGAAATCGCGCACATCCGGGCGAGCTTGCAGGCCTGTCATCATCGCGTCGAAACGCGCCGCCTTGGCCGCGTTCTGTGTGAGCACATCTTCTTCAGCGAAGATATCCAGTACCGCCAGCGCCGCGGCGCAAGCCAAGGCATTGCCGGTGTAGCTGTGCGAGTGCAGGAAGCCGCGGCTGACGTCATCGTGATAGAAGGCTTGGTAAATCGGGCTGCTGGTCAACACGCAGGAAAGAGGCAGGAAACCGCCGGTGATGCCCTTGGACAGACAGAGGAAGTCCGGGGTGATTCCGGCTTGCTGGCAGGCGAACAGGCTGCCGGTGCGGCCGAAGCCGACGGCGATCTCATCGGCAATCAGGTGTACCTGGAATTGATCGCAGAGCCGGCGCAACTCGCTGAGGTAGAGCGGATCGTACATCGCCATTCCCGCCGCGCCTTGCACCAGCGGCTCCACGATGACGGCGGCGACTTCGCCGGCATGTTCGGTCAATAGCTTTTCCATGCTTTGGATTGCCGCGAGCGCGACATCCGCCGCGCTCTGTCCTGGCAAGGCCCGGCGCGCGTCAGGCGAAGGCGCGCGCAAGCCGGGCTTGAGCAATTCGGCATAGGTATGTGAGAACAGCGGCACATCAGTCACCGCCAAGGCGCCGACGGTCTCGCCGTGATAGCTGTTTTCCAGGCTGATAAAACGCTTCTTGCCCGGAAGCCCTTTGTTGCGCCAGTAGTGAAAGCTCATTTTCAGCGCGATCTCGGTCGCGCTGGCGCCATCCGAACCGTAAAACGCGTGCGCCAGGCCGCTGGCCTCGGCTAGCCGCTCCGACAACTCCACCACTGGGCGATGGGTAAAGCCGGCCAGCATCACGTGTTCGAGAGAGTCCAGCTGATTCTTGATCGCCTGCTTGATGCGCGGATGACCATGGCCGAACAGATTGACCCACCAGGAACTGACTCCATCCAGGTAGCGCTTGCCATCGAAGTCGGTCAGCCATACGCCTTCGGCGCTGGCAATGGGCACGATGGGCAAGGCCTCATGGCGCTTCATCTGGGTGCAAGGGTGCCAGACGGCATTGAAGCTGCGTTGCAGCCAGGTGTGGTTGGAACTCATAACGTTACTAACGGCTCTGGCAAAGACAAGGACTTAAGATGCTATCACAGTGTGGTTTGGAGCTTGGGAACTGACCAAAAACGTCACTCTTTTACGTTAAACAGTCATCGCGGTAGGGCATATGGCGAAGGACAGCGTGGTGATATAGAGATGGCATGATTCCTGCTGAAACGCGGGCACAGACCAGGCTATGGAGCCGATAGATGACGAGGAGCGGAGCGTCTGGTTTTACCCTGATCGAGTTGATGATCGTGGTGGCGATTATCGGTATTCTGGCCGCGATAGCAATACCGGCGTATCAAGACTACGTGATTCGTTCAAAAATATCCGAGGGTTTGACCTTTATTGACCATGCCAAAACCACGGTCAGCGAATCTTATCTGGCAAATAATACATGGCCGGCTAATAATGCCAGTGCGGGAATGCCCAGTACACTAACTGGAAATTATGTAAGCAATGTGCAAGTAGCTCTTAATAATGGGGTGAGCGTGATTACAGCCACGTTTCAAGCTAGCGCGGTTCCTGGTTTAGGGGTGGTATTTACTCCAAGTGTAGCAAGCAGCGGCGCGGTGCTGTGGAGTTGTTCGGGACAAGGGCAGAATATGCAATATCTGCCGTCTTCTTGTCGTTAGTGTTATTTCAGGAGGTTTTATGAATAATAGAGTGCAACAGGGCTTTACCCTGATCGAACTGATGATTGTGGTTGCGATCATCGGTATTTTGGCTGCGATTGCTATCCCGGCTTATCAGGATTATACGGTGCGAGCCAAGGTGACGGAGGGGCTGTCCGCAGCAGCAGCAGCCAAAACTGCTATTTCTGAAATGGCAATTTCGAATGGAACGATGCCAAGCACCGGCTCCGGCGCTGCTGGAGTTGCCTTTACTTCTCCTAGTACTAAATACGTAACTGGAGTGTCTTATGCATTAACTAGTGGCAATGGTGTATTGACTGTCACCCTCAACGCCTCCAATGTGGGTGGTAATGTGACCGGCACTGCAAATACGTTCCTTTTGACTGGTACCTTGGCAAGTGGCGCTGTAACTTGGGTATGTAGTGCTCCTTCAACAGGGGTCCCACCTCAGTACTTGCCAGCCAACTGCAGATAGTTTTGCTGTGTTGAATTAAGGGCTCCTTTTGGAGCTCTTACTATTTGTGGGGTAATATGCTTTTAAACCGAGTAGGGGCATTCGCAGGTGTGCTATCTTTGGCTGTTGTGTTGCCAATGTTTAGTTTTTTTCGGTTTTATCCATTGCCGGATTGGTCCTCGAGTGCAGCTTGTCTCGCTTTTGTTGCTCTGGCTATTTTGGTGGCAGTTTTTAGTCAAGCTCGAGAGAGGTTTTCCAATGCGGCTTTGACTGTTCTTTTCTTCGCTATTTATTGTTTGCTCCAGTCTGGTGTGGAGGGGTATTCTTTTTCTCTAGTTCTTTTTCTGTTTTTTGTTTTGCTGCTCTATGTGCCTTTTTGTGCCGAAGAGAATTTGGAATGCTTTGTGGCTATTTTGGCAAGGGTTATAGTCTTTTCCGCCTTGCTTCAAAGCTTGTTAGGTTGGATGCAATTGCTTGCTTTGGCTCCAAAGATGCATGGATTTGTATTGTTTGATGCTAATGGAGCTGTGTTCGGAAATATTGGGCAGAGAAATTTGTATGCTGATTTTTTAATGTGGGGCGTGGTCTCAGCTTGCTATTTATTTGCTATTTCGAGATTGAATGGGTTTTTTTTAATTCTTTGCTTGATTGTCTTTGCACTCATGGTGGCTTGGTCTAGATCCAGGATGTCTTTAGTATATGGGGCTGGTTTGGTTTTTTTGGCTTGGTTTTGGTGGTGCAGATCTCGGCCGGATGTGATTGTTCGGCGTATGGTTGCTGCTCTTTTGGGGTTCGTTGTATTGCTGTGTCTTGTTCAGATTTTTAGCCATACAATAATTCAAGTGCTTCACTGCTGTGGTTTGAGTATTAATGTGCAAAGCGGCTCAGAGCGGCTGTTGAGAGCGGGCTTGGGGGGGCGGCGTTTTATTGAATGGACTAAAGCATGGTATATTTTTAAAGAATATCCTTTTTTTGGAGTTGGAGTAGGTGGATTTTCAGCTGAGTCGGTTCGCATGGAAGTATATGCTGGGCTGCCGAAATCGCCGGAAAGCTGGCTATTTACTCATAGTCATAACCTTGTATTTCAATTGTTGGCGGAGGCAGGTCTTGTCGGTTGTTTTATTGTTGTTGTTGGTGTTGTTGCTTCCCTTTTGGGATTTCTGTGCAGAGGAAGGCAGTCTGCTGAAAATCTGTTGCTGATTTCAGTGGCTATGGTTATACTTTTCCACAGCTTTTTTGAATATCCGTTGTGGTACTTGCCTTATTTGTTAATGTTTTGTTTGGTATGCGCATTGTCACCTGGTCAAGGTAGAGCCATGGAGGTGAATTCTTCTTTGTTCAAATTTGCTTCTGTGCTTGTTGTAGTTATATGTTTTTTCTATGTGGCTTTGGGTAGTACTGTATTTGTAAAACTTGTTCGTTACAGTGTGCCTGCTGCCGCTCCTAAAATGAGAGCTCATGCGATTGAGGAGCTTACTTCTGTTGCTGGTTATCCACTTTGGTCATTAGATGTAGACATGGCCCTGGCAAATTATATTGAGCCTTCGACGGAGCGGCTGCCAGTCAAGTTGCAACTTTTTTCGCGAATCGCAAACTACCGTCCATATCCAGGGGTTTTGGTAAAGCTAAGCATGTTGCAAGCATTAAATGGGCAGCCTGAACTGGCGCGGGAGACGATGCGCATGGCTATTGCCAATTATCCAGACTACACCGCCCGTTTTGTGCTGATGCTCGCCGCGCGGCCAGAGCGCGAGATGCGGCCATTGCAAGCGGTCGCAATGAGTGCAGCTGCGGCATCAACAAAATATCCAGCCGACCCAGATCAAGCGCGTCTTGCTTCTGTAATGACAGTTGCCGAACCTGTCACAAGAAAACCTCTTTTTTAAGTACACCCGAGCTTGAGCTTCCCGTGACATCAGGTATGCTTCGGCTTTGACTCAGCAAGATTGTTTCTAGTGGCATGACCTTCCGAACCCTGACTTCCCGTTTGGCGATGCTGGCCTTGTGCCTGATCGCCATCCTGCCTTTCGCCTCGCGCATCCATTATGTGCCGCTGCCGCAGTGGTTTGGCGAGATCAATGTAGTCTGGCTGCTGTTGGCCACCGCGGTGTTCCTGCTGCCCAGCGGCGGCTTGTTCCGGCAGCTGCCGCGAGCGGCTTGGTGGTGCTTGGCTTTGGCCGCTATCTGGGCGCTGCAGCCATACTGGCTTGCCCTGTTGTTTCCCGGCATGAACTACGCGGTGGCGCTGGCGTGGCTGGCGGCGGCATTATTGGCCGCGGTCACGGCGTCCTTGCGCGAGGAGTTGGGGGAACGGCGGTTCGCGGTGTGGCTGGCTTGGGGCTTGCTCGCTGGCGGCTTGGTGCAGGCAGCGATCGGAGTGGCCCAGCTTACCGGTTATGCCGCCGACCTGGGCTTGTTCTACGATGGCGCGCATCCGACGACGAATATTTTCGGCCATATCGGCCAGCGCAATCAGTATGCGCACTATCTGATGTGGTCGGTGGTGGCCGCCGTTTATTTGTACGCGGCGGGCAACTTGCCGCGCTGGGGGCTGGCCATCCTGATTTTCGGCCTGTCCTTGATGTTGGGATGGGCCGGTTCGCGCACCATACTGCTGTATCTGGTGGCGCTGTCCGTCTTGGCAGGGCTGTGGCACTGGCGCATCGGCAGCGCTGAGTCGCGCCGCATGCTGTGGGCGATGTGGCTGTCGTGCTTGTCAGTGCTGGCGATGCAGTTCGCCTTGCCTTGGTTCAATCACCTATTGTCCTGGTTGACGCATGAGAATCTGCAGAACGCGTCTGGCCTGGCCCGCCTGGCGGCCAATGGCGACGATATGGGCTCGCGCCGCTTCGCGGAAATGCATAAGGCGTGGTTGAGCTTCCGGGCGCATCCGGTCACGGGAGTGGGTTGGTCGCAATTCGCCGCTGAGAGCGTGCGCTTGCAACCCCTGCCACAGTTCGCCGCCGCCGGTTTCAATAGCGGCTTGTTCACCAATTCCCATAATCTGATCTTGCAGTTGCTGGCGGAGATGGGCGGCGTGGTGACGGTATTGATCGTCGCTGGTTTCATCTGGGTGTTGTGGCCGTTCTTCAGTCAGCGCGCCAGCCTGGAAGGTGTGCTGGCGCTGGGTTGTCTGGCCGTGACCTTGACGCACAGCATGCTGGAGTATCCGCTGTGGTATTACTATTTCCTGGCAATGCTGGTGGTGTTCGCGGCGATGGCGCCGCGTGGGCAGCGACAGCTGGCCTGGCCTCTGCGGCTGCCGCTGTTCGCCGCCTTGATCTGGGTGGGCTGGCTCTCGTTCAGCAGTCTGTCCATGTTCTGGGAGCTGGTGGGTTTATACACGCCGACCAATGACGCCAAGCGCGATGCCGCGCGGATGGGGCGTCTGATCGAGATCGCCGAGACCCAGCCGCTGTTTGCCTACCACGCCTTGTACACGGTGGATGATTACCTGAAAGTAAGTCCGGATCAGCTGGCGCGCAAGCTGGCCTTGGAAAATCGCTTGACCGCGTTCCGGCCGTATCCCGAGGTGATGTTGAAACGCGCGCAGCTGGAGATTCTGGCGGGCCAGCAGTCGCAGGCGGAGCAGACGCTGCGGATGACTTTGGCGTCATTCCCGACTTACGCTGGGGTGTTCCTGGGGACGTTGGACGATGATAATGCCGACTGGGAACCCTTGCGAGAAGTGGCGCGTGACGCTTATGCCAAGCTGCCGGCCAAATACCAGACCATCACCGAGTAACTTGGCCGTTCGTCCAAAGAAAAAACCACAGGCAGGCCTGTGGTTTTTTTGTGGCTTCGGGGCCGGAATCAGCCGTCGATGACGACGCCCTGGCTCAGCGCGGTTTTCATCTTGCTCAGCGCCTTGGCTTCGATCTGGCGGATGCGCTCGGCGGATACACCGAACTCCGCGGCCAATTCGTGCAGCGTGGAGCCGCTGTCGTCGGCCAGCCAGCGAGCTTCGACAATACGGCGGCTGCGCGGGTCCAGCGTGGCCAGCGCCTGCTGCAGTCCTTCGGTTTGCAGGTGGTCGAAAGCGCGACGCTCCAGTTCTTTGGTCGGCTCATTGTGATGGTCGGCCAGCCAGTCAATCGGCGCGTAGCTGTCATCATCGTTGTCGTCCGCCAGTAGCGCGATATCCTGGCCACTCATGCGGGTTTCCATCTCGCGGACTTCTTCCGGCTTGACGCCAAGATCGTCGGCAATCTGGCGAGCCTCGTTTTCCGACAGCGCGGAAAAACTGCTCTTCATGCTACGTAGATTGAAGAACAGCTTGCGTTGCGGCTTGGTGGTGGCGATACGCACCAAGCGCCAGTTGCGCAGGATGAATTCGTGAATCTCGGCCTTGATCCAGTGCACGGCGAAGGAGAACAGGCGCACGCCACGATCGGGCTCGAAGCGCTTGACCGCCTTCATCAGGCCGATATTGCCTTCCTGGATCAAGTCGGCTTGCTGCAGGCCGTAGCCGGAGTAGCCGCGGGAAATTGATACCACCACGCGCAGGTGCGAAAGCACCAGCTGGCGCGCGGCTTCCAGGTCATTTTGCTCCTGAAAGCGCGTTGCAAGCTCGTTTTCCTGCTCAGGCGTCAGCATGGGTACGCTGTTAACAGCTTGGATGTATTGCTCCAGGCTGCCGCTGGTGGACGGGACGGGCAAAGCAAATGTTGTGGTCATCTGTATAACTACCTCCTTGGGTAGTGATATGTTAGCACTCGTATATGGAGAGTGCTAGCAATGAAAGGTTCCTGCGTCAATGATTTTTTCTATTGACTCGATAGTAACGCAGTGGCCTTCTAGCGGCGTGAACAGACTGATTAATAGTTGTTGAGCCGCTTACATAGCGGCTCGTCACGGGTTATTTGGGCTCTATCTTGCGCAGGTGGTGATCCGAGGCCAAGCGGGCGCCGAGCATGGCCAGCATTGCCGATGCGGCGATGGCGATGGCGAGTTCAACCGGGCTCAAATTGCGTAATTCGACTCGTTCGCCATAAAGCTGTGCAAAGTCGCGAATCGCCGGGTTGGCCACCGTGGTCAGCCAGGCGGTCAGCCCCCAGGCGGCGAGTCCGGCGAGTATGCCCTGCCACATCGCGTGGTACATGAAGGGACGGCGGATGAAGCTGTCCGGCGCGCCTATCAGTTTCGACACTTCGATTTCATCCTGGCGCGCCAGGATCTGCATGCGGATCGCGTTGTTGGTGACCAGGACCAGTGCGATGCCGAGCGCGGCGGCGAGGAACCAGGTCAGATGCTTGCCCATTTCCACCATGCCGTACAGGCGCTTGGCCCAGTCCGCGTCAAACTGGGCTTGCTCCACCATGGGCAGGCCGGAAAGCTCTTTTTGCAGCATCTCCAGTTCGCGCGGCTCCAGCGCCTTCGGAGTAACCACGAAGGCGTCGGGCAGGGGGTTGCTGTCCAGGCCATCGGTCAGGCCTGGCAAGCCATTGCGCTTTTCCATATCGGCCAGCGCGCGGCCCTTGCTGACAAAGCTGTAGCTCTTGACCTTGGGGTGATGGGTCAAGGTAGAAGTCACCGCGGCCAGATCCGCTTCTTCCGCTGACAACTCCATGAACAAGGTGACTTGAGGCGTGGCGCTCAGCCTCCCCACCCAGTCTTGCACGCTGCTGATGGCAAGGTAGAGCGATAGCGGCAGGGCGAGCGCCAGCGACAGCATCAGCAGGGTCAGCAGGCTGCCGAATGGTTGGCGCAAAATCTTGAGCAGCGCGAGTTTGGCGCTTTGCCAGTTCAGGTAGAGATAGTGTTTCATGCGGCAAATTGTCCTTCCCGCAGCCGGATGATCCGGCGGCCGTAGTCTTCCATCAGGGTTTCGTCGTGAGCGGAGATCAGTACGGTGACGCCGACTTGGTGGAAGGATTTGAACAATTCCATGATGTCCAGCGCATAGGCGCGGTCCAGGTTTGCCGATGGCTCGTCTGCCAGCAGAATACTGGGGCGATGCACCACGGCGCGGGCGATGCACAGGCGCTGCTGCTCGCCGCCGGATAGGCGGATCGGCATGGTTTTTTCCTTGCTGAGCAGGCCCACCTTATCCAGCGCCGCGCGCACGCGCTTGGCGGCGTCGCGGCGGTCGAAGCCGATGATGTCCAGTGGCAGCATCACATTGTCGAACACGCTGCGGTCGAACAGGATTTTGTGATCCTGGAACACCAGGCCGATATGCTGGCGCACATAGGGAATCTGGCTGGAGCGCAGCTTGGACAGGTTCTGGCCGTTGACGATAACGCCGCCGGCGGTAGCCCGCTCAATGCCGGCGACCAGTTTGAGCAAGGTGGATTTGCCCGCGCCGGAGTGGCCGGCGAGAAAGACCATTTCTCCGGTGTCGATGTTGAAGGACAGGTTTTTCAGGGCTTCATTGCCACCGGGGTAGCGCTTGGTAACCTGGTCGAACTGGATCATTATTCTGTTCCCGCTTTAGCTGGTGACGGCATGTGTGAGAGCGCGCAAAGGACTGCGCGTTCAGTCGAACAGCGCGTCGATATAGTCCTTGGTCTTGAACGGGCGCAGGTCGTCTATGCTTTCGCCGACGCCGACGAAGCGTAAGGGAACCGGGCGCTGCTTGGCGATGGCGGCGATCACGCCGCCCTTGGCGGTGCCGTCCAGCTTGCTCAAGATCAGACCGGTCAGGCCCAGCGCATCGTCGAAGGCCTTGACCTGATTGATCGCGTTCTGGCCGATATTGGCGTCAAGCACCAGAATGATTTCGTGCGGGGCTTCCGGCAGCGCTTTCTGGATCACCCGCTTCACCTTGCGGATTTCCTCCATCAGGTGCAGTTGGGTGGGCAAGCGGCCAGCGGTGTCGGCCAGTACAATGTCGATGCCGCGGGCGATGGCTGCCTGAATCGCGTCATAGCAGACGGCGGCGGAGTCGCCGCCTTGCTGGGCGATCACGGTGACATTGTTGCGCTCGCCCCAGGCCATCAATTGCTCGCGGGCGGCGGCGCGGAAAGTATCGCCGGCGGCGAGCAGCACGCTCTTGCCCTGGCTCTGGTAGTACTTGGCCAGCTTGCCTATCGATGTGGTCTTGCCGGCGCCGTTGACGCCGGCCATCATGATGACGAAAGGCTTCTTGCCGTTGACGTCCAGGCCTTGCTCGAGCGGGGAGATCAAGTCGCTCAGCGATTCCTTCAGCGCGCCTTTCAGTTCGGCGGAGTCTTTCAGTCCTTTCAGTGAGACGCGTTCGCGCACATCGCCGAGCAGATGGTTGGTCGCGTCCACGCCCATATCGGCGGTGAGCAACACCGTTTCCAACTCCTCATACAAGTCTTCGTCGATCTTGCCGCCGCCAAACAGGCCGGCCAGGGACTTGCCAAGCTTGTCCCTGGTTTTGGACAGGCCGGCTTTCAGCCGCTCGGTCCAGCTCATCTTTTTCAAGGAGGCAGGTTCGGCCTCGGGGGCGCTGGGCTCCGCGGCGATGGCGATAGGGGCTTGCTCGGCGATAGGTTCGGGCGCGACCGGGGCGGGCTCTGGCGCCAAGGGCTCGGCATGTGCTTGCGGTGCCGGGAACTCCATTGCCTCAATCGGGGCGAGCTCCACCGTGCTATCGGTTTGCGCCTCCATCGGCTGCGTGGGTTCGGATTTGGTTTTTCTTTTGAAGAAGCTAAACATGCGTTAAGGCCGGCTGAATTCGGTAAATGGCTAAATTGTATCCTCAAATGAGATGGCTTACCCAATTGTTGCTGCCAGGTGGCGACGAACGAGAAAATCCGGAATCTATATATAAGGAATAAACTGCCTACTGTGACATCGTGTGCGACAGATGGTGGCGGGTTTGCGCAACAATGAGGCGCGTCGGCGCGTATCGGGGTACACTCAGCCCCTTGTTTTTTGGGCAGGGCATTATGAGTCAGTCGCGTAACACGGTCAGAATCATCGGTGGCGAGTATCGGCGCCGTCTGCTGCCATTTCCTGACGCTCAGGGTTTACGGCCAACGCCGGACCGGGTGAGGGAAACGCTGTTTAACTGGTTGGGGCAGCAGCTATACGGCAAATCCTGCCTGGATCTGTTCGCCGGCAGCGGTGCCCTGGGCTTCGAGGCGGCGTCGCGCGAAGCGCGTCGGGTGGTGATGGTGGAGAAATCCCGCGTCGTGGCCGAATCCTTGAAAGCCAATCGGCAATTATTGTCCGCGATGGCGATAGACGTGGCGCCGCAGGAGGCCCTGGCTTATCTGAAAGCTTGCCGCGAGCGTTTCGATGTCGTCTTCGTCGATCCGCCGTTCGATTCCGACCTACTGGAGCAGGTGCTGCCGTTGTTGCCGCCGATGCTGAGCGAGGACGGCGTGGTATATGTCGAGGCACGGCGCTGGCCGGAAGCATTGCCGGGCTGGGAAGTGTTGAAACAGGCCAAGGCCGGGCAGGTGCACTACGGCCTGCTGCGCCGGGCGGAGGAGCCCGGTTGAGCCAGTATCCGCAGGCGGGCTCATAAATATATAACGGGGCGAGCTTGCGAGCCCGACTGTCGGGTGACAAAATTCATGATGTGGAATACTTGAGGAATTTACTATGTCTTTGATGATTACCGACGAATGCATCAACTGCGACGTCTGTGAGCCGGAGTGCCCGAACAATGCGATCTCGCAGGGCGAAGAGATCTACCAGATCGATCCCAATCTGTGCACTCAGTGCGTAGGTCACTACGATGAGCCGCAATGTCAGCAAGTCTGTCCGGTGGATTGCATCCCGCTGGATCCGGCCCATCCGGAGACGCAGGATCAGCTGCATCAGAAATATTTGAAAATCTCTGGGCAGGCGTAAACGCTAAGCTCATGAATTCATTGAGATCGCCCTGGCAGAGCCAGGGCGTTTTCGTTTTTTGCGTAAAATAATTAGAAAAAAGCGCAAAAAGCTGTTGACGGTGTTCAGAGCTATCTATATTATTCGGGTCTCTTTCAGGAGGGATTCCCGAGCGGTCAAAGGGATCAGACTGTAAATCTGACGGCTCTGCCTTCGAAGGTTCGAATCCTTCTCCCTCCACCAGAATTTGACGTCTTGGCGTGTGCGACGAAAGTTGCTGTAGGTTGTTGTTGCAGGCGGGTGTAGCTCAATGGTAGAGCAGAAGCCTTCCAAGCTTACGACGAGGGTTCGATTCCCTTCACCCGCTCCAAGCGTATAGCCTGTTTTTAAGGGCCCATGTAGCTCAGGGGTAGAGCACTCCCTTGGTAAGGGAGAGGTCGGCAGTTCAATTCTGCCCATGGGCACCACCATTTACTTTGTATTGTTTCGTATTCAGGAAATTTTGCCATGGCTAAGGAAAAGTTCGAGCGGACTAAACCGCACGTAAACGTCGGCACCATCGGTCACGTGGACCATGGTAAAACCACTCTGACCGCTGCTATCACCACCATTCTGTCCAAGAAGTTCGGCGGCGAAGCCAAAGACTACTCCCAGATCGACAGCGCGCCGGAAGAGAAGGCTCGTGGTATTACCATTAATACCGCTCACGTAGAATACGAAACCGAGTCCCGTCACTACGCTCACGTAGACTGCCCGGGTCACGCCGACTACGTTAAGAACATGATTACCGGTGCTGCCCAGATGGACGGCGCTATCCTGGTGTGCTCGGCCGCTGAC